>JANNWR010000401.1:0-6984 GCA_031408715.1 bacterium
GTCGATCCGATGCGCGCTCCGGTCGACGGTCGCTGACCGACGGCGCCAAGCCGAGTGATCGGACACCACGGGCGGCTCGTCCTGCACGGACGGGCCGCCCGATGGTTTTTCGGCTGCGTGAAAGCGCCGCTCAGTGCAACAGCGGCTTGGCGGCCTTGGCTCCCCACAACTGCGCGAGCCGCAGGTCGCGGCCGCAGCCGAGACGGTAGCTGCGATAGCGCAGCGGGTCTTTGCGCCAGAAGTCCTGGTGGTAGCTCTCGGCCGGCCAGAACGCGCCCGCCGGCAGGATCTCGGTGACGATCGGCTGCTTGAGCACGCCAGAAGTCTCGATCGCCGCCTTGCTCGCTTCGGCGACAAGCTTCTGGTGTTCGTCCGCGTAGAACACCACCGAGCGGTACTGCCGGCCGTGATCGCAGAACTGGCCGTTACCCTGGGTCGGATCGATGCCGTGCCAGAACAGGTCGATCATCTGCTCGTAGCTGGTCTTCGTGGGATCGAACGTGACCTGGATCGACTCGTAGTGCCCCGTGGCGCCGGAGCTGACCTCTTCGTAAGTGGGGTTCTTCTCGGGGCCGCCGGCATAACCCGAGACCACGCTCAGCACGCCTGGCTGCTGCTCGAACTGCGTCTCGCCGCACCAGAAACAACCCATGGCGAAGACCGCGACCTCGGTGCGGGCGACGGCGGACTTGGCGGCCGGCTTCGCGGGCGACTTCCGGCTGGGTGCGGTCGCGGCGAACGCGCCCGCGGCGAGCGTCAGGGCAGCGGTCATGAGTGCCAGAATCGAACAGACGGTACGACGGCGCATCAGAAGCTCCCGGACAGGAGTGCAGGATCACGGACAGCACGAGGTTCGCAATCGCTAACGCGTCACACCCCCGGCCGTGACCGGCTGCGGGGTCAGGGTGCTGTCAGTTCACGGTCTCATCGTCGTCGTCGGCCTCGGAAGCCTTGCTCCGGCGCGTGAACAGTTCCGCCCACTCGGCCAGCTCTTTCTTGGACAGCGACACCGGCTTGTCGTCCGCGGGGAGGGACTCGCCTTTGCCGTCCTTGTCGCCGGGCTCGTTGCCGACGCTGCCGAACGCCGAAGCCAGGAACAGGTCGCCGAGCGAGATGTCGGCACCCATGGCACGAGCATGGCGGGCGACCTCGATGTCGGACGTCACCACGGTGACGGCTTCTTCGCCACCGACGCGCTTCTCGACGATGCGACGGATGACGTCGTCCGCGGTATCGGGCGGGCGCGAGAACTGGATCTGCACGCGGCCATTGGGCTCGTCGCGCCCCATGCCCTGCTGGCCGTCGAAGACGATTAGGAAGTGCACGTTGTTCGCACCCATCATCCACGCCAGCAGGTTCGAGAGCAGGTCGCGTGAATCACGCAGCGTGCGCGTGCCGCCCGGCTTCAACCGCGGCGAGCGCAGGATGACGTTGTAGCCATCGACGATGATCAGGCGAGCGTCCATGGCCGCATGGTCGGGCCGCGGGCGGGCGCGAGTCAAAAAGCTGCGGCGCCATGCGCTGTGGCTACAACCCGCCCTTCGAGGTGTGCACGATGCGGCCGCCCACACCCACCGCCCAGCCGCGCAGTGCGTCGACGAACCACACGCCGTTGAGCGCCTGCGCCGAGTTGGACGTCTGCGGGGACCAGTTCAATCCACCGTCGAGCGTCTTCAGGATCAATCCGCTGCCATTCGTGCCCACCGCGTAGCCGGTCTGGTCGCTGACCATGTGCAATCCTTCGACCTGATTGGCCCCGCCCAGCGTGCCCAGGCTCCACTGCAGCGAGTCCACGGTGCTGGTCGTGAACGGGTTCGCACCCGCCACGCCGCCCGCGATCGCGCGTGTGTTCGACAGTCGCCAGACCGCGCGCAGCGGCTGGGCAGTGACCGCGGGCTGCACGATGTACCAGCTGCGCCCGCCGTCGTGCGTGCCGACGATGACGCCGGTCTCGCCCACCGCCCAGCCGTTCGTGGTGTCGCTGAACGACACGCTGTTCAGCTGCACGCCTGTCGGGTTGAGCTTGCTCCATGTCGCCCCACCGTTGGCGGTGCGCAGGATCGTACCGTTGGCCCCCGCCGCCCAGCCGTGCGAAGTGTCGGCGAAGCACACGCCGTAGAGCGCGTCGGCGGTGCCGGTGTTGTTGAGCCGCGCCCACGACGAGCCCGCGTTGCGCGTGCGCATGATCGTGCCGCCCGTGCCCACCGCGAAGCCGGTCAGCGTGGTGGTGAACCAGACGTCCTGCAGGTCCTCCACCGTCGAACTGGTCTGGATCGCCCATGCCGCGCCGGCGTTCGTGCTGCGCACGATCGTGCCGGCATCGCCCACGGCCCAACCCTGGCGACCATCGGTGGCGAAGAACACGCCGTTCAGGCTGCCGGTCGTACCACTCGTCTGCGTGTACCAGCCGGGCTGCACGATGGCCGCGACCACCGCGGTATCGGCGAACCCACCGGCGGCAGCGATCAGCCGGGTCACGCCTTCGCCCACAGCGGTGACCAGTCCTGTGTTGGACACCGTGATGACGCTGGGATCCCCGCTCGTCCACGTGAACACCGCGCCCGCGACCGTGACGCCATCGGTATCGAGTGCCGCGGCGACGAACAGCCGCTGTGCTCCGACGACGAGTGTGTCGGTGACCGGAGTGAGCACGACCGCGGACAGCGGCGGCAACGGCGGTGCGACCACCTGCGAGGAGTTGCACTCGCAGCCGGTGAAACTCGCGACGCACATCGTCACGATCAGGGCCGCGAGGGAAAGTCGGGTTCTGCGCATGAGCTTGGGTCTCCGGTGAGGCTCTGGGCTGGCCGACAGGACGGACACCCGGCGAGGTTCAGGGTACCGCCCGAACGGTCCCCCGGGTTATCGGCCAGTCGCGGCTGGGGCATGACACCCGTCGTCGGGCCCGGGGCCGGCCGCCGGACCGTTGAAGTTCGCCCCTCCGACCGACCATCCACCCAGACAGTCGGTTGGTCGGTGCGACCGCAACCTGCCGGGCCGGAAAGCGTACGCTTGTCCGCCCACGAGCCGACCCCTAGTGTCACGGCTCGCACGCCGCAAACCCGCCCGGCCATGGGCACCGGCGTGGCCGTGCCGGCTCCCTCGTGAGCCGGCCGCAAGTCCCCTTCCCGCTCCGAGGAGTCGATGCTCCAGGTCCGCAACGTCCAGAAGATCTACGACCAGCGCACGGTCGTGAACGATGTCAGCTTCGATGTCGCCGCGGGCGAGATCTTCGCGCTCTTGGGCCCGAACGGCGCGGGCAAGACCACTCTCATCCGCATGATCACCGACATCGTCCGCCCCGACGCCGGCACGATCACGTACGAAGGCCGGTCGGTCGGTGGGCCGCAGCGTCCACGGACGTCGTACCTGCCGGAAGAACGCGGGCTCTACAAGAAGGTGCCTGTGCTGGACGCGCTGTCGTACTTCGGTGAGCTCAAGGACATGAGCCACAGCGACGCGCGACGCGAGTCCATCACGCTGCTCGAGGAGTTCGGGCTCGCGGCGTGGGCCAAGAACCAGGTATCGGCGTTGTCGAAAGGCATGCAGCAGAAGCTACAGCTGTGCTCGGCACTCATCGGCCGGCCGCAGTTGCTGATCCTCGACGAACCCTTTTCGGGCCTCGATCCCATCAACGTGCAGGTGCTCGAAGACGTGCTGCGCCGCCGGCGCGCCGACGGCAGCACCGTGCTGTTGTCGACGCATCAGATGAACAAGGTCGAACAGCAGTGCGACCGCGCGCTGATGATCAACCGCGGTCACATGGTGCTGTACGGCAAGGTCGCCGACATCCGCCGGCAGTACGCGGAGAACGCCTACGAGTTGCACGTGGACGGCACGCCGCGGCACACCGCAGGCATCAAGGAGATGTCGCAGCAGCCGGAGTTCTGGCGCATCACACTCGAGAAAGCCGCACACCCAGCCGCCGTGCTCAAGGCGCTGCTCGAGCAGGGCTTGGCCGTGCGTGCATTCGTGCCGATCGTGCCGCCGCTGGAAGACATCTTCGTGCACGTCGTCGAGGCCGGCGCCGGGCTCGACCAAGGCAAGAGCGGCCCGCCCACCGTCGATGAATCCCCCATGCTCGGAGGTGCGCGATGAGTCTGTCCGTCTCGAAAGTGGGCGTGATCGCGCGCCGCGAATACCTCACCACGGTGCGGCGCAAGGCGTTCGTTGTCACGCTGCTCATCACGCCGCTGATCTTCTTCCTCTCGGGCGTGGTCGGCACGAAGATGTCGATCAACTCGTCCTTGGCGAAACAGGCCGAGGCGCGCGTCGTGGCGCTCGTGGACTCCTCGGGCCTGTACGCGGACGCGCCGCTCGCATCCGAGTACCAACCTGCCGTGCTCAGTATCCCGACCGATCCGAACCAACTCGGCAAACCGCAGGAGAAACCGAAGACGGTGCCGGTGGTATTTCGTCACTTCGCAGACCAAGCGACAGCACTGGACTCGCTCGAGAAGGGCACCGTCACACAGTTGCTCGTGGTCTCGCCGGACTTCCTCTCCTCGGGGCGTCTGCGTGTCTATGCAAATGACACGCGCGTGTTCACGAGCAGCGGGGACCAGCGGCCGCTCACGGCGTGGCTGACGCAGAACCTGCTGCGCGCGAGCACCGATTCGACCCGCATCCAGCGCGCGTTGTGGATGGGCCGCGGCATGGACTACTACACGCAGGACCGCCGCGGAGACTGGGCGATCAAGGATGACGGCAAGGAGATCGGCGGCTTCTTACTACCGTTCGCGTTTGGCTTCCTGATGGTGATGTCGATCATCACCGGCGGCCAGTACCTGCTCCAGGGTATCGCCGAGGAGAAGGAGACGCGCATCCTCGAATCGCTCATGTGCAGCGTGACGGCGGATGAGTTGCTGCTCGGCAAGCTGGTCGGGCTCTCGGGTGCCGCCCTGACGCTGGTCGGCACGTGGGTGATCGCCGGGTTCACCCTGGGCGGCAGCTCGCTGGCACTCCTGCACATCGAAGTGCCGCCGTCGTTGCTTGTGTTCGGCTTCATCTACTTCGTGCTCGGCTACCTGTTCTACGCCGGACTCATGACCTCGGTCGGTGCGCTCGCGAGCAATCTGCGCGAGGCGACGCAGGTCGCGGGCTACATGACCATCCTGAGCGTGGCGCCGTTCTGGATCATCAGTGTGCTGCTGAACACCCCGAACTCCGGTCTGGCCGTGGGATTGTCGTTTTTCCCCACGACCGCCGCGATGACCATGATGCTGCGGCTGTCGGCGGCGAGCGTGTCGGGCGCGGTCATCCCGCCGTGGCAGATCGCGGGTTCGATAGTCGCCCTGTTGGTGTACGGGCTGCTCACGCTATGGTCCGGAGCACGGCTGTTCCGGCTGGGCATGCTGCTGTACGGAAAGACCCCGAACCTGCCCGAGATCATGAAGATCCTGCGCCAGAAGTGAGTGACCTGAGATCGCACGACATGGCGGGTGGCGGGGGCACTCCTGCCGCTGCGGCCTCCGCGGCCGACTGGCCGCGCTGGAAGGTGTTCCCGCCCATCGCGCTCGGTGTGGTCATGGCGACGCTCGATGCGAGTGTGGTCAACATCGCGCTGCCCACGCTGCAGCGCTCGCTGCACGCAGCACTGAGCACGGTGGAATGGGTCGCGCTCGCCTACTCGCTCACCATCACCGGGCTGCTGCTCACCGCCGGACGCATCGCCGACGCACGCGGACGGCGCAGCATCTATGGCACCGGCCTGCTGCTCTTCACCGCCGCTTCGCTGCTGTGTGGGTTGGCACCGAACGTCGAGACGCTGATCGCGTTGCGCGTGCTGCAGGGCGTTGGCGCCGCACTGGTGTCGGCGAACGGCTCTGCTCTGTTGGTGCAGGCGTTCCCGCTGGAGGAGCGTGGCCGCGCGCTGGGCGCGTTCGGTGCCATGGTCGGCATCGGGCTCGCGGTCGGGCCGCCGCTGGGCGGCCTCGTGGTGGCGCACGCGTCGTGGCGCTGGATCTTCTTCGTCAACATTCCGCTCGGGCTGCTGGCGTTCTCGCTGCTGCAGAAGCGCGTACCCGCCGATGTGCCCAACCTCAGCGCAGCCGTGGTCGATCGCGTTCAGCCGCTGCTGTGGGCGGGCGGGCTCGCCGGCCTCATGCTGGCGCTCACTCGCGGTCCCGAACACGGTTGGCTGTCACCCGTGGTGCTCGTGAGCGGACTCGGAGGCGCGCTGCTTCTGGCCGCATTCCTGAGCCAGCAACGCACGCGGCTCGAACCGCTGCTGCCATTGGACCTAGTGATCGGTCCATTGGGCGGTGCGGTCAGCCTGACGTTCCTGGGCCAGTTGCTGAGCGTGTCGGTGGGCTTCCTGCTACCGCTCGTACTGGAAGAGACCGGCGGGCTCACCGCCGCGCAGTCGGGCGCCTGGCTCGCCATCCTGCCTCTGGCCGCGCTGTTCTGCGCGCCGTCCGCCGGACGGCTGGCGGACCGCATGGGCGCGCGCACGCTGACCGTGACCGGCATGGCGTTCACCGCCGGTGGCTTTGCGTTGCTCTCGCAGTTGGGCGCGCTGCCCATGGGGGCGCGGCTCGTGACCGCGTTGGTCTTGATCGGCGTCGGGCAGGGTCTGTTCGCGGTGCCGAACGCCAGTGCACTGCTCTCATTAGTGCCGCCCGAACGCCTGGGACTCGCCTCGGGCCTGCAGGGCACCACGCGCAGCCTGGGCATCGCCGCGGGCGTGGCGTTCACCGGCGCGATGGCCACCGCGCGCTACCACGCGGACGCGCATGCCGAACTCCACTTGGGCGCACCTGGCGGCCTCGACCGCGGCGCATTCGTGCGCGCCACGCACGAGACGTTCCTGGCGCTCACGCTGGTGGCGGTGTTCGCCACCTGGATGGCGTGGCGCGTGCGGGCGAAGCGGGCGGAGAGCGTGGCGGCCTGATCGCGGCGGGCTGCAGGAGCACTCCCAGACCGGCGATCGAGATCACGGTGGCGATCACGGTTCGCGGACTCCTGCGCGGCTTCATACGCAGC
>JANNWR010000402.1:0-8798 GCA_031408715.1 bacterium
GCCGCCGGCCGCAGCGCCGCCGGCCAAGGCCCCCATGACGCGGCGCGAAGGTGCCCGCGTAAGGTAGATTGCGGCAACCAGCGCGACGGCGTACGCGCAGGTCATCACGATGATTTGCAGCGTTGTCATGCGCCCCTTGGCAGCCTAACGTGTTGGTGCTCAGCGGCCGGCGCAGCCGGTCCGCTGAAACACCGTGTTATGCGACCTTCAGCGGTTTGATGCGTTCAACGCGCGACTTGAGGGTCTTCTCAGCGTCCCAGAGATCGACTGCGCGCTGCGCGTTGAGCCAGAACTCGGGAGAATTGCTGAACAGGCGCGAGAGCCGAAGCGCCATCTCCGGGCTTACGGCGCGCCGCTCCCTGAGCAGTTCGTTCATGGTCTGACGGGAAACGCCCAACGCCTTGGCGAGACCCGCAACCGTGAGCCCGTAGTCCGGGAGAAAGTCCTCTCGAAGCATCTCACCTGAATGGGTGGGCCGAATCGCTCGCCGGCCGGCATTCGGAATTCTCATCTCAGACCTCGTCTCGAGTGGTAGTCGGCGATCTCGACATCGTAGGCGTCGCCATCCATGAACCGAAACCAGATGCGCCATTCGTTGCTGACCGAGATCGTATGTTGCCCCGCCCGTCCCCGCCCGATCGCGTGAAGTCGATTGCCGGGCGGAACCTTCAAGTCGTCAATGCGAACCGCGAGGTCGATGTACTCCAGCTTTCGAATCGCCCGTCTGACGACGTCAGGCGGAAATCGACTCGGCTTGCCCGTCGCGTAGAGCGCTTGCGAGTGCCGGTCCGCAAACGTCTTGATCATTGTTCAAATGTAATCCGTCACGTGACACGTGTCACATCATCATCGCCCATGCGCGGCATAGTTCGCCTAACTCCAATTGGACGTCATCATCTATCCGGTTCTCCGCTGCGGTGCGGTCCGACTATATGCCCTGGAAGCATCTGGATGGTATCGCGAACTCGTTGCCCTTCGCCGAACTCGCTCTTCCCGCTTCCGCCGCGTATCCAGATAGACCGAGGGATATCCGGCCGGCCGGCAGCTTACCCTCCCGTGTCGAGCGGACTCCTGACGCCGCGGCCGCCGCGGTTCAGTACGTGCGTGTAGATCATTGTCGTGCTCACGTCCCGGTGGCCGAGAAGTTTCTGGATCGTGCGGATGTCGTAGCCGTTCTCCAGCAAGTGAGTCGCGAACGAATGCCGCGGCGAGTGACTGGTTGCGGGTCGCGGGAGCCGCGCTCGGATCGCTGCCTCCCGAACGGCCTTCTGCAACACCGACTCATGCACGTGGCGCCGGCGCCCGCCCTCGGGGTCGACATAGAATCGCGAGGCCGGGAACACCCACTGCCAGCCCCACTCGAACGCGGCGCGAGGGTACTTGCGGTCGAGCGCCGCTGGCATTTTCACACTGCCAAGGCCGCTCGCGAGATCCCGCTCGTGCTGGACCTTCACGCGTTCCAGACGTGCGGACAGGGTCGCGACCAGACGCGTCGGCAGCATCGTCACGCGGTCCTTGCCGCCTTTGCCGTCACGCACCGTGATCTCGCAGCGCGCAAGATCGACGTCCTTGACGCGCAGCCGGCAACACTCGAGCAAGCGCGAGATCTCCGATTCGCCCGTTCGATCAAATGAGGCTCGGGGGCTTCAAGCCCGCAGGCAGCTCACCTTGACAGGACCACGCGGCTCGACCTCACCTGCTCGCCAGCAACCACGCGAACCAGATACAGCCCGGGGGCCGCACGCGCGCCGGCGACATCGCGGCCATTCCAGCTCCACTCGTGCCGCCCTGCGCTCAGCGGGCCCCGCGCGAGCAACGCCACTTCCCGGCCCGCCACGTCGTGAACGGTCACGCGCACCGTACGCGCATCGGAGGGCAGCGCCAGTGCCACTCGCACCGGCCCGCGCGCCGGGTTCGGTCCGGCGCTCAGCGACAGTGCGGACGGTGGGCCGCCGGGGGCGTCGAGCGTGGGTGTGACGAGCGAGTCGACGGTGGCCCGGATCTCGTTCAGGTGATAGCGCGTGCCGTGCGGCCAGACCAACGCAGCGTGATAGCGCACGATGCCCTGCTTGTTGAGCACGATGTAGTTGTCGAACGTGCCGTAAAGCACCTCGAGGTTGCCGCCACTGGCGGCCGCGCCGTTCAGTGCCAGGGGGAACGTGGCTCCGGTCTGCACGCGGAACTGCGCCAACTGTGCGGGCGAACCGTTCCACAAGTCGACGCCCACCACCTGCACCTCGCCCGGCTTCGTCGCCGCGTAGTACGCCGCGATGTCGTTCTGCACCGACGGACCGTCGGCGAGGCAGAAGGGTCAGCCATACCCCAGCAGGAACATGACCACGACCTTGCCGGAATAGGTCGTGTTCGTGAGCGTGCCGCCGCCGAGCAGCGACTTGGAGTACGCGGGCGCGGTGGCACCCAGCGGCAGCTGGGCGTGGGCAGGAACGGCAACGGCGATCAGAACCAGACACAACGAGACGATTCGGCTCACGAGCGCTCCCTCCTGGGTGTGGCTGAGTCCCTACGCCGGATCGGCGTGGCTGTGACTACTCGGCGCCGGCAGCCCCCGCTCAGGTGCGTCCGAGCCCGAAATCTTCATTCCGGGCCACGACCTCTCGCCACGGTACGAGGACCACGCCGGACCCGAGTTCACGACGCTCATTGCCGCCATACACCACCCAGCCACGTTTGAGCCCAAGGTCTTTCATGCACTGCCGGAGCCCTGCGAGCGCACGGGGATCGACCGTGGAACCCAACTTGATCTCGATCGGGACCAAGCGTCGGCCATCCTGGACCAGCAGATCCACCTCCGAGCCTGTGCTGGTGCGCCAATGGAACAAGCCGGGCCGCACGGTCCGCTCCCTCGCCATGCCCGCGATCTCCTCGATGACCATGCCCTCGAACGACGATCCGCGCTGCGGCCAGGTGCGAAGCTCGGACGGCCTCCGCAGACCCGCAAGGAAGTGCAGCAGGCCGGTGTCACGGATGTAGAGCTTCGGGCTGCGCGCCAAACGTTTCTGGACGTTGGCATGAAATGGCGCCAGCCGCCGGATCATGAACGCCGCCTCCAGTACATCGAGATGGTCGTTCACGGTGTGGGATGAGACGCCGAGCGAGCGTGCGAGATCGCTGACATTGAGCGTGCGGCCATGGACGTGGGTGAGCATCGTCCACAGCGTGCGTAGGCGCTGGGGCTGGATGCGCACACCAAGCGCAGGCAGGTCTCGCTCAAGAAATTGGGTCACATAGGCATCGAGCCAATGGGCTCGGGCTTGGGGGCCCCGCCGTGCGTGCACCGGTGGAAAACCGCCCCAGAACCAGCGATCGGCCGTCCGTGCGGCGGGCAGTTCAGCCGCCGAGAACGGGGCCAGTTCAAGCAGACCGACCCTGCCCGCAAGGCTCTCCGACACCCCGCGCATGAGTGCGGAGCCGGCAGAACCCAGCAAGACGAATCGTCCCCGCCCGGGGTGTGCATCCACAGCGTGGCGCAGGGCTCCGAACAACGCAGGGTGGCGTTGCGCCTCGTCGAACGCGATGTGCCGGGCATTCGCTGCGAGGAAGCCTTCCAGATCCGCTTCGAGCACGGCCCGATCCCCAGGCCGCTCGAGATCGAGAATGGTCCAGTCCGGCAGTGCATGACGCACGAGCGTACTCTTCCCGCACTGGCGCGGCCCTTGGACGAACACGACTGGGAACGTACGGAGCTGGACGCGCAGACCCGCCTCAAGGCTTCTCGGACGAAAGCTCATACCTTGTATTCTTGAACCTTAGGTTCAAAATTGCAAGGTCGATCTGCAGGCGCTACAGCAGCGTGCCTTTCAGCATCAGGCTGGCGATCGAGAAGTAGATGACGATGCCGGTGACGTCGACGAGCGTGGCGACGAACGGCGCCGAGGCACTGGCAGGGTCGAGCCCGGCGCGCTTCAGGAGGAACGGCAGCATCGAGCCGGCGAGAGTGCCGAACGTGACCACGCCCATGACGCTGATCGCCACCGTGATCCCCAGGGCGAGCGTGTTCGAGCCATATGTGTGGAACATCGACTCCCACACGAACACGCGCCCCAAGCCGATCGCTCCGAGGATCGAACCCATCGACACGCCCTGCAGGAGTTCGCGGTAGATCACCCGCCACCAGTCGGCGAGCGTGACCTCGCCCAGTGCCATCGCACGGATGACAAGCGTGCTGGCCTGCGAGCCCGAGTTGCCACCCGACGAGATGATGAGCGGGATGAACACGCTCAGGACCACCGCCTTGGCGATCTCGTTCTCGAACTTGCCCATGGCGGTGGCGGTCAGAAGCTCGCCGACGAACAGCACCGCCAGCCACACCACGCGCTTGCTCAGCATCGAGCGGTAACCGACTTCCAGGTACGGCGCTTCGAGGGCCTCGGTACCGCCGATCTTCTGGATGTCCTCGGTGGCTTCTTCCCGGATGACGTCGACGATGTCATCGACCGTCACGATGCCCTGCATGCGGCCTTCCTCATCGACGACCGGGATGGCCTGCAGATCATGCTCGGCGAACAGCCGGCTCAGCACTTCCTGATCGGTGTCGCCGTGCGTGACCACCAGGTCGGTCGCCATGATGTCGCGCACGGTGCGGTCACTGGCGGCAGCGAACAGTTCACGCAGCGACACCACGCCGACCAACCGGAGATCGGCGTCGATCACATAGACGTAGTAGACATTCTCGGCACGCTCACGCGCCTGACGGCGCAGGTAGCTGATCGCCTCGTCCACGCTGACGTCGGCGCGCACGCGCGTGTAGCGCGGGTTCATCAAGCCGCCGGCGTCGTCCTCGGCATAGGCCAGCAGCGCCAGCACTTCGCGCCGGGTCTGTTCATCAAGAAGTGCGAGCAGGGCCTCGCGCTCGTCTTCCTCGGACTCCTGCACGAGATCGGCGGCGTCGTCCGGCGGCAGCAGCCGCATCCACGAGCGGCGCTGCTCGGGCGGGATCGCGAACACCATCTCGTACTGGCCGCGCGCCGACAGATCGAGGAAGAAGTCCTCGGCCTCGGGTCGCGGCAGATCCAGAAAGGCTTCGAGACGGTCGTCGGGAGCCAGCAGCCGCCAGGTCTCGCGCAGGTCGTCGGCGGCGAGCCCGGATTCGCTCTCGGCTTCTCGACGAAGGCTCATGCACATGCTCCGCTTGGCGGGAGTGGGCGGGAGTGGGCGCTCGCGCGACCGAAAGACTCTCGTCCCCAAACTAACCCCTTCCACGCGCGAGCGTCCAGCGCGTTCGCACCGGTGCGCATGTGGCCAGAGGTCAGCTTCCGCACGCGGAACTCGCGACCGACAGGAAGTTCCCGTCGAGCCCCGAGCGTCGCGGTCAACGCTCGCGCTGCGAATACTCCGCGGGCGCGAACATCACCATGATCGACAGCTCCTCGGTGATGCCATGGAAGCGATGCTCGGCCTGCGCGGGCACGAACACGACCGAACCGGGGCCGACGGGGTACTCCTCGCCCGAGACCGTGATGCGACCCCGGCCTCGCATCACCACGTAGACCTCATCCTCGGTGTGCGGCGGCTGAGGATCGATGCCACCCGCCGGCAGCACGTAGAGCCCGAGGCTCATGGAGCCCTCGCGCACGAACTCCTCGTAGAGCTTGCCATGCGCACGGCGGCGCAACTCGATGTCCGCGATCTCGTGAGCTCGCATCGTCATGACCGTGTCCTCCGCGTTGGAAGTCCGGTTCAACCCTGCCGTGCGGGCACTGCCCCCGCCGGTGCGACCACGGCGCGCACTGCGGGTGGTGCGGTCGTGATCAATGCAACAGCCGCCAGCACGACTGCAGCCGCCGCGAACGTGCGCGGTCCCAGCGCCTCACCACCGAACGCCCAGCCGAGCGTCATGGCGACGACCGGATTCACGAAGGCGTAAGTGGCCACCACGGCAGGCGGCACGCGGCGCAGCAGATAGAGGTACGAGCCGAACCCGAGCGCCGACCCGAACACCACCAGATAGGCGAGCGCGGCCCACGCGGTCCACGGCACGGCCGCGGGCTGCCAGTGCGCGAAGTCGCCGGCGAGTGCAGCGAACACCAACTGGCCGAGGCCTGCAGCGGTCAGCCCGATGGCGGTCGACATGACGCCCGAGGTGGGCATCGCGATGCGGCGTGACCACAACGAGCCCCAAGACCACGACAGCGAGCCCAGCACGGGCACGAGTGCCCACGCGGGATTGGCGCCCAGTTCGCCACCGCCGGGAGCGCCCATGATGCCAGACCGCAGCATGCCAGGCCGCAGCATGCCAGCACGCAATATGCTCGGCCCGATCAACAGCGCGATGCCGGCGAAGCCGAGCACCAACCCGATACCGGCCTGACGCGATGGCGGGACGCCGTGCGGGCCGAGCGAGGCGAGCAGCGCCATCCACAGTGGGATCGTGCCCACGAGCAGGGCCACAAGACCGGACGGCACGTGAGCCACGCCGATGGTCACCGTGACGTTGCCGATGCCGGGCAGCAGGATGCCGACCAGCGCGGCGTTGCGCCACTCCACGCCGCGCGGCCACAGCGCACCGGTCGCGGCCCCGAACGCACCCAGCAGCGCGCCGGCGGCGAGCAGGCGGATGCCACACATGAGCAGCGGCGGAATGGTGTGGATGACGTGGCGAATGGTGAGGAACGTGCTGCCCCACACGAACCAGATGCACAGGAATGACAGGATCAGCAGGAGCCGACCCTGACGCGCCGCGGTCTCAGGCACGCAGACGCTCCTTCTGCACAGTCGCTGGCGGCGGCTCCAGTGGCAGCGCGGTGTCCTCCTTGAGTGTTTCGAGCGCGATGGTGCTCTGCGTGGAACGCACGCCACGGATCGCGCCGAAGCGCTCGCGCAACAGCCTTCCGAGCGACTCGGGATCCTTGACGCGCACCTTCACGAGGTAGCTGTCCTGGCCCGCGACGTGATGCACCTCGAGCACTTCGGGTACACGCGCGAGTTCAGCGCCGGCGGTGTTCTCGCCGGTCCGCTCGTCGGTGCGCACGAGCACGAACGCCAGCAGCGAGCATTCGAGCGCGCGAGGATCAAGACGGGTGCTGTAGCCGCGGATCACACCGTCGCGTTCCAACCTGCGCACGCGTTCGAACACCGCGCTCGGAGCCATCTTCACGGCGCGGGCGAGGTCGGCATTCGAGGTGCGGCCGTCCTTCTGCAACAGGTCGAGCAGACTGCGGTCGATGGCGTCGAGATCGTCGAGCATGGCATCGCCTCCGGGTGTACCTAGAGGATGCTTCTGGCATTCCTCGAATTCAAGGAATATCTTGCTGGACAATCCACAAAACACCGAATGTCGTTCGGTGCCGGCGAGAATGACGTGCTCCCGGGGCTGGTTGGGTCGAGGCGAACAGCGCTGCCGCACCGGATGCGCAGCGGACGAAAGCTACTCGTCGAACTCCTTGATCACGACGCTGTCGATGCCGTCGATCTCGAGCAGTTTCACGCCGATGACCTCACGCTTGGACGTCGGCACGTTCTTGCCCACGAAGTCGGCGCGGATCGGCAGTTCGCGATGGCCACGGTCGATGACCACGGCGAGCTGGATGGTGCGCGGGCGGCCGAAATCGATGAGTGCGTCCATCGCGGCGCGCACGGTGCGGCCGGTGTACAGCACATCGTCGATCAGGATCGCGACCTTGCCGTTGATGTCGACCGGGATCTCCGTGATACCGACGACAGGATGCGCGGCCACCGTGGACAGATCGTCGCGGTAGAGCGTGATGTCGAGGCTGCCCTCGGCCGGGGCCTTGCCTTCGAACTCCTTGATCTTCTCGGCGATGCGGCTCGCGATCGGCACCCCGCGGCGGCGGATCCCCACCAGCACCAGGTCATCGACGCCCTTGTTGCGCTCGACGATCTCGTGCGCGATACGGGTGACAATGCGGCGCAGGCCGTCGGCGTCGACGATTTCGGCCTTTTCCTTCATGGCTCCTCCCGGGATGCGTCAGGCTCTGCTCGCGGGGCGGCACTCCAGTCGAAGCGCGCGAAAGGTCCGCGGGCGGGCGAGTCTCGGCTCGTTGATTGCGCGCGACCTTACCCGGACGATTCGCGATCCGCCAGCGGGCACGGACGCGGCGAGGTCCGGGGGACGGGACGAACCGGGACCGGGACCTAAGGACCGCACCTCACCGCCCACCAATCCGTCACCTCGCCAACTTTCATCTCCCGCTCGTGTACTACCGTCACGACCTCTATTCGAGGACTGATTGCGGCTGGCGCAGCGCGCGCGACCCGGCTACGCTGGCCGCCCTCATCCGTTCCGTGGACCCCTTCGATCATCCGCACCCTTCTAAGGAGCCTTTCGTGCGCTGGACCCTGACCTCATGCCTGGTCGCCACCTGCGTCGCGTGCGCCTCGGTCGTCATGGCCGAGCCGGTCGCGTTCATCGTCGCCATGAAGGGACCCGTCACCATCGCCGGCGGCAAGGGGACGAAGGCAAAGGCTTCGCTTGGCGGCCCGCTCGAGCGCGGGGACAAGGTGACGGTCGGCGCGGGCGGAACGGCCAGCCTGTTCTTCGGCGACGGCAACATCGTCGAACTCGGCGCGGGCAGCAGCATGAAAGTCGGGGGCAAGCTGTCGGAGGCGGATGCGAAACGGATCGGCCCCGGCTCGGGAGTGTCGAACGAAGTGTTCATCCGGGTCTCCAAGTTCATCACCAGCGACCGCAAGCAGGCCGGCCTGGTGGCGCTGTCACCAATGCGCGGCGGACCGGACGCGACGAAGGCCCTGATCCTCGAGCCACGCCGCAGCGCGCTGCTCTCGGGACGGCCGCGCTTCGCGTGGAGCTCGCTCGAAGG
>JANNWR010000403.1:0-23351 GCA_031408715.1 bacterium
GCGCGATGGCGTCGGGTCGCTGTTTCGCTCGGCACCATCGCCACGCAGCCGGTACGGAATTCCGAGCCCATCGTGCACGCGTTCGAACACCGCGTCATCGGCGAGCCGTGCCGAGAGTTGTCGTGCGAGGAACGCGCCGTCCGCCTCGCGCGCGGACTTGAGGCGCCCGAGCCAGTCCCGCAGCCCGAAGTCATACTCGTCGAGGCTTGGCACCTCGGCATCGTGCGCCAACTGCGGCAGCCACTCCTCGAGCGCGGCGCTGTTGTCGTTGTCACGAAACTCGTCCCAATCGACTTCGAGCCGTCCGGGCCAGCGCGCCGCCAGCCGGCGCGCGGTGGGGGCGAAGAACGCGAAGCGGATATCGGCGCCCGCGATGCCGCTGTCGGCCAGGCGAGCATGCAGCACGCGCACGTCGGCACGTTGCGCGAACGTCTGCAACGCGCGCTCCACGAGTATCAGCGTGGCGTCGTCATCCGGGTATGCGCGCGCGGCGAGCAGGCATTCGTGCAAGCGTTCGATGAGCGCCACCGAGCCGAGCCGCGCACGCAGGACGCGGCGGAACGTCGCGCGCCGTTCTCGTGCTGCGGCGGGGCCGAACTCCCAGCGCAGTGCTTCGAGCCGCGCGAGATCCCGCGCATGCCGCGTGCGACCCGGCTTCGCGGCCAGTGCGCTCACAGCGCCGCCGGTGCGGCATTCCCTGTGCTGTCGACCGGCGCTTCGACTGGCATCCAGCCTTCATCGGGCACCAGCATGTCGGCCGCACCCGAGAAGCGGTCCATGCGCACCAGCACGATGTTGCCATCGACGGTCATGTGGTCGTAGTGCCAGCGTGTCGGCCACACGTAGAGGGCGAACAGCAGCAGCAAGCCGACCCAGAGAATGGGACCCAGCCAGCGCGGGCTCACGCTACTTCACCCAGCGATCGAACCACGCGGCCTGGCGCGTGTACCAGTCGGCGCGGTGGCGTGGCTCGCGCAGGCCGTGCCCTTCGCGCGGGTAGTGCACAAACTGCGTCGGTACACTCAGGGCTTTGAGGGACTGATACGTCTCTTGCGCCTGCGGGTAGGGGATGCGGACATCGGCCTCGCCATTCAGCACCAACGTCGGGGTCTTGGCGTTGGCGATGTGCGTGATCGGCGAACTCGACCGCCACTGGTCGAACGACTCCCACGGCCGGCCCTCGAACTCGAAAGCGCGGTACTGGTGCGTGTCGCTCTGTGCCCACAACGCGGGCAGGTCGGGCGCGCCCGCCGACACGATGGCGGCATCGTAGCGCTGCGTCTGGGTGATCGCCCACGCCGACAGGTAGCCGCCGTAGCTGTGGCCGAACACGCCCAGTTTGTTGGCGTCGGCCAAGCCCATCGCGATGAGCGCGTCGACGCCGGACTCGACGTCACGCCAGTCCTGACCGCCCCAGTCCGCGCGCTTGCGGATCATGAAGGCCGTACCGTAGCCACCGCTCGAGCGGAAGTTGGGCAGGAACACCTGATAGCCCTTTGCCGCCATGAACTGCGCCATGGCGTTCAGGCCGATGCCGTAACGCGACTGATAGGGCCCGCCGTGCAGCAGCACGAGTGTCTTGAGCGCGAATTTCTCCGGCGCGCCGACCGGCCGCACCAGCACGCCCTCGATCGTCACGCCGTCATCACTCTTCCACTGCACCGTGCGCGTCGGCGCGAACGTGCACCCCGCGATGCTGGCGTTCACCGCCGAGACCGCACGCGGCGTGGCGTTCATCGCATCGGCCACGTTCAACTCGCCGGGCTGGTTCCAGCGCGACATCACGTAGGCCACACGCCCCATGGGGCCCACGACGGGTGCGCTGGCTGTTTCGCCCTGCAGGTCCAGTCCCAGTTGCACCGCGCCGCCGTCGCGCGCCACGGTCGCCACGCGCACCGAGGCGCCCTGCTGGCTGAAGAAGTACAGCGAATCCGACGTGCCATTCCATGCGGGCGTGAAGGCATCCTCGTCGAACGCTTCCGTGAGAGGCTTCGGCATCCCGCCGCCCGATGGGGCCACCCACAACAGCGCTTTCTCGACGTGCTTGGTGCGATCGCTCGTGCCCGCCCACGCCAGCCACTTGCCGTCCGGCGACCATGCGTACCCGTTCTCGGGGTTCGCGCCGACCTTGCGGATCGCGCCGCCCGCTGAAGACACGATGGCGATGTCGGACTCGTTGCCGTCATCGACCGCACCCGTGGGGTTCCAGACGAACGCGATGGAACGCGAGTCCGGCGACCAGCGCGGTTCGGCGACCATGAACTCACCCGAGGTGACGCGCCGCTGCTGGCCGCTGGCGAGGTCCAACACCCAGAGGTGGTTGTACTGCGTGATCTCGTCTTCGACCACATGGTCCCACTTCTTCTTGCGCCAGTCCTTCGCCTGCTTGGACAGCGTGTCGAGCAGGGTGAACGCGATGCTCCTACCGTCGGGCGACCAGCGGAACTCGCCGACGCTCTCGGCGAACGTCGCCAGCTTCCACGGTTCGCCGCCTTTGAGCGGCAGCAGGTAGATGCTGGGCTTGCCCTCTTCATTGTCGCGCGGCGACAGGAACGCCAGCGTGTCACCACCCGGCGAGAACTGCGGCGCGTAGTCGTTCTTGGCGTTGCGCGTCACGGCGCGGCAGGTGTTGCTGGTCGCGTCATACAGCCAGACGTCCTGGTTCGTCGTGTTCTCGGCCGTGTCCGGCGCATTGACCGTGAACGCGATGCGCCTGCCATCACGTGACCACGTGGGGCCCTGCACCTGGCGCAGCGTCAGCGCCTGATCGAGTCCGAATGCGGGTTTCGCCACCGGTTTGCTGGCGGGTTCCGCCGCGAGCGCGGGGACGGCGGTGAGCAACGACAGGACGAGGACCAGCGCAGACCGATGCGAACGTGCGGGCATGGGGGCTCCGGGAGACACGGGACACAAGCCAGACCGAATCGAACCGGGGCAGGTTAGCAGATGGTCCAGCGGGTCCGCGCATCCGGGGCCCGGGTCGGTTTGGATGTGCTCTCAGCCTGGACGACTCTTCGGCCCGCCGCAGTTCTCCGGCCCGTGCCGCCCGGGCGGAACGATTCCGCCCGGGCTGCGCGAGCGCTGGAATCAGCGGCTGCCACCGCCAGTGGCGGTCTTCACCACGACGCGATGCGCCACCGGGTGGCCTGCCTCGTCGCGCCAGTACACGGTCACGCGGGCGTCCTTCTCGATCTCGCCCGTCGAGCGCAGGCTGGCCCCGCGAGCGAACACCATCTGCTTCGGCGCCTTGCCGCCCTTCTCGACCGTGATCGACGAACCGTCGATCGAGACCACCGTGCCGGTGAACTGGCGGTAGCCCGCGGCCTTGGCGGGCGCGGACGTCGCGGCGCGCGGCGTGCGCTTGGGTGCGGCCTCGGCACTCGTGGCGCTTCCCGCGAGCGGGGCCACGAGCATCGCGGCGAGTGCCAGTGGCGCGAACATGCGTGCGTGCTTCATACGATCCACCTCCGTCTTGTCATACCGGGGGTGGAGGGAGCTTCGCGCGCGGCCGAGGGCGCGGTCAACGAAGATTCGTCACGACGCCGGCGTGGACGAACGCGCGCATGTCGTGGACGCGCCCGGAATGCCTGTCCAGCAAGGCGGCGGACCCGATCGCGCGCACGCGCTGTGAATGCTGTTCACTCCGGGCGCACTCGCGGCACGGTCCTCGCCGTGCACGGGGTGTCCACGCGGGCGTCGGCGCATTTCCGTCACACGCACATCACTTCGCACTTCGTTTCCTGCGGGGCTCGGTCTGCGCCCGATGTTCACGGACCTTCACTGCGGGCCGGATCCACTGCTGGCCTGCGTTCACGGGCGCCCCGCGCCGCGCGCCACACGTTCGCGTGCGCTTCGACCGTGGTCTCGATGGGCTGGCCATAGCCGCCGCCCAGTGTGACGCACACCGGAAGTCCGCGCTGCTCGAGCCATGCGAACACGTGACGGTCGCGTTCCGCCAGTCCTGCGTGCGTCATGCGCAGCCGGCCCAGCCGGTCGGTGTGCAACGCATCGACGCCAGCCTGATAGTACACGAGGTCGGGCCCATGCGAATCGAGTGCGGCCGGCACGTGCGCGTCGAGCGCGGCCAACACGTCGTCGTCGCCGGCACCGTCGTCCAGCTCGACATCGAGCGTGCTGGTCTCCTTGCGCATCGGATAATTGTGCCGGGCGTGAAGCGAGAACGTGAACACGCTGGCATCGCCCGCGAAACACGCGGCCGTGCCGTTGCCCTGGTGCACGTCCAGATCGAGCACGAACGGCCGTGCGGCCTGGCCCTCGCGGCGCAGCAGTGCCACGCTGGCGGCGACGTCGTTGAACAGGCAGTACGCTTCGCCGCGGCCGGGGAACGCGTGATGCGTCCCACCCGCGAGATTGCCCGCGACGCCGTGGACAAGGGCGGCGCGTGCGGCCTGCACGGTGCCGAAGAGCGCCGCGCGCGCGCGGTCGACGAGTGCTGCGGACCACGGCAGCCCGAGTTTGCGCACTTCGGCGTCCGTCCATGTGCCATTCAGTGTTCGCGCGACATAGTCGTCGTCGTGCGCGGCGCGCAGCCACGACTCGGGCGCCACCTCGGAGCGCGTCAGCCACCCGGGCTCGAGCACGCGTTCGGCGATCAGCTTCTCGCGCACGAGCGTGTACTTGCCGAGCGGGAACGGATGCGCGGGCGGCAGCGGGAACGCGAGGTGGTCACTCGACCATGCCAGCAGCGGCCGCGCGCTCACTTGCCCTTCACCTCACCGTACATCGCCAGCGCACGTTCGCGACGTTCCGAGTGGTCGACGATCGGGAACGGATAGTCCTCACCCAGCGTGACGCCGGCCTCGGCCAGCGCGAGAGGTGGTGCTTCCCAAGGCCGGTGGATGACGGCGTCCGCCAGCTTCGCCAGTTCCGGGCACCAACGGCGCACATAGTGGCCTTCGCCATCGAAGCGCATGCCCTGGGTGACGGGATTGAAGATGCGGAAGTACGGCGCGGCGTCCGTACCGGTGCCTGCGGCCCATTGCCAGCCGCCGTTGTTGCTGGCCAGATCGCCGTCGACCAGGTGGTTCATGAACCAGCGCTCGCCCCGGCGCCAGTCGATGAGCAGGTCCTTGGTCAGGAAACTGGCGGTGATCATGCGCACACGGTTGTGCATGAGTCCGGTGGCGATGAGTTCCCGCATGCCGGCATCCACGATGGGGTAGCCAGTGCGGCCAGAGGACCACGCGGCAAACTCGATGTCGGTCCCGCGCCAGTGCAGAGCGTCGTACTCGCGGCGGAATGAACCCTGTTCGACATGCGGGAAGTGCCACAGCACATGCGCATAGAAGTCCCGCCAGCGCAGCTCCTGAATGTACTTGATGGCGTGATCGAGCAGCGCCGGTTCACGGGTCGCGGCGGCCAGTGCGCCGTGCGCCACACGGCGGATGCCGATGGTGCCGAACTTCAGATCGGCCGAGAGCTCCGACGTTGCGGCGAGCGCAGGAAAGTCGCGGCCGGCGCCGTATCGCCCAAGCCTGGCGGCGGGCATTCGTGAACCGGCGCCGATGACGTTCGAAGCCGTGGCGTCCCGTTCCGTGCCGCGCGCGCCCGCGGTGAGAAACCGTTGCAGGCGCTGTTGCGCGTGCGACTCGCCGGCCGGCCATGGTGCGGACTCGGGCTCGGTGAATCCGAGCCGCTCGAGCGTGGCGAGCCGTGGCGACGGCAGGTCGTGCGTGGCCAGTTTCTCGACGCACGGGTGCGGGTCGGGGATCGGATGGCCCTCGCAGGCCTTCCGGAACGGTGTGTAAACGGTGTACGGCGTGCCTGCGCCGCTCTTCACGGCACCGGGCGGCACGATCAACCGGTCATGGAAGCGCTTGACCTTGATGCCGGCTGCCGCGAGCGCACCCTCCACACGATCGTCACGCGCACGGAGGGCCGGTTCGTACTCATCGTTCCAGTACACCGCATCGGCGTTCGCACTGCGCGCCGCACGCACCACGGTCACGGCAGGGTCGCCGTGTGCCAGCGCCAGGCGGGAGCCGCGTGCAGCGATCGCGGCGGACAGTTCAGTGAGCGCGCCCAGCACGAAGCGCACGCGCGTCGCGGCCATATCAGGGCGTGCGAACCACTCGGGGTCGCTGGTGTAGAACGGCACGACGTCGTGCCGTGCATCGTGTACGGCTCCGGACAGCGCCGGATTGTCGTCGAGTCGCAGGTCCTTCCGGAACCAGTGCAGGATGCGCATGGACGTGATGCTACGGGAAACGCACGAGTGTCGTGCGCCCGGGCTCGACGGGCAGATGCTGACCGCATTGCTCGGGACTCAGGCAGTCGCAGCCCAGCGAGGACTCGAGCAATGCGTGCATCGCCTGGAAGCGCGCGATGGCCTGTTCGATCTGCGTGAGTTTCTGGGCGGCGAGCGCGCGCATGCGCTTGGAGTAGGGCTTGCCTGAGAACAGTTGCCGGATCTCGGCGAGCGAGAAGCCGCAGCCGCGCGCGAACGTGATGACGCGCAACCGCGCCAGCACGCTTTCGGGGTAGCGGCGACGGCCGCTGACGCGCTCAGGCGCGTTCAGCAAGCCGACACGTTCGTAGTAGCGAAGTGCGGAAGGCTCGAGGCCGACGCGCCGGGCGACATCTCCGATGGTGAGCATGAGCACAGCATGCCTTGACTTGAAGCGCACTTCAACTCGTAAGGTCCGGCAGGACGGCAAGGCCGGAAGGCCGGTTCCGCCGCCCCACGAGCCGGTCCCGGTGCGAGTGCGCCGACGGCGCGGCCGTGGCCCCTTGCAACGGAGAACTCATGCGCCATGCGTGGCTGGTGTTCCTGCTGAGTGTGGTTCCGACGCTGACGATCGCCGCCGAGACGCCCTACGCCTGCAACATGCGTGCGCTCAGCAGGACCGAGCGACAGCAGCATCGTGAGCTGTCGAGTGCGTTGCTGGCCAGAGTCAGCGAGAAGCGCGAACTCGCGGACGGGTTCGCGCTGAAGCTGCCGTACGACCGCTTCGTGCCGGCCGCGCAGTGGGCGGCACTCGAGCGCAAGTGCTGCCCCTTCCTGGCGTTCACGATCGAGAGCGAGCGCGACGGCGGCGCGGTGTGGCTGCGCATCACCGCGTCCGCGGATGCCAAGACGTTCATGAGAGCAGAGCTCGGACTATGACGCGCGATCGATCCGGCAACTGAAGCAACCCGGCTTGGCGTTGTGCGCGTGGATGTAGCCGGCCTCCGGATCGGCGAACATCCGCGCCACGATAGCCGGGAGATCCCGACCCTCGGCCACGTCGGCCTCGAGCAACATGCCCGTCGAATCGTACGCGCGAAACGACAACAGGCGCCGCGCGGCATAGTCCGGCACCTCGCCCGGCGCCGGCACATGTTCCGCAGCGGACTGACGTACGTAGATCGGGCCGGACGCACGGTACGGACCGCCGACATCGTGATACACGTGATGCAGCAGCAACAGCGTTTCGCCGGGCTCGGCGTCGACCAGGCTCACGCGACAGGGATAGCCGGGTGTGCTGTCGGCGACGACACGCCGGACGCCGAGTTGGGCGAGTTCGGCAGCGGACTTCGCGAACAGCGGCGCGAAGGGTGCGAGCGGCAAGCCTCGGATCTGGAACGTGCGGGTGAGTGTTGCGGTCGTGGCAGGTAACGCGGGCATGAGTCCTCCAAGAATGGGCTGAGTGCTGGCTGGCGAGGGCTACGCCGCGCGGCTCGCGGCACGGCGGAGTACGAGGGCCGGCATCGCGTCTAGAGCGGCAGCGAACCCTGTTCAGCGAGTGCGGTGAAACGCGCGTGTTCGTGCGTGAGCAGCCATTGCTTCATGGGCAGCCCGCCGCCGTAGCCCCACAGCGTGCCGTCGGCGGCGATGATGCGATGGCACGGGATGAACAACGCCAGGATGTTCGCGCCGTTCGCGGCGGCCACGGCACGTACCGCGGTCGGGTGATCGATCGCCGCGGCCAGCTGAGCGTATGACAGCGTCTGACCTGCCTTCACCTTGCGCAGCCGCGTCCAGCAGCGCCGCTGGAACTCCGTGCCGGTGATGCGCAGCGGTTGTTCGTCGAGTGCGCCGAGCTCGCCTGCGAAGTAACGCGCCAGGCGCGTGGCCGCGCCGGCGGCATCGGGCGCCCGGCGGGTCGTGAACGCGCCCAGATGACGCGTCAGGAACTTCTCGTGACGCTTCTCGGGGCCGTGACTGCCATCGAGCGTCACTCCGACCAGTGCGTCGTCGAGTCCGTAGAGCCCGATCGGGCCGACCGGTGTGCGGGCGATGGTCCGATCGAGTGTGAGCGTGGGCTTCATCGGCTGGCCTTTCGTCTGGAAGTACGGGCGATGGGGGTGATTCGGCGTGATCGCGTGACTGCACGTTCGGCGCCGGTGGTGACAGTTCGACGAGTTTCACGCGGCACGGGCTTCGCCGGATGGGGTTCGGTCCACAGCGCCAGCACGGCGTACGCACGCCACGGCCGCCAGCGCTCGGCGCGCGCCCGCACATCGCGTTCGCTTGGTAGCACGCCGCGCACCGCGAGCGCCTGCCGTACTCCCAGATCGCCCGCGGGGAACGCATCGGGCTCGGCGAGCGCACGCATCGCCATGTACTGCGCGGTCCAATCCCCGATGCCGGGAAGTGTCACCAGCTTCTCGACCGCGTCGTCGAGGTCGCGGAATGCACCCAGATCGAGTGCGCCGCTCGCGACCGCTTGGGCGAAGCCGCGTAGCGCGGCCGCACGCGAACGAGTCAGGCCCATCGTCTCGAGCGGTGCTGCGGCGACGGCGGAGGGTGTGGGGAACACATGCGTGAGCGTGCCGTGGGACGACGGCAACGGCATGCCGGCCGCCGCCACCAACCGGCCCGCGAGCGTACGCGCCGCTGCCACGCTGACCTGCTGGCCGAGCAATGCACGCACGCCGACCTCGAACGCATCGAACGCGCCCGGCACGCGCACGGCTCGACCCTTCAGCGAGCGCGCCAGGCGTGGGTCCTTCGCCAGATGCGCCGCGATCGCGCTCACGTCGGCGTCGAGATCGAACATGCGCGACACACGCGCGAGCACGCGTGGCAGCGCTGCGGCCGCCGTCGCGCTCATGCGTACTTCGACGCCGTCGGGGCGCGCGTGTACTTCGAACACCGACGGCGAACCATCGAGTGCGAACGCGCGCCGGTAGACGCCGTCCGACAGTTCCTCCACGCCGCGGATTGCGCGCGCACCGAAGAACGCCAGTAGAGTTGCGCCGTCGAACGGCATGCGTGCGGGCAGCCTCAGCGCCAGCGCGCCGTCGAATGTGGCGGTTGGCCGCGTGCGCAGCTCAGCCGACGAACGCTTGAACGTCTGCTGCATGGCCGCGCGCATGCGTCGCGCGCTGCCGTAGCCGGCGGCGGCCGCGACGTCTTCCACGGGCAGTCCGGTGTCCTCCAACAGCCGGCGCGCCAGATGCGCCTGACGTGTACGCGCGACATCAAGCGGTGCTGCACCCACGTGCGTCGTGAACAACTCGCGCAACCATCGTGACGTCACGCCGAGCCGGGCGGAGAGTTGTTCGAGTGAGCCTTCGGTGAGCGCACCTTCGTCGATCAGGCGCAGCGCACGCGATACGGTGGCTGCGGTCCCGGCCGCGCCGGGCGAGCCCGGTGCGCGGTCCGGCCGACAGCGCAGGCAGGCGCGAAAGCCGGCCGTCTCGGCCGCGGCAGGTGTGGTGTAGAACCGCACGTTGCGCCGGGCGGGCAAGCGCGCCGGGCAGCCGGGTCGGCAGTAGATGCGCGTGCTCGTCACACCCATCACGAATCGGCCCACGAAGCGCACGTCGCGCGTCGACCAGGCTCGCCAGCAGATCTCGGGGTCCAGTGTCATGGGACAAGGATTAACACGCGGGCGCGACCGGCAGCGGACGAATTCGGAAGTGAGTCGAGGCGCCCGCTCACGGCGCCGGGAGGATGCGCTTCGGCAGCCGCAGCATGCTCTCCCAGCGCACTGTGACCTCGGCGTGCGTCCATACGTCGGTGTCCTGACGCGGGATGTAGCTCCAGTTCGGACCTGCCTCGATGCCGAGTCCGAATCGCGATGTTCGGCCGAGGTAGAGGAACACCGTCGCGCGTCCGATGCCCTGAAGCGTGAGCATGTTGTCGTCGCTGCCACCGATGCTGCCGAACCCGGAGGCCCCACCGACGCCGGCGCCCACGGTCGCGAACGGCCGGTCGAGCTTGCCAAAGCGCTGTTCGACGCCCCAACGCACCGCGAACTGATCGAACGTCACCGCTCGTCCCGGAGAGAGGAGCGTGAACCCCACGCTCGTGTCGAAAACGCCGAAGCCACGCTCCAGGAAGCGAAAACGCTCGTAGTTCGCCTCGATCCAACCTTGGCGCGAGGACTTCCATGGATAAGTCACCGAGACCCCGAACCACAGTGGGGCGGCGTCGATTGACGAGATCTCGAACGCGTCGGAGATGTGCAGAAGTGCGACAGCACTGTTCGCGCCCACCCAGATCGGCAGGTCCACGACGTCGGGGGGCGTGCCTTTGGACCGCTGCGTGCCTGCCGCTGTCGTATCGTGTTCAAAAGACGTGATCGAGCCCGCATGTGCCAAGGATACGGCATACAGCAGACTCAAGCCCAGCGTGACGAAGCAGCGCAGGATGCGCGCCATGCGACCTCCAGGGTTCCGGGACGGCGGGATCGGGGAATCGCTCAAGATCGGGGGCGCGCGGGCGCGCGATACTAGCGCAGCGGCACGCCCGCGCGCACGCGCACCAGCACCATGACCGGAGAGCGCACGAGTACTTCGGGTGCGGGGCCGAGCGGTGCCAGACCGGCCAGCGCGAACTTCTCGTTCGCGGGCCGGTACGCCGCGTACACGAACCCGTCGCGCGCCGTGGCATCCGTGTCGCCGGGCTCGACGTGCTCGCGCGTGATGAAGTTGCGCGGCAATGTCTGCCGCAGCGACGGCGGCGGGGGTTCGAACACCACGAGTGGTGCGTAGGGCGGCGACACCCGTTCCATGCCCTCGGCCACCGCCCGCGCGTTGAGCCATGGCTCGAGTGCCGGCAGCACCTGCGTGTGGAGCACGGGCGCGCCCAGCACGGCCGGGAGCGCGAACAGAGCCACCACCCACTTGCGCGCCCGCCGCAGGTCGGCGAGCAGTGGCGCCCACACGGACAGGAACATGAGCGCCGACAGCAGGCGCAGTTCGGGTGCGGCGGCGGGGATCCGCGCGGCGAGCGCGAGCCCGGCCAGTGCGAACACCGAGCCGATGATCGCGAGCAACCGCGTGGCGTGCGTGAGCGCGTGCATATCGCCGCGGCCGTCGAGCACACGATCGACGAAGCGGCCCACGAGCAGTGCGATCGCGGGCAGGGCCGGCAAAGCCGCGGTGAGCGGCGGGCCGGGATACAGCGCCACGGGCAGCGCACCGGCCAGCGCCAGCGCGAGTAGCAGGTGCTCGACGTGCTCGGTGTCGAGCGGCGCGCCCGGAGTGGGGCGTACGGCCGTGTCGCGCAGGCGCAGCGCGGCGTCCGCAAGCGCCGCGGCCAGCAACGGTGTCCACGGGAAGCTCGTGACCACCGCGAACGACAGCGCCAGCGGCGCGCCCGCGAGCCACGAGCCACGCACGCCGGAGGCATACGGGAACCATGGCACCTGCGCCAAGAACGGCATGCCGTGGATCGCCGCCATGAGCCCGTACCACGGCAGGCACGCACCGGCGACGATGAGCAGTCCCGCGGCGGGGTCGAGCATGCGCCAGCCGCGGTGATGTCGCGCCAGCCCGAAGTAGATCGCGAAACCCGCGAGCGGCCACAGCGCCGGCAGCAGGCCGCCCGTCATCGCCGCGGCACCGAGCGCCAGCCAGCCCATCACCAGCGTGCCGCCGGGTGCGCGCGTGCGACCGGCGAGCACGGTGAGCATGCGCTCGAGTCCGAGCCACGTGAGCAGCGTGATGTACACTTGCGTGCCATCGGCGCGCGCGGCAAGGGGCAGGCCGACCATGCTCGCCAGCGCGATGCCGGCGAGCCAGCCGCTGCGCGGGCCGAACAGACGCGTCCCGGCGATCGCGACCGCGAGCGCCAGTCCGGCTGCGAGTGCGGCGCGCACCAGCCGCGACACCGCCACGCCGCTGGTCGAGGAGTTCGCCAGCGGCAGCCAGCGCCGCAACGCGCGTGCGGACAGCACCTCGGGTGCATATCCCGGCAGCGGCTTCTCGAAGAACGGTTCGTGCCCGTAGACCGGGGTGATCCACTCGTGGTGATCGGTCGACTCGAACGCGGTCACGAGATCGCGTGCTTCGCGTTCGTCGATGGCGTCGACGGCGGCGAGTCCCGGCAGCAGCGTGATCGCCAGCACCGCCGCGAGTGCGAACGGCAGCAGGGCTCTCAGGCGCATGTGGGCACCGGCGCGAACCGTGCGATCATGGGTGGTGGCGAAGATCCGTGGGCGGGCTTCATGAGGGTTCCGCGAAGATAGGCGAGATGTGCGCGGTAAGCACATCGGGGCGCAGTGCGGGCGAGAGCGGTGGACGTCGTGTGCGCTAATGCTCCGGACCTGCCCCCGGCAACACGAAGCCCCGGCCGCGTGAGCGACCGGGGCGACGCGTTCGGAGCGTGTGGGCTACTTCATGAGCACGAAGCGCCGGGTGATCGTACGGCCCGACATGCTCAGTCGGACGAAGTACAGACCCGGGTCCAGGGACTGCTGGCCCGAGCTCGTCCAGTCGATCGAGTGGCGGCCGGGCGCGAATGCGCCGTCCGCCAGGATCAGGAGCTCACGGCCCTGCACGTCGTGCACGCTCAGCCGGATGTGCGCTTCCCGCGGCAGCGCGAACTGGAAGCGCGATGAGCTGTGTACGGGGTTCGGCACGACCGGCGACAGCGCAAAATCCGTGACCGGGCCGTCCGAGACGCCGGTCGTGCCGGCGATCTGGAAGTTCGCGTCCGAGACGTCCACCGCCGTGTGCGCGGCGGCATCGTACGCCGTGATACGGATGATCGCGTTCGACGTCATCGGACCTGGCACTGTCCAGCTGTACGAGCCGGAGTTCGGCAGACCCGTCGCCACCGGGACATAGGGGCCACCGACACCGAGGCGCGACAGTTCGATATCGATCGCGGTCACGCCGGCGTTGTCCGTCGCTGTCCAAGTGATCGGCGTGTTCGTGCCGGCCGTCACGATCTCACCGCCGTTGGGCACCGTCACCGACACCGTCGGAGCGGCGATGTCCGTGAACGTCGCGGTCACCGTCTTGTCCGCGTCCATCAGCAGGTTCTCGACCGGGTTCACGCTGACCAGGTCGCCGCTGTAACCCGCGAACACCCAGCCGACATTGCCGCTGGCCGTGAGCTGCACGGTCGAACCATTCGGGTAGCTCGGCAGGTTCGGTGACTTGAGCACCACGCCGCCACCAACCACGTTGATCGTGAGCGTGCGGGCGTCACCCGCGAAGCTGACCGAGATGGTGTGATTCGTGGTGACGTTCGTGAACGTGTGGTTGAGCACAGCGCCGATGCTGCCACCATCGACCAGCACGTCCGCGACGTGGAAGCCCAACGCAGGCGTCATCGTGAACGCCTGGTTCGCACCGCTCGCCACCGACACCGCGCCGATCGGAGAGATCGTGCCGTTCGCGCCGGCCGTGGCGGTGATGGTGAAGCTCGGCGGGTTGCCGAACGCGAACTGGGAGGCCGTGGCCGAAGTGACGCCGGTTGCCTGGATGCTGTTCGCACCCACCGTTCCGAGCGTCAGCGGCGACCACGCAGCGCCACTCCACGCCCGGCCCTGGAATGTCAGCGGGTCGGCCGTGCCATCCAGATCCGAGGACGGGTAGTTGTACGTGGCGCTCCACGTCGCGCCTGCACCGTTCGCGGACGTCACGGCCCAGAAGCGGTTGAGCGATCGTGCCGCGTCCAGGCCCGAGGTCGCGAAGTTCGGGTGTTCGCCACCGGTCGTGCTGGCGGTGAGCGCAAAGCCCGCACCCGCACCCGTGCCCGAGATGCCGACCGGCGTGTAGTTCGTGGCATCGCCGATCGCCAGCGTGCTCGCGAACGCGCCCGCCGCGTAGGTCTTGCTGAGGTTGCCGTTCACCCAACCGCTGCCCTGCGAGGCGCCGGTGATGGCCGACGTGCTCGCCAGCGCCAGCGTGCGCGCGCCTGTGTTCACACGGCCGCTCGTGAACGACAGGCCGCCGTTCAGCACGACGTTCGTGACCAGGTTCACACCCGCGGCATCGTTGATGTTGAGCACGGCGTTGCTGGTGCTGAACGCACCCTGGATGTCGATCGACTGACCCGACGTGCCGTTCATGGAAAACGCCGGCGAGCCAGACGCCGGGCTGAAGCTCAGCGTGCCGGCGGTCTTCACGTGGATGTCTCCACGGATGAACGCGCCGCCCGTGAGGTTCACGTTCAGCACACCCTGCGACACGATGAGGCTGTCCAGCGTCACCGCCGTGGCGCCGGTCGGCGAGATCGTGCCGCCGTTGTTGTACTCGAAGTCCGCATAGGTGCGGCCGGCGAACGCCGGCGTGAGCGGGCCGTCGAGCCGGTAGCGGCTGCCGGCCTGGAACGTGACCACCGAGTTCGGCGCGGTGGCACCGAACGGGTTCGCGCCGGCGATGTGCTGGTACAGCGAGCCGGCCCCGAACACCACCGAGTTGAGCGAGGTCGTGCCGAACGGGTTGCCCGAGAAACTGACCCCCGTGGTCATGACGCCACCACTGTTGTAGCCCAGCGAGCCCACGTCCGCGGCGGTGATGCGGTGCGCGGCACCCGCCAGGTTCGTGGTGCCAGAGATGCTGCCGGTCGTGCCGACGACCAGCGCCAGCGTGACCGCGTTCGCACCCGTGAGCTGCAGCGTCGAGCCCGTGGCCACGCTCAGGTCGGCGCCCGTGCCGCCGTTGAGCGTGAGTGTCGCCGCCGCCGCGGCATTGAAAGTGATGTTGGTGTTGCCGCTCACCAGGATCGCGGCGATGGTCTGCGTGGGGATGGCGTTCACGACCGCGGCCGCCGCGCCGTTGTTGAAGAACAGCACGTCGTTCGTAGCCGGGACCGTGCGCGTCGGTGTCCAGTTCGTGGCCGTCGTCCAGGCAGCCGCACCCGTCTGGTTCCAGGTGTAGAAGTGCTGGCTGAAGTTGGCGGTGACCGACTTGTTCGCGTCCATCGTCACGTTCAGCGGGTTCGTGATGCCCGAGCCGTCACCGCTCCAGAAATCGAAGTTCCAGTTCACACTCGGCGTCGCCGTCAGCTGCACGATCGTGCCGTGGTTGTACGTGGCCTGGTTCGGCACTGCGGCAACGGTGCCGCTGCCGGCAGTGAGCAGCGTGAGCGTGTAAGTGTTGATCGCGAACGACGCGGCGATGGTCTGGTTGGCGGCGATCGGCGGGAACGCGAAGCTCGTGACCGCGCCCACGGACGAGCCGTTCACCAGTACGTCCGCAACGTGATAGCCGACGTTCGGGGTGATCGTGTACGACGGCGTCGCACCGGCGGCCACGTCGATCGCCCCCAGTGGCGCGATGCTGCCGTTCGGCCCCGCGCTCGACGTCACCGTGAAGCCGGTGATCGAGAAGTTCGTGCTCGAGGAGTCCGAGCCGATGTTGTTCGAACCGTCACGCGCGATCACCCGGATGCGGGCGGTGCTCGTGAGCGTCACCGGGACGTTCCAGCTGAACGTGCCCGAGTTCGCGATCGCCGTCGCCAGCGCGGTCGGAAACGTGGTGCCGCCATTGGTCGACAGCGCGATGTCGACGGTTGCGACCGCGATGTTGTCCGTCGCCGTCCACGTGATGTTCTGCACGCTGCCCGCCGCCCAGCTCTCGCCACCGTTCGGCGAGGTCAGGTTCACGACCGGGGCTTGCGTGTCGGGCACTCCCGAGACCGTGAGGTTCTGGCTGTTCGAGGTGCCGCCGCCCGGTGTGGGGGTGAACACCGTGATCACACGCGTGCCGCCGCCGCCCTGATCCGTGGCGGGGATGACCGCCGTCAGCTGAGTGGCCGACACGAACGTCGTGACGCGGTCGAAACCGTCCAAGCGAACGACCGAGCAGCTCGAGAAGCTGGAACCGTTCACGGTCAGCACGAACTGCGGATCGCCCACCGCGCGCACGTTCGGCGTGATCGACGCCGTCGCCGGCAGCGCCTTGGCGCTCGCGACCACGAAGTTGTTGGCACTCGACTGCTGCGCGTTCGTCATCAAGATCTGCACGTCGGACGAACTGATGCGTGTCTGCGAAGTGGCACCCGCACCGGCCACGGCATCGACGTTCGTGCCGCTCGCGGGCGGCGTGACCTGCACGTCGTAGGTGTTGCTCTCCAGGTAGCCGAAGCTATACTGGCCGAGCGCGTTCGTGGTCGTGGTCGCGACGGTGGTCACGCCCTGCTTGAGCGTCACGGTGACGCCCGCGATCGGCGTGCGGTCAAGGGTCGTTCCGGCCGCGCCATCGCAGTCGTCCGTGACCGTGCCGAACACTTCGCCATAGGTATAGGACAGCTTGTTCACCCACGTGCCGAAGTTGTTCGTCGCCTTGGTCCACTGGCCCACGTACCACGCACTGGTGGAACTGGGCGTGAACAGCGAGGCGTCCTGATCGATGCCCGTGTAATCACCCCACCGAGTCTGCGCGGTGGCGGTGAGACCCGCCTTCATGAGCGCGCTCGCCTGGATCGATGTATCCGAACGGCGCTTGCCGCTCGCGTAGGCCGACGGTCGCTCCGTGCTGCTCGAGCGGCCGAAGCCCAGGAAGATCGTGCCGACGGAGTCCACCGTGACGGCGGGGTAGAAATAGAACGTGCTGCCCTGGCCGAACAGCTCGTCCGTGAGCACGACGCGGTCGCTCGTACGAATGCGCAGCAGGCGGATCGCCGAGACGTTCGTGGCGCTGATCGAGGCGGCGGTGTGGAACGCCATGATGAGCACGCCGTTGCGCACATAGAAGTCGGTCGGTCGGCAGTCGTTCGTGGGCACGAGTGCGGCAGAGCCCAACTGCGGAGCGTCCGGCGGTGCCGAGTAGGCCGCGACCGTGATCAAGTTGCCCGTCGACAGCGCCGGGGTCGCCGGCGGACCGGTGATCGTGCGGTACGTGACGCGCGAGCCCGAGCCCGTGCGCACACAGAGGCAGTAGATGGTGTTGTCGCCGGCCGTGAGGTTGCGCGCCGGCTTGGTGACGAAGTTGTCGTTGGCATCGCCACCGGCCGGCGGTGCGTAGTTCGCGAAGTCGACGTAGGTGAGCACCGCGCCCGAGTACGCCGCAACGCGGTCGAGCACCCGGAACTTCTGGTAGACGTAGGCGTTCGTGGTGAACGTGAACTGCTGGCCGCTGAACACGATCTTGTCGTCCGAGATGCCGAGGCCCTGGTAATCGCTCCAGTTGGCGGTCTGCGTGTTGCCGTCCTTCGTCATGTCGAACTTGTAGAGCCACCACGCGCCGCGCGCGTCGTTGGTCTTGGAGATGGCCAGGTAGAAGTTCGAGAAGTTGGTCGGCGTGGTGCCCTGCGTGAAGCACAGCGCGACGAAGCGGCCACGCAGCGCGTCGTAGTAGCACTGCGCGTCCGAGATCGCACCCTCGGCCACGGGCACGCCGAAGAACGTGGCGCCGTTGGTCTCGACGCGGTTCGTGCCATCTTTGTTGGTGACGGTGACGCTGACATTGCCCGCGCTGAAGATGTTCAGCGGGCCGGCGCCGACCGTGGGCTCACCGGGGATGAAGCCGCCCTGCGTGATGCCCTCGAAGCCGGTGCCGAGCGTCGGCGCCAACGGCGACAGCGAACCCTTGCCGCCAGCCGCCGGCGGCGGCGTGGTGTCGAGCGTGAACTGCGCGTACGACGTGGCCGGCAGGAACGGCGGGTTCGCCTTCAGCCGGTCGATCTCTTCCTGGGCGGCCTCCCACTCGTGCTCGCGCCGCAGCGTGATCGGGATGTTCTCGCTGCCAGGCGCGCGCTCCGCCAGATCGCTGAAGTTGAACGACCGCGGCACGATCCGCTCGGTGGCGATCTTTCGGACCATCTCATGGCTCTCGGGCGGTACCGGTGGATCGAACGGCGCGGCGAAGGCCAGGCTGGACGCGAAGACGGACAGCGTCAGGGCCAGTAGTGCGAGGGGTGCTGACCTTTTCATGTAGTTCGTTCCCGGGTTGAAGTGAGACGTGGCCATCATATGGAGTGGATTCACTCCAGAAGGGTACCCGGCAGGATGTTCGTGCCACAACGGGGATTTGGCCCGTGCTCAGATGAGCCGGCCGATGGACTCGCAGGGAGTGCCGTGGGCTCAGCAGCGGGACAGCGAAGTGCCAATTTCTCTCACTTCAATGGGTCCAGTTGCCGTCAGGGGCTAGCCTGAAGAGATGATCTCGCAGGACGGCAAGGCACGTTTCGGCAATCCACGGCGGGACCCTGGAGCCGGGGACGGCCCGCGAGCCTCAATCCCCAAAGCAGATCCCCAGGTCGCGCGCCGTGGCGACCGTGTCGCTGGCGAGCGACACCGTCTTCATGCGGCCGACGGCTGCTTCGAGCGGTTGGTAACGCACGTGCGGCGGCTCCAGTGACACCATCACGCTCGAGTGTCCGGCCTCGAGCGCGCGCACCGCGGCGGCTCCGAACCGAAGCGCGACCAGGCGGTCGAAGCTCGTGGGCGTGCCGCCGCGCAGCAGATGGCCGAGTACGACCACGCGCGTCTCGCGGCCAATCAGATGCTCGAGCTCGCGCCCGACCTTCTCGCCCACGCCGCCCAGACGTTCGGCCTGACCCACCGATTTGCCGACCACACTCACCGCACCGCCCTTGGGCTTCGCGCCTTCCGCGATCACCACCAGCGTGTAGAGCCGGCCCTTCTTCTCGCGGCGGCGGATGTGCTCGGCGACGTGCTCGATCTCGAACGGGATCTCGGGGATCAGGATGGCGTCCGCACCACCGGCGATGCCGGCGTGCAAGGCGATCCAGCCGGCGTAGCGTCCCATGACTTCGACCACCATGATGCGATGGTGTGACGCGGCGGTGGAGTGCAGACGGTCGAGACATTCGGTCGCGAACGACACGGCGGAGTCGAAACCGAACGTCATGAACGTCTTCTCGAGGTCGTTGTCGATCGTCTTGGGGACACCGACCACCTTGATGCCACGCTTGGCGAGCTCGTAGCCGATGCCGAGTGAACCGTCGCCGCCCACCTGCTCACGTTCATCGCGGAGCACAACGCGAGCTTCTCCGTGGCCGCCCGCGAGGGTGACTCCGCGTGGCGCACCGCACCGCGACACATCGAACACCTGCTGGTCGGCCGTTACGCGCGCAAGGTCGCACGCGACAACACCGCTTCGATCCCCGGCCGCTGGATCCAGCTGCCACCACGCGCCCATGGCCGCTCCTGGCAGGGTTGTACGGTCGAGGTGCGCGAATGCCCCGATGGCTCGGCGCTCGTGCTGTACCACGGCGACATCGTCGCCAGACAGGACCCGCTCCTCGCCCCCTTCACGCTCGTCAACCGCGAAGGCCATCACTCACGCCGACGTTGCCCCGATAACTTCACCCCGCTACCGCCGACACCAGCCGCAACCCCGGCGAAAGCCGCGCCGAGGAACCGGCGTGGCCAGGTCACCAACGTGCGCACACCGGCAGCCAAACATCCCTGGCGGCGCGGCTACAAGTCACACTCACCAGCCCCGGGGTGAAATCCGTCGGAGAACTCACCTCCGGGGCTCTCCAGGATCGCCCCGAGAGCCACGATCTCCGAGGTTCCCGACTCCGGGGCCTCGCTCAAAACGACCGCCGCACGTCACTCCACTCCAACCCCCGCAGGCAGGGGCGCAGGGAGGACAGAATCACGTTGCAGTTAGGCGGACACTTTCACGTTGCAGCGACAATGGGTAAGTCGGGCTACGCAAGGCCGGGTTGTCGGCTGCCAAGCCCGACCAGTCCGTCGTTGGAGCCAATCGCAAGCGCCCTGGCAGGGCCACTTGGCGCCCGCCGGGAAGAGTCGTTCGTGGATCACCGACTATTGATCGGGGGTCGGGGGTGAGCCCACCCGCTACGAGGCCGCCTGCTTTGCACGAACGCCCCAACCCGCCCTCCGATCTCCAATGAGGGGCGGGTTGGAGCTCGTGATCTGTCTGAACAGACGGCAGGAAATTCCCAAGCCGTCATGCCCAAGTGCGTACTCAACTCCGTGGGTGACTGTGGAGACCCTCAGTTTCTGTTCAGGAGTACCTTCGCGATGCTCGTTCGCCCACTTGCGGACTGGGCGCGCACGAAGTAGATGCCACGGCCAAGGGTCGACGCTTCAAGGTGCAGTTCGAGATTGTCGGACTTGGGGAGCCTCGTGTTCGGAGTGGAGGCGACCATGCGGCCTGCCAAATCGAAAATCACGCAACGGATCTCCTCTTCCTGTGGAGTTGCGAGCCTGACGGTGATCGATGCGGGGCCCGAAGCAAACGCCGCAAGCACCTTCGGACCGAACCCCTCAACGCCATCGGACCCAGCTTTTGCCTCCGGGAGGCAGTAGGGACAGCCGGCACCACCGCCACCACCACCAGGCGGCGGTGTGGTCGGTACTCCAAGCGCATAGTGGACCTTGTTCGACTGCAAGAAGAAGTCGTAGGGAACAGGCCACAGGTCAGGGGAATAGCAAACGTGCAGGTTCTGCGTGATGGGGCTCCGAACCATGGACGGAAGCGGGGTCCAATCGTAGTCTGCGTGTCGAGGGACTTGGAACCGTTCGATCTCGAACGTCGGCCACGTGCCACCCGAGTTTGCGACCGCGCAACGTAGCGACCAGACCGATGACGACGCTGCTGAACTGAACAGCGCTCCATAGACCACAACCGGTGAGCCCTGCGCGTCGAACTCGAGCACTGGATTCACCCCGCCGTGGATGCTGGCTGCGCTGACCTGCGCATAAGACCAAGTTACACCACTGCGCCTCGCCAGTATCACCTCGTCGTATTCAGTCCCACCGACCGCGAAATTGTGCCGGAACGCGATGGCAGGCTGCTGCGAAGCGTCAAGCTTGAGAGACGGCGCACCGCCATTGCCGATCGTGAACGGGAGACTTGTGAGGGTCCACGAGCCACCGACCTTTTGTGCGTACTTGAGGAGGGCTGTCCCCCACTCGATGTATGCCAGACAGGGAGAACCAGCGTTGTCGAGAATCAAACGCGGCGGACCGCCAATTCCCGGGAGTATCTCGTCGTCCCAGCTGGTTCCGTTCCATGTCGCGAGGTGCAGCGTGAGATTAGCGATCACAAAATACGCGACTCGAGGGTAGTGGTCTGCGCCGACGGCCAAGGAGGCGAACGTCCCTCCGAAGCCCGTCGTCGAGGGGGCAGTCACGGGTCGTGCACTCCAAGCACCACTGATGCGCGAAGCGTATCGAACTTGGAGACTGCTGTTGTAGGCAACGTGGACATTGCCGTTTGATTCGGTCACCAAGGAGGGCCACGCCCCGTTGGCAACGGTGTTGTAGGCCTCCACGAATGACTGCTCGAAACGGTAACCAGCAGGCATTATGTTCGTGACATAGTTGCGTTTGTTCACCGTGAACTGGCCGTAATCGCCGTTGAGTGCCCCATTTCCAGGGGAGAGGTTGTATAGCCCCACAATTGGCTGGTCGTCGATATCGAGCCCAACGGATGTGTAACTCGCAAACATGGAGAACCCGACCGTCACGTTGGGGTCAATCGTCCAAGCGTACTCCGCCTTCGCGAATGTCGGGAACGACATCAGGAGCAAGCAATTTAGGAATATCGTCTGCCTGTTGGCCCTGCCGGATCCGACCACTGGCCCGCGCTGGCTGCGTTCGTTCATAGACTCTCCCCCTAGAGATTGGCGTCTGGTGGAACTCATCGCCGAGGGCGCGCGAGCGCGAACCATCGCGCCATGCGCCTCTCGTGTTCATCGAGAAATGCGAAAGCAATTGTGCACGACCATGGGAGGACCGCGAGTGGACGTATAGTGCGAGCACAAAAAATGGGTCTTCGGACTTTCGTGTGGCTGAAAACGGTGGCCTGAAGTCCTGATAGGCTCCGCGCGGACCCTGACCCCCGAGGACGCGCGATGACGATCGACAGCCGGACCCTGTACGCGACACTGCTGGGCCTGAAGGTACCGTGGGAAATCACGGACGTGGAGATGAAGCAGCCTCCGGGCGAGGTGCACATCCGCGTCGCGCTGCCCGAGAGCACGTTGTGGGTCTGCCCTCAGTGCAACAGCGCGGCGCCGATCCACGACCATCAGGAGCGCCGCTGGCGGCACCTGGACACCTGCCAGTTCCCGACCATCGTGCATGCGCGCGTGCCGCGCTTGAAGTGTCCGACGCACGGGATCAAGCAACTGCCGGTGCCGTGGGCGGAGGTGGGTTCGCGGTTCACGGCGATGTTCGAAGCGCTGGCGATCGACTGGCTCCGACATGCGAGCATCAAGGCGGTCGCACAGCAGATGCGGATCAGTTGGGATGAGGCCGACGGGATGATGCAGCGTGCGGTCGCGCGGGGGTTGAAGCGTCGCACGCTTGAAGTGCCACGCCACGTCGGCGTGGACGAGACGAGCTTCCAGAAGCGGCACGAGTACGTGACCGTGGTGAGCGACCTGGAGCGGACGACGGTGATCCACGTCGCTGACGATCGTGGCCGCGAGGCAATGGATGGTTTCTGGACGGGCCTGACGCCGGCACAACGCGAGAAGATCGAGGCGGTGTCGATGGACATGTGGGAGCCGTACCTGCTGTCGACACGCGCGCACCTGCCGGGGGCCGAGGGCAAGATTGTGTTCGACAAGTTCCACGTCGCGCAGCATCTCGGGAAGGGTGTCGACCAGGTTCGGCGGGACGAGCATCGCGCCCGCATGGCCGAAGGCGACCCGATCCTCAAGGGAACAAAGTACCGCTGGCTCGAGAGCCCGGAGCGCCGCGACTGGTCCGGGGCGCGCGCCTTCAACCTTCTCTGTGAGATCGCGACGCGCGTGGGCCGGGCGTGGGCGATCCGGATGGCGGCGATGGCCCTGTGGGACCTGCGCCTCCCGGGCGTCGCGGACCGCAACTTCATCACCTGGTACCGCTGGGCGAGACGCAGCCAACTCGAGCCGATGCGCAAAGTGGCGGCGATGATCAAGCGTCACTGGGCGAACATCCGTACCTACTTCACGCATCGCATCACCAACGCCGGGGCCGAGTCGATCAACGCAAAGATCCAGGCTGCGAAGCGTCGGGCGTGCGGCTTCCGAAACCGCGAACGATTCCGCACCGCGATCTACTTCCACTGCGGCGGGCTCGACCTCTACCCGGCGCGCGCGGGCGCGGGCTCATGATTCCAGCCACACCAATCCCGGAAGACCCAGTTTACTGAGCAGCCATCATGTTCAGGTCACTGGTCGTGAGATCCGAGGGTCCAAGGCACCCGACCGTCAGATCGGCTCTCGAGGATGC
>JANNWR010000404.1:0-3013 GCA_031408715.1 bacterium
GCTGGCTCCATCCGAGCATAGGCGAGGGTCCGAAGCGAGAGCATCACTGATCAGGATCTCATCGGAGCCGTCTGACGCGACCAGTGGGTCGCTCGCCTGAACACGGCGAAGGTAGACTGCGACCTGCTGGGGATCGCGGTAGTCCTTCCACGCGATCAACACGCTGCCAGCCCCGGTGACGACAATCGCGGGCTGGGTCTGCGTGCCCACGGCCACGCAGAGCGGCTGGCCTTCCTGCGGCCAACCTGGCGCAGGATCGCCACTCGCGGAAATGTGCTGCAACCGTAGGTCGCAATCCTGACCTGCGGACTCGATCCATACGATGAACGCGCCGCCAGCACCGTCGCTGACGGGGACGGCGTGAACGCCGTTCACCGAACCGATGCAGAGCCTCCCGACCACCAGCGAGTCGACCGAGGGCGATCTGTCTGCTGCGAATCGTGCGCCGCGGATCGTAAAGCCCGTGCCCGTTCTGGCATCACGGCAGCCGATACTCTGAATCCACGGCTCAGTGTCGGCCGTCGCGGCGCCGCTGAACAGGGCCGTGAGGATGCCGAACGAGAGCGCACATCCAATCAACTGGCGGCCTATGAACCCACCTGGAACGCGACCGCAACCCGTTCGTTCAGACAGCACTGCCCCCTCCGTGGAAAATGCGATTCCCGCCCATAGGACACACGCAGGCAGTCAATCAAGCCGTGTGGCCGGGCCAATGGAGTTTCGGTTGCGATGAACACGACAGGGGGTGCGTGTGTGCTTGGACCATACATCGCTTTGAAAACAAGTCAAGTACGAATCACATTCATCATCTGGGGACGAGACTCGCACAGGAGCGTCACTATATTGACGACCCGGTAACCCGGCCGTAGGCACGTGTTCGCATCGGAATAGGGCTGGGACTGCACTCCCTAAATCAGTGTCGCGTCCACACCTTCGCCAGCGCCATCGCCGCCACGGCGATCTCGGCCTCGGCCAGCGTGCGCACGTCGAGCCGGAACCTGCCCGAACGGATGGTGCCGATCACCGGCGGCTCCGCGGCCCGGGCACGCTTCTCGAGCTCGTGCGCCGAGAGCGCCGGGTGCTCCAGCACCACGACCGGCCCCGGCAACTTCTGCAGCGGCAGCGAGCCGCCGCCCACCTCGCCCTCGCCCTCGATGATCTCGCCCGCGAGCCCGGCCACGCGGCCGGTCAGTTCGAGCAACAGCCGCTCGGCACGCTCCGCGAGCGCCCCTGGCGTGGCCGACAGCATGGCGAGCGTGGGGATCTCCTCGCGCGCGCGCGCGGGTTCGGCGTACAACGACAGCGTCGATTCGAGTGCGGCGAGCGCCAGCTTGTCGACGCGCAGCGCGCGCGCCAGCGGATGGGTGCGCACCTTGGCGAGCATCGCGGCGTCGCCCAGGATGAGTCCGGCCTGCGAGCCACCGAGCAGCTTGTCGCCCGAGCACGTCACCAGGTTCACGCCGGCCTCGAGGCTCTCGTTCACCGTGGGTTCGCGTTCGAGCCCGAACTCCGACAGGTCCACCAGCGCACCGCTGCCCAGGTCCTCGATGATCGCCACCTTGTGCTGCTTCGCAAGTTCGGCGAGCTCAGCCAGCTCGGGCTGCTTCACGAACCCCTGCATGCGGAAGTTGCTGCGGTGCACGCGCAGGATCGCCCCGACTTCCTTGCCATGCCGGATGAGCGCGCGTTCGTAGTCACGCAGGTTCGTGCGATTGGTCGCGCCGACCTCGACCAGCTTCGCACCGCTCAGCTCCATGATCTCGGGCACGCGGAACGAACCGCCGATCTCGACCAGCTCGCCGCGCGACACGATGACTTTCTTCTGGGCTGCGACAGCCGCGAGCGCCAGGAGGATCGCGCCAGCGCCGTTGTTCACCGCGAACGCCGCCTCGGCGCCGGTGAGCCGGCGCAACCAGCGTTCGATACCGAGCCCGCGGTCGCCGCGCTCGCCCAACTCGAGGTCGTACTCGAGCGAACTGTAGCCGGCCGCCACGTCGGCGACCGCGCGCCGCGCACGTTCCGAGAGCGGCGCACGGCCGAGGTTCGTGTGCAGCACGATGCCGGTGGCATTGAGCACACGCCGCAGGAGCGGCTGCATGCCGGCGCGAGCGCGAGCCACGGCCGCGCTCGCCAGCGCATCCAGTTCGGGCGCGCTGTCGCCACCCTCCTTGAGCGCCTCCCGGGCGGCCGCGAGCGTGTCGCGTACGGCGGCGACGAGCACGGTACGCGGCAGGTCGTTCGCCGCGGACACGAGCGACTCGTGAGCGAGCAGCTTCTCGACCGACGGCAGCGTACGCAGCGAGGACTGGGACATGACCGCGAAACTAACAGAGAGAGCGAGCGGGGGCGATACGTGCGGGGGCGCTCCCCCCGCGCATCAGGCGGCGGCGAAACTCACGCCGTCGAGATCTGGTCCTGCCTCGCCGTGTTCCAAGCGGTCGGCGACCACACGCAGCGCAAGAGCCTTCACCTTGGTGACTGCGGCTTCCGAAGACGAGCCATAGACTATGCCGCCCGAAAGCTCCGGCACTTCGGCGATCCACCGGCCGTCCGATTCGCGCGCCAGTTGAATGGAGAATCGCATCATCGTTCCTCCCGGGAGCGGTGAGCGTCCAGATTGCCACAGGAAGCCCGACCTACTTCCCCCACTTCCACGGCCGCAGCACTTCGTTCCAGGACACGGCGGTCGCGGCCGACCGCTCGACGCGGATCAGCCGGCGGCGCTCCAGATGCGCGACCCCCGATTGAACCGCGCGCCGCGGACACGAGCGACTGGTGAGCGAGCAGCTTCTCGACCGACGGCCGCGTGCGCAGTGCGGAGACAGTCATGTGCGCGAGTCGCGGACTCAGGAAGCGGCTGCGGCAGCTGCGACAGTACTCGCGACGGCCGCATCCTCCGACAGAAGCAAAAGCAGGTACCACGCGAACATCGAGAGCAGCGACAGCTCTGCAAGCTTCGCCGCAGCCGGCTCGATGGTGAGCATACCCTTGGTCGTCGTCAATCCCGAGCGCA
>JANNWR010000405.1:0-2187 GCA_031408715.1 bacterium
TGCGCTCGGGATTGACGACGACCAAGGGTATGCTCACCATCGAGCCGGCTGCGGCGAAGCTTGCAGAGCTGTCGCTGCTCTCGATGTTCGCGTGGTACCTGCTTTTGCTTCTGTCGGAGGATGCGGCCGTCGCGAGTACTGCCGCGGCCGCCGCCGCAGCGTCCTGAGTCAGCGACTCGCGCACATGACTGTCCCCGCACTTCGCATGCTGCCGTCGGTCGAGAAGCTGCTCGGTCACGAGTCGCTGGTGTGCGCGGCGCGCGGTCCAATCGACGGTCGCGCATCTGGAGCGCCGCCGGCTGATCCGCATCGAGCGGCCCGCGGCGACCGCGGTGCCCGCCTACGAGGTGCTGCGGCCGTGGAAGCGGGGGAAGTAGGTCGGGCTTCCTTTGGTACGCTGAACGTGCACCGCTCCCGGGAGGAAGGATGATGCGATTCTCCATTCAACTGGCCCTCGAGTCCGATGGCCGGTGGATCGCCGAAGTACCGGAGCTTTCGGGCGTCATGGTGTATGGCCCGACCTCGGAGGCTGCCGTCGCCAAGGTCAAGGCCCTTGCGCTACGTGTGGTCGCCGACCGCCTGGAACACGGCGAGGCAGGACCTGATCTCGACGGCGTGAGTTTCGCCGCTGCCTGATGCGCTCGGGGAGCGCCCCCGCATCGCCCCGGCTCTCGCTCTCTGCTAGTTTCGCGGTCATGTCCCAGTCCTCGCTGCGTACGCTGCCGTCGGTCGAGAAGCTGCTCGGTCACGAGTCGCTCGTGTCCGCGGCGAACGACCTGCCGCGCACCGTGCTTGTCGCCGCCGTGCGCGACACGCTCGCGGCCGCCCGGGAGTCGCTCAAGGATGGCGGCGACAGCGCGCCCGATCTGGATGCGCTGGCGAGCGTGGCCGTGGCTCGCGCTCGCGCGGGCATGCAGCCGCTGCTGCGGCGTGTGCTCAATGCCACCGGTATCGTGCTGCACACCAACCTCGGCCGTGCGCCGCTCTCGGAGCGTGCGCGGCGTGCGGTCGCCGATGTCGCCGCCGGCTACAGTTCGCTCGAGTACGACCTCGAGCTGGGCGAGCGCGGCGACCGCGGGCTTGGAATCGAGCGCTGGCTGCGCCGGCTCACCGGTGCGGAGGCGGCGTTCGCAGTCAACAACGGCGCCGGCGCGATCCTACTGGCGCTCGCCGCAGTCGCAGCACAGAAGAAAGTCATCGTGTCGCGCGGCGAGCTGGTCGAGATCGGCGGTTCGTTCCGCGTGCCCGAGATCATGGAGATGAGCGGTGCAAAGCTGGTCGAGGTCGGCGCGACCAACCGCACGAACCTGCGTGACTACGAACGCGCGCTCATCCGGCATGGCAAGGAAGTCGGGGCGATCCTGCGCGTGCACCGCAGCAACTTCCGTATGCAGGGTTTCGTGAAGCAGCCCGAGTTGGGCGAACTCGCCGGACTCGCGAAGCAGCACAAGGTGGCGATCATCGAGGACCTGGGCAGCGGTGCGCTGGTGGACTTGTCGGAGTTCGGGCTTGAGCGCGAACCCACGGTGAACGAGAGCCTCGAGGCCGGCGTGAACCTGGTGACGTGCTCGGGCGACAAGCTGTTGGGCGGCTCGCAGGCTGGGCTCATCCTGGGCGACGCGGCGTTACTCGCCAGGGTGCGCACCCATCCGCTGGCGCGTGCGCTGCGCGTCGACAAGCTCGCTCTGGCCGCCCTCGAGTCGACGCTGTCGCTGTATGCCGAACCCGAGCGCGCGCGCGAGGAGATCCCCACACTCGCCATGCTTTCGGCCACGCCCGGGGCGCTGGCGGAGCGCGCCGAGCGATTGCTGCTCGAGCTCACCGGCCGCGTTGCCGGGCTCGCAGGCGAGATCGTCGAGGGCGAGGGCGAAGTCGGCGGCGGATCACTGCCGCTGCAGAAGTTGCCAGGGCCCGTCGTGGCGCTGGAGCACCCGGCGCTCTCGGCGCAGGAGCTCGAGAAGCGTGCACGAGCAGCCGAGCCGCCGGTGATCGGCACCATCCGTTCGAGCAGGTTCCGGCTCGACGTGCGCACGCTGGCCGAAGCCGAGATCGCGGTGGCGGCGATGGCGCTGGCGAAGGTGTGGACCGGGCGGTGAGTCTGGTCGAGATCTCCCCGCGAGCCATGTTCGAGGGCGACCCGGTCGCTCGTCCGGCCCCCGTCAGCCCCCCGCCAAACCGCGCCATTTC
>JANNWR010000406.1:0-1825 GCA_031408715.1 bacterium
GCCGGTCGGCACGGTGATCGTGACCATCGCGGTGGCGGGCGAAGTCGCGGCAGCTCCAGCGGCCGCGCCAACGCCAGCGGCCGCCGTGGCACCGGTCGCGACCGCGACCGCCTCCGCCCCGTCCCGCGTCGAAGCCACGCCGGCCGTGCGCGCACTCGCCAAGCAGATGGGCGTCACGCTCGAGCGCGTCACCGGCACCGGTCCCGATGGTCGCATCAGCATGGACGACGTTCGCGCAGCGGCCGCCGCCATCACGCCGTCGGGAGCAACTGCACCCGACGGTTCCAAAGTCGCTTCGTCGGGAGCTACCGCACCCGACGGTCCCGATGCCACGACCCGCATTCCCCTGCGCGGCCTGCGCCGGAAGATCGCCGAGCACATGCGCCACTCGCTCTCGACCGCGGCCCAGTTCACGTTCGTGGCCGAGTGCGACTTCACCGCGATGGTCGAGCACCGCGCGCAGGTCACGCCGCGCGCACAGGCCGCGGGCATCAAGCTCACGTATCTGGCGTACGTGTTCCGCGCGCTGCCGCTCGTGCTGCGCGAGTTCCCGTTGCTCAACAGCTCGCTCGACGACGCGGCGCACGAGATCGTCTTGAAGAAGCGCTTCCATCTGGGGCTCGCCACCAACACGGACGACGGCCTCACGGTGCCGATCCTGCACGATGCCGACCGCATGGGGCTGTTCGCCATCGCGCGCGAGATCGACCGGCTCGCGGCCGCGGCGCGCGACCACAAGCTGAAACTCGAGGAGCTCCAGGGCGGCACGTTCACGGTCACCAGCACCGGTGCGCGCGGCGGCGTGCTCGCCACGCCCATCCTGCACCACCCGCAGGTCGCCATCCTCGGCGTGCACTCGGTCACCAAGAAGCCCGCGGTCGTGCACGGCCAGATCGTGGCGCGCGACCTCGGCAACCTGTCGCTGTCGTTGGACCACCGCGTGGTCGATGGTGCGGTGGGCGCGGACTTCATGTACGCGCTCATCGAACGGCTGCAGACGCCGTCGGCGTGGTTGAACGAAGGGGACCTGTCGTGAACTTCGACGAGACGCTGCGCCGTGTGCTGGACGACGACGGCCAGGAGATCGCCGCGCCGCCCAAGCTGCCGGACGCCGATCTGCGCGCGCTCTATCGCCACATGTTGAAGATGCGCGTGTTCGACCAGCGCATGCTGTCGCTGCAGCGTCAGGGGCGCATCGGCTTCTACGGCATGGCCACGGGGCAGGAAGCCTCGGTCACCGGCAGCGCCTACCCGCTGGCCAAGGGCGACTGGATCTTCCATGCGCTGCGCGAGACCGGCGTGTGCCTGTGGCGCGGCACCACGGTCAAGGAACTCGTCTGCCAGTTGATCGGCAACTCGGGAGATGTCCTGCTCGGCCGGCAGATGCCGATGCACTTCAGCGACCGCAAGGTGAACTCCGTCGCGTGGTCCAGCGTCATCGGCACACAGCTCCCGCATTGCATGGGTGCGGCCTACGCGGCCAAGCTGATGAAGCACGACACGGTATGCGTGGGCTACATCGGTGATGGCGGCACGTCGATCGGCGACTTCCACGCGGCCATGAACTTCGCGGCCGTCTGGCAGGTACCGGCGGTGTTCTTCTGCCAGAACAACCAGTGGGCCATCTCAGTGCCGCTCTCGGCGCAGACCGTGTCGAGCAGCATCGCGGTGAAAGCTGTTGCATACGGCATGCCCGGCATTCGCGTCGACGGCAATGACCTGCTGGCGGTGATCGCCGCGCAGCAGGAAGCCGTGGCACGCGCACGTTCGGGCGGCGGCCCCACGCTGATCGAATCGGTGACGTTCCGCATGGGCGGGCACTCGT
>JANNWR010000407.1:0-2816 GCA_031408715.1 bacterium
CACGGTACTGCTTCCGAACACAGCGACGACGGGCTGGCGATGCACGGGTGTCGGCACGATGGCGGCTCCGGGATCGAGGTCAGCGATGCGCGCTCGCATCATCTGCCACACGGCGTCCGAATGAAAGGGAGAGTCGTGGGAAGTGCATCGAGCTCTTCCGGCACAGCCGAAGCCGGAGCGAGCGTGCTCCCCGACATGCAGACCGCGAATCGCGGCTCGACCACGAAAGAACCGGCAAGTTCTTCCTGCCTGCAACTGCACACTCAGTTGCAGCAGAGCGAGAGACGAACGAGATGGTCATCGTTGCGAGTTCTCTGGCGACCCGGGGCGCGCCTGATCCCGCGCGAGTGGACCCGGCGGGGCACCGGATTCGGACGGCCACATGGTAGACCACCTCACCCTTCCCGACCGCCTTCTCCGGGTCGGAGGCGGCCCCTGCAGTGAGTGGAGCGAACCGATCAGGGTCCGGAGTCCACTTCATCGCCGCAAGCTCATATCCGGAAAGGCAATAGCTCTGTCCCTCACGAAAGTGGATCCCGGCACTCGCATGCGGTCCCGTCTTTCGCGCCTGAAGAGGAATATTCCGGTATGGCCGTGAGGGCCAGTATCCGATAAACTGTTGGAGCCACTTTCGCCGTCCACTTTCAGGCCACCGGGATCTCGTCACCATGCCGCGACGTCATACCTTCTCGAGCTTCCGCGCGTTCTCGATCGACTCGAACTCGCCGGAGCCCTTGCACCGCCAGCTCTACAACGAGTTACGTGCAGCGATCCTCGGCGGCCGTCTGCCCACGGGTTGTCGCCTGCCAGCCAGCCGCGAACTCGCCCAGGTGACCGGGCTGTCGCGCAACACCGTGCTGAGCGCCTACGACCAGTTGATCGCCGAGGGCTACATCGACAGCCGCGCGGGCTCCGGCACCTATGTATCCAGTTCGCTGCCGGATCAAGTCCTGACCGGTCCCACGATGGAACCCGTGCCTGCGGCGGACCGCGGTGCGCGCCGGCTCTCGGCCAAGGGCGAACGTCTGCGTGAGTTCCCGTTTCGCAAGTGGCCGCCATCGCAGACGGGGCCGATGTTGTTCCGCGCCGGCCTGCCCGCGCTCGACCACTTCCCGATGGACATCTGGCGGCGGCTCACGGACAAGCGCATGCGCCTGGCCTCCGTGAAGACGCTGGCGTACGACGACCCGCAGGGCTACCGGCCGCTGCGCGAAGCGATCTCCGCCCACCTCGCGGCCGCACGCGGGGCGCGTTGCTCGCCGGACCAGATCATCATCGTCTCGGGTTCCCAGCAGGGCATCGCCATCGTCAACGAGGTGCTCGTCGACGAGGGCGACCAGGTGCTGTTCGAGGATCCGGGCTACTTCGCCGCCCGCAGCGTCTTCGAGAGCAGCGGTGCGCGCATCGTGCCGGTGCCGGTCGATGAAGACGGCTTCGATGTTGCGGCGGCCGTCCAGCTGGCTCCGAGCGCCCGCCTCGTCTACATAACGCCCTCGCACCAGAATCCACTGTGCGTGACCATGAGTCTGCCGCGCAGGCGCGCACTGCTGCAGTGGGCCGAGACGAACGGGAGTTGGATCCTGGAGGACGACAACGCCAGCGAGTGTCGCTACCGCGGCCGGCCACTGGCCGCACTGCAGGGCATCGACCCGCATGGCCGCGTGCTCTACGCCGGCACGTTCTCGAAGGTCATGTTCTCGTCGTTGCGTCTGGGCTACCTGGTCGCACCGCCGGATCTGCTCCCCGCCATGATCCGCGCGCGTGAGCTCATGGATCGTCAGTCGTCGGGTATCACGCAGGCGGTGATGGCCGACTTCATGACCGAGGGGCATTTCTCGCGCCACTTACGCCGCATGCGCACACTCTACGGCGCTCGCCTCGAGGCACTCCACAAGGCCGTGCGCGAGCACGCGGCCGACCTGTTCGAGATCCCCGAACTCGAGGGCGGTGTGAACCGCGTCGCGTGGCTGCCACCGACGATGTCGGACACCGAGGCCGTCGATCTACTACGGCCCGAAGGATTTGCCTGCCTGCCTGTCTCGGAGTTCCGGATGCACCCCGGTGGCCGCGGCGGATTGGTGCTGGGCTTCGCGGGCATGAGCGAAGAACTCATCACGTCGTCGATCCAGAAGATGGCGACGATGTTGCGGCCACTGGCGCAACGCACGCAGCGAGCCTGAAAAGATCCGGCGCCGACCGGGACAGCTGGCCAGCGCATCGGCACGAAGGCGGGAGGGTTCATGAACCCTCCCGCCTTCGTGTTCCCGGTTCCGCACTCGCTGGCACAGGATGCTCTCGTCAACTCCGTCGCGCCTGCCTTTTCGCGGGCTTCGTCGCGATCTTCGCGGGCGTGTTGCGGTTCACGGTGATACCCCGGTCCGCCACATCGAGATAGCCGATCAGGCGCGCGTGCCGCCGGATGCCGTCCGACAGGTCGGTGGCCTTCTTGTCGCGCGCGACGAGGGCCGCGAGCGCCGAGGACAGCGCGACCGGGTGGCCGCGGCGCCCCCGATGGCGAGGCACGAGCGCGTAGGCGAAGCCACTCGCCTGCTTGCCGGGGAACGCTCCCAGCGCCTCGTCGAGCATCGCACCGAGAGCGACCACGGTCTCGCTCTTCACCTCAGGATGATCGACCGGCTGAATGAGCACGCCGCTTGGGCGATGCTTGAGTGCCGCGGCGAGCCCGACACGAGCCGAAGACAGCATGCCTTTCTCCCACTGCCTGTTGAACGCGAAGCGCACCTCCAGTTCGTGCCCACGCTTGCGGGCGCCGCGATGCGCTTCGGGCGCCAGCAGCCCCTTGGCGACCAGTCGTT
>JANNWR010000408.1:0-38980 GCA_031408715.1 bacterium
GTGTACGCAGTTGTCTAAATGGTGGTGGACATGCGGGTTCGGTACAGTAACGACAGCGTGAGCTATTGCCCTGGCGACATCGCGATGTCGCGATACAGCAACTGGTCCATGGCGTTCAGGTAGCCCGGGAAGCGCTTCACAGTCCCGGCGGAACCCTGTTCCTGCGCCATGGTGACCGCTTCGCCTGAGTAGTAGTTCTTCGTCACCTTGTCCTGGACGGTGAGGTCGCCCTGCTGGCGGATGCCGCACCATGCCGAGCGGCTCCCGGCGAGCGGCGTCCACAGCACGGCGCTCCCGAACGGCCGGCCCGGATCGTCGTGCCAGTATCCGATGACGCCGAACGTGCGCTTGGCCGCGCTTCCCGCAGGAATCACATAGTTGCCGACATTGCCGTCGTCGACGCACCACCACGGCCGTTGGTCGTCCGGTAACGTCAGACCGCCTGAGCTGTTGTACTCACGTTGATAGGGCCACCACCCCTGCAGCGAATCGGGTGCTTGCAGGCCGGCGGTGTTGTCCCAGTCCCACATGGTGTTGTCCGGCGCATTGGTACCGGGCAGGTAGCTGCCGGTGTACAGGTTCCAGTAGTTGTCGGGCGCGGTGTGGTTCTGGAACGACTTGCCGATGTACACGGTGTCGGGGTCGGGCCCGGCACTGGTGCTCAGCCGGGCGGCGCGCGACGAGATGAGTTGCCGCACTTCGCGCGCGTTCCGCAGCCGTTCGGCCGGCGCGTCATTCGCGACGTCCTGACCGAAGGTGTCGGGAACGAGTGCGAGCAGGCATCCCAGTGCCGTGATCAGGGTGACGACGCTTCGACGGGCATGAACTCGCATGACAGCCTCCCCAGCGGCGTGACATGGGACATACCCCAGCCACGAACCTGGCTTCCAGTCTGGATCGATTCCGTGCGATAAGATGTCACCGCAGTCCACGTCGCCTGGGGGCGAACGTGTCGATGGACAGCAGCGGCAAGCAACGTTCCGGTGACCCGGAGCTCGCGCTGGGGCGCGAGTCCGCGATTCTCACCACTCACCGGTGGTTCCGTGCGGTGCTGGGGGGCACCACTGCGCCGGGAACCTACTGCCTGCCGATGGGCCTGAGCGGCCCGCCGACCAAACAAGCCTACCTTCGGCGGAACCCGCTTCCAACACATTTATTCCGGCCCGGGGAGTCCCGCCAGGATGCGCGCCATCACCCCGGCCGCGCCAGGAGCGATGGATATGGGCTCGGCGAGAGTCTGATGCCGGAACCAGGTCCGCTGGCGCTTCGCCAGCTGGCGCGTGCGCTCGTTCATGCGCCGTTCCGCCTCCTTCGCATTCAGGCTGCCGGCAAGCCGGTCCAGCGCCTCGTCGTATCCGATCGCGGCCAGTCGCCGGAGCGCGGCTTCGTGCCCGCTCAAGACCAGTGTACGGGTCTCTTCGAGCAGGCCACACTCCCACATCATCCGAGTCCGTTGTTCGATGCGTTCGGACAGCGTCACCGGTTCGCACACGAGTTCATACGGCCGCCATTCCGCCGCCAGCGGTGCCTCGCGCGGGCGTTCACGCCACCACGCGAGCGGGCGACCACCGACCTGCACCACTTCGAGCGCCCGCAGGATGCGCTGGCGGTCGCGAGGTGCCAACCGGTCAGCGCTCCCCGGGTCGAGCGAGCGCAGTCGCGCATGCATCGCCTCGACACCCAAAGCGGCGCATTCCGATTCGAGCGCGGCGCGCACCCTCGCGTCTTTGGGAGGTTCGGGATGCAGTCCCTCACGCAGTGCGTTCAGGTAGAGCCCGGAGCCACCCACCAAGACCGGCACCACCCCGCGGGCGAAACAGGACTCGCAAACGTTCGCTGCCGCAAGCGCCCAGCGTCCCGCCGTGGGCTGTTCTCCCAACTCGTGCAGATCGAACAGGTGGTGCGGGAGTGCCGCGAGCTCGTCGCGCGTGGGCTTGCCCGTGCCAAGTACAAGTTCCCGGAACAGCTGCCGGGCATCGGCGCACACGACCTCGCCCCCGAGTGACGATGCCACGAGCTCGCCCACCGCAGTCTTGCCGCTCGCGGTCACGCCCATGATGGCGATGAGCGTGCGCCGCATCCCGCTCACGTGCGGCCGAAGCGCCGGTGCAGTTCATCCAGGTCCAGGCGCACGAACGTGGGCCGGCCATGCGGATCGCCGTGCGGACGCGACGTGGCGAACAAACGGTCGACGAGCGATCGCATCTCCTCGCGCGACAGCACGTCGCCGGCCCGGATGGCGGAGTGACAGGCGTGCGAGTTGGCGACGCGTTCGAGCATGTCGTCCTGCGCGGTGGGTCCGCCCTCGCTGATGCCGTCGAGCACGTCCTGCAACAACTGCCCGGGGCGTTCGACGCGCAATCCCGAAGGCGCACCCTTGATGATGACCGTCGGTGGTGACAGCGGCGACAGGTCCCAGCCGAGTTGTTGCAGGAGTGCACCCACCTCGAGCAACAAGTCGAACTGCGCACGCGACAGGTCCACCAAGGCCGGGAATAGCAAGCCCTGCGAAGCTCCCTGACCGCCACGCAGCCGCGCGATCGCTTGCTCGTAGAGAATGCGCTCGTGGGCAGCGTGCTGGTCGACAATGACCATGCCGCCGCGGACGGGTGCGAGGATGTACGTGCGGTGCAGCTGCCACATCTCGGGCTCGGACGCCGTCGCGGCGGTGACCGCCACGGACTGCATCTCGGGCTCGCTGGAGCTCATTCCCGATGCCACGGGAACATCGGCGAGCGGGTCACCGCCCGGCACCGGCAGCAACAACGGCATCTGCGAGTTTGATGATGCTTCGGCATCCCGTCCCCGGTCGCGCACGCGGTCGGCCCATACGGGGAGCGCCACCTCGCCGGATTCACCGGGACTGCCATGCACGACCGCGAAGGGCGGATGGATACTCGCGAGCGGCTGCGAACACGCTGCAGCCACCAGTGAGAACACCGTGTCGTCGTCAGCAAAGCGCACTTCGCGTTTCGTCGGGTGCACGTTCACATCCAACCGGTCCGGCGGCACCGTGAGCCAGACGACCGCCGCCGGGAACCGCCCGTGCGGCAAGAGATTTCCATAAGCGTGGCGCAGCGCCTGCGACAGCGCCGGGCTCTGCACCCAGCGCCCGTTGACGAGGAACACCTGGCCTTCGCGTGTCGCCCGCGCGTGCTCGGGCAGCCCGAGCAAGGCGGTCACGGCGTAGCCACCGCGCTGAGCGGAAGCCTCGAGCAACTGCTCGGCGTGGCGCGTCCCCCACACCTGCGCGGCGCGCTCACGGTGCGAGGCGGCCGCACTCCAGTCGAAGCGCTCTTTACCATCCACTACCAGGCGGAAGGCGGTGCCGGGCTGGGCCAACGCGTAGCTCTCGACCATGCGGATGGCGGCACGCAGTTCGCTGGCGGGCGCGTTCAGGAACTTGCGGCGCGCCGGCGTGTTGTGGAACAGGTCCCGCACCTCGACGGTGGTGCCCGGTTGACGGGCCGCGAGTCCGCGCTCGACCACTTCCCCACCATCGACACGCACGAACGACGCCGCTTCGTCGCCGGCGGCTCGCGACGTGAGCTTCAACCGGCTCACGGCCGCGACGCTGGGCAGCGCCTCGCCACGGAAACCTAGCGTCGCCAGCCGGTCGAGGTCGTCCAGCGCGGAGACCTTCGAGGTGGCGTGCCGTTCGAGCGCCAGTTCCAACTCGTCCGGCCGGATGCCGCCGCCATCGTCGCCCACGCTGAACATGTGGTCGAGCGTCTTCTCGACGCGGACCTCGATCGCGCGCGCGCCCGCGTCAAGGGCGTTCTCGACGATCTCCTTGAGTGCGGACAGCGGGCGTTCGATGACCTCGCCCGCGGCGATGCGTGACGCGGTTTCGGGCGGGAGCCTGCGGATGGATTGGGCCAATGGACCTCCGGTGGACCGCACAGGATGCGGTCCTCTCCCCGGAGGGTCAAGCCCGTACGCTTCAGGGCTCCGCGAGCCAGACGTCGGCGGCGGTGAGCATCGCTTCGATGTCCTCGAGGCCGACCAGCGCGATGTGCCGGTCGACGAAAGCCGCGGCTGGCGGCGCCAGCCCCGCCAGTTCCCACGCCTGTTCCCAGGACATCAGCAGCCGCTTGCGCAACTGCGCGAACGCCTCCGGCTCACCCGCGGCGAGTAACGTGAGGACCAGCGGGAACGGCTGCGAGAGTGCGTCGGTGTCGCGCACTTGCGGCAGCAGTGCGACCGCCATGTGCTGCATGGCCGCGGGAGCACCGGGGAACTCCAGCCGGTGCAGCTCGAAGCGCAGCCCGTCCCGGCGGTGACGGTCGACCGCCATGTCGACGCGAACGCGGAAAGTCTCGGGATCGAGCCAGCGTTGTTCGCGGTTCGGCGTCAGCGGGAACGACGAGACCGAACGCTCGAGATCCTCGCGGTCCCAGGTGACGCGAAGATCGTCGAGCATGCGCTGCCACGAATCCAAGCCATCCCGAGGATCGAGAGCGGCGCCAGCGAGCACACCCCGTCGCTGCATGGTCCGGAACGGCCAAGCCGCCCACGTGCGGCCCCGTCCGGGGTCGCTCATACGCGTCACCACCTGGGGCGTGCCCATCTCGCTGGCGAGATCGATGAGCCCCTTGAGCAGCCGGTCCTCGGGACCGATCTGGGCTACCAGTCGCAGCGTTCCGCGGTCACCCGCATGCAGCTCGGCGGTGCCAGCACCACTGAGCAGAACGAGCGCCTTGAGCGCATCCTCGAGATGATGACGGGTCTCGACGGATGGAAAGTCGTCGAGCGTGATGGATCCGATGCGTGGCGCATCGGCCGGCTCGGGCGTGTGCGGTGCGAGCGGCGTGGGCTCGCTCAAGTCCGGCAGGGCCTGATCGATGAGCGCGTCGACCGAGCCAGCCAGCGACTGTTCGAGCGCCGCCGCGTGCATCGCCAACGGCGCCTCGATCCCGGGCTGCGCCGTCTCCGGTCCGGTGACGCGGCCGCGACGGAACTCCTCGGGCGTCACACACGGGGTACCCAGCGCGACCAGGAGGCTTTCGAGTTGGGTACGACGCGAACTGCGTTCGCCGACGAGGGCCAGGTCGAAGATCTCGCGCGTGAGGTCCGCGAGGTCGAGCGTCCGTGGCAACCCGCACAGGTCGGCGACACGGACACCGGGGTCCTGCGGCCCCCCACCCGCCACCAATCGCACACTCAGACCCGGCTCCTGGAGGAGTTCCGCGATGAGGTCCGTGTCCTGCCAATCGAAATCGATCAACAGCAGACGGTGAGGGGTCGTCGTCGTGGAGTCGAGCATCGCCGCGAGGGTCTCCGAACCGGGTGGGGTACCGCTCCCGGTTATCGGCCATCCGTGCCCGGGTCGTGAGTCCCCCCCGACGGCCCCCGTGGCAGCGCTCCGGGGCCGCGTCCAGCGCGGCCCCGGAACCTGCCGGGCGCGATCAATCCTCGCTCGGCGGCTCGGGCAGTGGGATCGCGGCCAGCGACCGGTCCAGGATGCGCACCGGGTAGCGCCGCTTGAGCTCTTCGTACCACACCACCAGCTTGCGTTCGACGGCCGCTCGGCGCAGGTCCTCCATCTTGGCCTGGACGCGGTCCGAGGACGGCTCCTTGCGTTCGAGGAGACGGACGCGGGCGATGCCACCCGGCCAGCGCACCCAACCGCTCGTCTGCCCGGGCATGAGCGCTGCAGGGTGCGTATCGTCGCCGAAGACGAGTGAGTCGAGCGCCGCCGGAATCGAGGTGCGATCACTCGTCCCCGCCGCAGCGAGTTCCTTCGAACGATTGAGCCCGCCCCACAGCGTGCCGAGACTGTCCAGCGACCACCCCGCCTGCAGCAACGAATCCAGTTCGGCCACTTTGGCTAAGAGTGCCCGTTCACCTGCCCCCTCGCGGTGGGCCTGCACCGCACGCGGCGCCGAAGACTCCCACGCTGGGCCGCGGCCGGTGACTACCGAATCCACCCACGTGACCCAGTAGCCCTCCCCCTTGGAGACCCAGCGGATCGGCATGACCTCCCCGGCCTTGAGCGTGTACAGCTTCTCGAAGTAACGATCGAGGGCCGGATTCCGGTTCGGCTCGTCGGCATCCACGATGTAGCTCGTCGTCTGCAGTCCCAACTTGGCCGCAGCCGCGCGGCCCTGCTTGGCGCTGTGCACGACGCTCAGCAGGCTGTCCGTCCGCAGCATCGCGAGCGTGTCGGCTTCGACGCGCGCCAGATCCGCAGCGACGATGCCATACACCAACTTGAGCGGCTGCACGAAGGCGTCGACATGCTCCGTGACGCTGAGGATGTGGTAGCCGACCGTGGTCTTGACGGGGCCACCAAGATCGCCTGCCTGCATCGCGAACGCGGCCTGCTCGACGGGTTCCAGCATCGCACCGCGAGCGAAGACCCCGAGGTCTCCGCCCTTGTCCTTGGTGGCGGGATCATCCGAGTAGCGTGCCGCCAGGTCGTCGAACGATTCACCCGCTCGGATACGCGCGAGCAGCGAATCCGCGCGCGCACGGGCGGCACGGTCGGCGGCCTGCGTCTCGGCGATCGGCGAGATCAAGATGTGCTTGGCACGCACCAACTCCTCGGCGGAGTACTTGTTGAGATTCACGCGGTGCCAGCGTTCGACCTGTGCGCGGGTCAACCGGATGCGATCGACTGGCGGTTGCGGAACCACCATGCGCGTGAAGTGATAGAGACGTGTGCCTCCGAAGCGCTTGGGGTCGGAGTCGAACAATCGCCGGGCATCCGCCAACTCCTGCGCATGACGCTGACGGTCGAGGGCGACGCGCAGCGCCGGCTCGATCTGTTCGAATCCCGGGGAATGAGACGCGATGCGGCCGGTCACCTGCCAGACCAGATAGCCGCGCGCGAACGGTGCGATGCCCACGCCCTTGGGTTCGCCGCGGCGCCACACCGTGTCACTCAGCGCCGCAGCCGCGAAACCCGTATCGATGTCGGCGCCGGCGGGTGCCGGCTGGGTTTCGCGAACCCGCAGCGCAGTCTCCAGCGCGTTCGCGCGCCGGCCGGCACTCCAGGCCTCGTACAGATCGTTCGCCTGCGTGCGCGCCAGTTCGAGACGCCGGTCGCGCTTCCACCGCGTTCGCACCTCGTCGCGGACCTCCGCGAATGTCCGGGCCACGATCGAGCCGGACCCGGCATCGAATGACGAGAAGTCGGCAAGGTGACCGCGATACCAGCGGTCGGCTTCCGCCTCGGAAGGCTCCGGGACGCGCATCGCGCCGGTGTCCACCGCCGTCCAGCGGAACGTCCACGCCGGGCCTGACAGCGAGTCCCGCAGGCTCTGGTAGAGCGCGAAGCGCGCGCGCTCATCGCGGTGCAATCGCGAGTCCTCGCGCAGCCGTCCACGGATGTCCTTGGCCACGCTGGCGAGCGGCGCGACGTGAGCCGCCTCTCGCTCGTCGACACGCACCACCAGCCAGCCGTCGTTGGCGCGCACGGGCTGACCGAGCACCTGACCCGGCTCGGTCTTGAAGACGCTTGCCGTCGCTGCGGCATCCCCCTGCCAGTAGCCCGGGAAGTTGTCCGGCAGCACCGTGACGTCGGGCCGCGGACCGCCATATGCCGCTGCGGCCGCTTCCAGCCGAACGCCATTCTGAGTGGCCCGGATCAAGCTATCCGCCGCCTGTCGCATCCGCTGCAGCCATGCGGCACCGGCCGCGGTGTTCGCGCGCTCCGTGGCGGTCATCGGCGGCTCGTTCACGAACACCACGCTCAGCTTGGCGCGAACCGGCCGGCGCCAATCCGAGAGATGCGTGCGGTAGTAGTCCAGCACCTGAAGTTCGCGCGGCTCGGGAAAGTTGCCATTGAAGTCCTGCACGCGCAGTGACAGGTCTTCGGTGACGGCGTGGCGCAGGACGCGAAGAGCGCGCTGACGAAGCACCGCTTCGTCCGGACTGAAGCGCGCTTGCATGCGCTCGTCCAAACGGCGCGCCGCAAGCTGCTCCCTGGCAACGACCGTCGCTGCCTGCAGGCGCCCGGGCTGGGACATACGGGTCATCTGCCAGCGCTGTGCGTCGAAGCGCCCATTGGGGCTGAAGAACGGATCGCGCTTCAGGACCGATTCGGCTTCGGCGGTGGTCGGAGTGATGCCGAGCCGCTGGGCTTCGAGCGTGAGCAGGTTCAGGCGCACCATGGTCTCGAGCATCTGACGGCGCAGCAGGTCCTTGAGCTCCGCAGGGCGCTGCTCGCCACGTGCGGCGAACTGTTGCTGCACCGCCGCAAGCCGGCTCTCGTACTCGTCCCGCTCCACCCGGCGAGCGCCCACCGTGGCGAGTGCAGGCTTCACGCCAGCCGCCTGTGCGAACACCTGCCATGCCGGGACCACCAACAGCCCTGCCACACCCAGCGCACCCCATGCACTCCACGCCCGCCACGCCCGTGCTTTCACCGTCCATCCTCTCGTGCCCGGCGCTTGACGATGCAAGCAACCGACCCTAGCGTGCCGCGCCCATGTGGACACTCGATCGAAACGCGGCCGTACCTTACTGGCAACCCCGTCACGCGCAACCCGGAGCCGTGCTGCTGTTCTCGACGCGCTGCGGCGGCGTGAGCCGTGCACCCTACGACAGCTTGAATCTCGGTCGCTCGACCGAGGACGACCCGGCCGTGGTGACCGCCAACCGCGTGCGACTCCTGACCGCCGCCGGGCTGGACCCGGATCGACTGGCCACGGCCGGTCAGGTGCACGGTGTGCGGATCGTGGAAGTCACCACCCCGGGGCATCACCCCGAGTGTGACGCGCTCGTGACGCGCGTCCCCGGATTGACGCTGGCGGTGACGACTGCGGACTGCATGTCGTTGCTGTATCACGCCCCGGGCGTCGTGGCCGCGGTGCACTCCGGCTGGCGCGGCACCGCCGATGCGATGCCGCTCGCCGCGCTGGAGGCGGTGTGCCGGCTCGCCGGCTGCGCGCCGGACGCCGTGCGAGTGGCGATCGGCCCCGCGATCCGGGGTTGTTGCTACGAAGTGGGTGAAGATGTCGCTGAGCGGTTCCCGGCAGCCGCGGTCCGTGCGACCGACGGCCGCCCCCGGCTCGATCTGCCGACGGTGGCGCGCCTCGCCTTGGAAGGTGCTGGCACCCGGCCGGAGCACATTCAAGACACGGAAGCCTGCACTTACTGCGAACCGGCCCTGTACTACTCCCATCGCCGCGACCACGGCCGGACCGGCCGCCACTGGGGCGTTGCCGCGCTGGACGGGTGACGCAAGCGAACCGATGGGCGGGGAGTATACCAGTCACACGCGTTCCGTCACGCCTCCCGGTCAGGTTTGACCGGGCCCTGAAACTCCCGATAGCGTTCCCCCTGTCGCCCCCCGTCATCCCCGCGGATCTCCAAAGGACACCTCCATGCGACTCGAACGACTGAACCATCTGGCCCCGTGCCTGCTGCTGTTCATCACCCTGTCCACGCCGGCTTGCGCGAAGACAACCGGCAAGCCCCCCGCGGCGAGCGCGAGCGCCCCCGCCTCGGTGACCGAAGCACCGCTGGCGACGAGCGCGAGCGCACCCGCCACCGTGGATGCCGCCGGCACGCAGGTCGTGCTGGAGACCGCGGAGGGCGACATCGTGCTCGATCTGTTCCCGAAGGACGCTCCGAAGACCGTCGCCAACTTCTTGAAACTGGTGCACTCTGGATTCTACGATGGACTGACGTTCCATCGCGTCGTGCCGGGCTTCGTGATCCAGGGTGGCGATCCGAACTCCCGGAACGAGAATCCGTTCGACGATGGCAAGGGCGGCCCCGGTTACACCGTGCCCGGCGAGGTGAAACGCAAGCACGTGCGTGGCGCAGTGGCCACCGCGCGGATGCCGGACGTCGTGAATCCGAAGCGCGAATCCAATGGCTCGCAGTTCTACATCGCGCTCCGTGACCTGCCGTCACTGGATGGCGGCTACACGGTGTTCGGTCAGGTGATCTCGGGCTGGGGCACCATCGACAAGCTCGTGGCCCTGGCCGCGCGCACGGACATCGCCCGCGAGGGCGACAATGCCAACCCCGGCAAGCTCGCACTGATCCGGTACGCGCGCGTGCTGCCCCCGGGAACTGCAGCGGCGCCGAAACCTGCAGCGACGAAGCCGGGTTCCACCGGCACGCCCGAACCGAAGCCGATCCCCGCCACAACGATCGCACCGGACAGCTCACGGCACTGAAGCCGGACCTCGGTGATGCGAGACACTAGTGCTCGCGCCAGTGGCACAGACCGAGTTCGGTGATGCATCCGAACCAGGCTTCGAGCCTGTCGGCGGGGACATCGTGCCCTTCGTGGGCGAGCCGTTCCGCGATCTCGTGAACGCCCCGCACACCATCGCATGCGAACCACGCCAGATCGAGCACCGTGGAGCCGCCCGGCATCTGGCCCTCGACGACCAGCAGTCGGGCGCGACGCGCTTCGTCCAGCGCCGGCCAGCCTTCGGCCAGCCAGCGCATCGGTGGCAGCAGTGCCGTGAGATCCCGGACCGGGACGCGTCCTGGCAGCACGGTCGGCATGAACGGCAGATGCGCGATCGCCGGCACGACCTCGGACTCCCAGAAGCCTTCGAGCTCCTCGATCGCGAGTGGGAGTTGCTCGGCCACGGCCGCACCCACCCCTTCCTCGCGCGGTGACCCGAACGCCAGCCGCGCCACACTGCCGATCGCGCGCAGTCCGCGTTCACGCTCCGCTTCGGCCGCGCGTCGTGCCTGCGGGCGATCGAGCGCAGCCAGCATGCGCCGCCGCGCTCCACGCCCCACGAGCTGCAGGAGCCAGCGCACTTCGTTCTCGCCGGCAGCCGCCAGGAAGCCGGCGTACGTGGCTGCCGCGCGCACCGCGAGTGCCAGCGACCCCGGATCACAACGGTCGGGGGAATCGAGGTCGGTGTGGTAGTAACGATCGGGCCATTGGATGAGCATCGGGCACGGCACGCCGAACGCCGGATCGATCCACAGCGCATGATCGCTGCCGCCCGAGTAAGGCACATCGGCGAGCCGCGCCAGCGAGTAGTGTCCGGCGCCGGAGAAGTCCTGCACCCAGTCCTGCGCCGCCGTCCGCACCCGCGACAGAAGCTCATCTGCAAATGACCCCAGGAAGTGGGGTGCTTGTTCGAGCAGGAATGTCGAGCCGCAGGCGGACTGCGACTCTCCGACCATGTCCAGGTTGATCGCGGCCACCGTGTCCCGCGTGGAGCGAGACGCATGTGCCTGCCACGCATACGTTCCGGTGAACTCGGGCATCCACAGGAAGCGCACGGTGCGGCGCGACTCGGGCAGCACGCCGGAACGCACGAGCGCGTGCAGTACCCGCGCCGTCTCGAGCGCCGCTGCGGCCCCGGAGGCATTGTCGTTGGCGCCCGGACGGGGATGGCACAGGTGGGCGGTGACCAGCAACTCCCCCGGCACGGTACCCGGCACGGTGGTGGTGACGAGCGGGATGCTGCCCCGATAGCGTTCGCAACTGAAGTCCGCCTCGAGTTCGAGCTCCTCGCCCATGGCGACGCTCGCACGCCAGTCGGCGCCGCGCGCCGGACTCACGACCACGCCCCAACCGCGCGACTGGTCCCCGAGCCACCAGAAGGAGGTGTAAGGAAGCGAGTCGCGATCATGCTCGGCCATGCGCACGGGTGGCATGAGACGCCGACCGTCACACACCAGACCCGCGGCGCCGCGCCGGACGACAGCGGCTTCATGCATGCGCTGGGCATTCGCCGCGGTCAGGACCACCTTGCCGCGAACATCGAGTGTCTCGAGTGCGGCGAGATCGTCCGCGACCACGACCGGCCACCTTCCACGCGCGGAATCACTGCGCTGCACGATCGACAACGGCGCGTCCGCATACGAGGCCACGACTTCCCGCCCGGCGGCGGAGTGCAGCGTGGCGTGCGCATGTGCGCACCGCCAGCCTTCCGGCATCGGGAATCCGAGGCAGCGCGTCACTCCGTCGCCGGGCACGTCGATGCGCTCCGGCACCAGCCCGGCGCGACGAATCGCGTCCTCGAGCCAGGCCGCCGCCGCGTCGTAGCCCGGGCTCGACTGGATGCGATGGAAACGCGCGATGTCGCGGACGTCGGCCAGCGCGCGTTCACCGTCGGCTTCGCGCCTTACCGCTTCGAGCAGGGGTTCGAACACGCCATCACTCCGGGGTCGGCGGACCACGACGCGCCGCAACGGTCCCGCGCCACAGCATCAGCCCGAGCGTCAACAGCACGGGCAAGCCGTATTCCACGAGACGCCAAGCCAGCGGCGGATGATAGCCACCCCCATCCAGCGGCGGCACGAACGCACCGTACCCCAGCGTCACGGTGCAGGACAGCAGCAGCCAGCCCGCGGAAGGTCCGGTGCACTCGAATGCCAGCACCCAGCCGAGATACCAGGGATGCACCACCGGCCCCAGCAGCAGCCCGGCGCGCATCAGCACCCGGGTCGCAGCCAGCGCACTCCACCGTTTCCGCCATACGAACACTCCGATCGCGACCACCGCCGCGACCGAGACGATTCGCGCGGTACGGTCGCCCCAGGGGCCAGCCATGAGTGCGAACAGCGCGTCATTGTGACGCCAGTGGTTCGCATACGCTTCGAGCCCCGAACCGGGACCCCGCGTCAGCAGGAGATAGCCCGCCAAGCAAGCCGACAGCACCGTGACCGCGATGATGCGAACCCGCGCCGGCCAGTGGCGCAACAGGAATGGCACGACCGGCAGTGCCACGAGCTTCACCATCACCGCGGTGATCGAGGCCACGGCCGAGAACACCGGGCGTCGCTCGGCATAAAGCAATGCTGCCACGAGCCACACGATACCGGTCGGATCGTGGTGCGCGGTACCGGCGTATTCGGTGACGACGAGAGGGTTCCATGCATAGATGAGCGCGTCCCACGCCGAACCGCCCCGCGCACGACACCACTTCACCAGCAGCACGCACAGCACCAGGTCGTGCAGGAGCACCCAGAGCTTGAACGCCAGCAGCGAGTACCAGAACCGGGCCACGAGCGCGAAGCCCGCCTCGGCCAGCGGCGGATAGATGGCGCGCAACTCCGGATGGTTCACGTGCGGGTGAACCTCGGCGTCGCGGAATCGCACCAGCGCGGAGTCCGCGGGTGCATGGCGATAGGGGTCGCCTCCGAGCGCGAGCACGCGCCCCTCCCAAGCGTAACGGTAGACGTCGTCCGAGAGCGTCGGGGTCACGGGCAGGACGGCCGCACGCAGCGCCAGTGCCACCAGCACCACGAATGTGCCGGCACGCGGCAGGGCGCGCCAGCGGCCGCGCCCCATCACCGCCAGGCCGTAGGCCGCGAACGCCACCACGAACAATGCTTGAAACCGCCCGAGATCCGCGCGCCAGTCGGGCATGTGACCGATCAAAGTGCAGACGAACGACAGCAGCATGGCGAGCGCGACGGGCTCGAGCCGCTCCGCCAACGGCCTCGGCGACTGCGGGGCGTCGGTCATGATGCCCTCAGCAGCCCCGTATGCGCGTGCGGCGCGGCAGGATGCCGCGCCTCGATGTCACGCGCACGCGCTGGCTCAACGCCGAGGGCCGGCGGACTTGGCACCGGCGGCGGGACTCGCTCCCGGCACGGTCACGCGCACCGCGCGCGTGCTGGCGTTGCCTGCCGCGTCCACGGCACGCACCGAGACCAGATGCGGCCCGGGTGCGAGCGTGGTGAGCACGACCCGGAACGACAATCGCGGCGCATCCGACAGCCCCCCGTCGGGGGATACCGGACGCCAGACGTCGTCATCCGTGGACAGGTCGATGCGCTGCAGCCAGCCCTCGCCATCCTCAGCCGCTCCTGCGACGAGTACGCCCTTGTCCGCCGGTGACGCGGTGAATGCGGTCACGTGCGGCGGCGTGTTGTCGATCGAGAACGGTTCGCTGACCGCCTCGGCGGACAGTCCCTCGCCGATCGCGTTGCCCGCGGCATCGCTGGCCGTGACCTTCACACGATAGCGGCCGTCGGACAACGTGTTCGTGTTCCAGGTCAGGACCGAGACCTCGAGATCCTTGGCGGTGGTGATCCAATCGCCATCGGGCTCGGTACGCACCGCGACCTGATAGCGCAGCGCATCGCCATTGGCGTCGAGCCCGCGCCATTGCAGGGTGCGCATGCCGCGCGCCCAGAGCGGCATCTCCCGCAGCGGCCGCGAACCGCCGATGGTGGCGGAGTACTCCACCTTCTGCCCGCCCGGCAGCGTCTGGGTGATCGCCTCGGTGCGACTCGACATCTCGCCTTCACGAAAGCCCTGACCCTGCGGGGCGACCGTCAGGTCCTCGATGCGCGGAGGTTGATTGCCTTCTCGATAGGACACCGCGACCTCATCGACGCGCGCGTCAGCCGAACCCATCCGCACCTTCCACTGCAGAAAGCGTCCGGGAGGCGAGGCGATCGCCCCATCGGCGGCCACCGTCTGCCAGCGGCTCCATGTGGTATCGGGCGTGTCACCATTGCCGGAGCGTGTGCTGAACGCGACGCTACCCGTGCGCGTGGCGACGACGCGGCCGAAGCGCGCGAACCGCCGCGCATCGAGCACACTGGAGGTGAGTTCGCCCCCTTCCGCCGTGCCCGGACCCAGACGCCAGACGCTGACGGGGTTGCTCGTGACCGCGTAGATCGCGCCCAGAGGCCCGGTCGCGAGCACCGTGACTTGGCCCTGCGGCGGCGCCAGCCACAACGCAGCGGCGTTGGAACGCTCGATGCGATAGACCCCGGCGCGATTGCCGGTCGCCGCGAACAACTTCCCATCGTTCCAAGCCAGTGAGAACAGCAACGGGCTCGGAGAAGTCCACCACGAGCTTGCCTCGCCCTCGGGCGTGATGCGGTAGAGCGTGGCGCGCCCACCCCCGACCGCGCTCTTGGCGGGTTGCGGGCCGTCCTCCGCACTCGCTTCGTCCGTCGCGGCCGAGACACTCAACCCCGCGGCCCAGACGAAACCGTCCGCGCCGAGTGCGAGTGCGCGCACTTCATCCTCGCCGGCATCGAACAGTGTTCGTGCCGAGCCGTCCGTCCGGACCTGATAGACCCGGCCTCGAGAGTCACCACCGGCGTAAACCCCACCCACTCCATCCGGGATCAGCGAGATCAAGTTGCTCTCTTCGGTGTCGAGCAATGTCGTCGGCTTGCCGGCTTCGAGCTTCACCAAGCGACCCTTCGTGCCCGTGGCGGCGTACCACGCGCCCTTGCCCGCGCTCACCAAGCCCCACACGTAGCGCTCGCCCGTGCTGCCGATCCGTGTCGTGTCGCCATTGGCGGTGATCCGGTAGACCAGTCCGCGCGGGCCCGTTCCGGCGACGACACCGTCCCCGTCGGCTGCCAGCGACAGGACCTGCCCGCCACCCAACCGGGCCCACACCTTCCATCCCGACTTCTCGTTCCACCGCAGCACCCGGCCTCGATCCCCACCCACCGCGAGCGAACCGTCGGGCAGCAGCACCGCGCACCACGCCACGCTCAGCGAGTCCGTGGGAAACATCTCGGTGCGTGCGCCGGCGTGCAGCACGCCGTCGGCATCGACCACGACCCCGCGTGCCTCGGACTTCGCCAGATCAGCGGGTGTGTTGCTGGTCCACCACTGGGTGTCGGCGGCGCGCACGGTCGACGACAGGAGGAGCGTGATGGCCACGCCCGCCAGCCACAGGACAGAGATGCGCATGCCAGCATGCGTCCGCGAACGAGGGCTTGCCATGTCTTGATGGGGCGGGTTCCCGACCGGGTGCTGCGTCATTCCATTTCCTCCGCGCCGGGCGCGCACTGCGCCGGCGACTCACGCTCGAATGGCGGGTGGCACGAGCCCCCGCAGGATCAATCTCAGGGAGCCTGACGCTCGACCACGACCTCCAACAGAAGTTCACCGCGCACGACGCCCGTGAGCCCGAGCCTGGATTCCTGCACGAGCGCCCAGTCGCCCCTGCGCACGCGATCCCCGGCCTGCTGCGGGGAAGCGAGCACGGCGAGCGCCGAAGTCGGCAGTTCGGGCAGGTCGTCGCCATCGGCTGAGATCTCGGGCGCACGCGCCCACAAACCCGCGTAGAGCGCATCGGATCGACGCGACGAGCCCAGCCGCTGCCAGGCGTCATCCAGCGAGATCGCACGGAACCTGGACGGCAATCGGGCGGCGAGGAAGCGGTCGAACTCGGCGCCGCCGGCGACCTCGAGAAGGTAGCGGCCGTCCGGCAGTTCCTCGGGCACCGGTACATCGAGCGTGACGGTCTCACGCGGCCCCCGCCAACGTTCGATCTGCGCTCGGACCCGCACCACACCGCCCGGGCGCACGGTGGTTCGCACCAACGCGGCCGACCGCAGCGTCGACTGCTCACGCCCCGGACGCGTGTCCAGTGTGACCACGACGCTGTCGGCGCGGAACCGGCGGTAGGGATTGCTGGCGAGGAATCGCAGCGGTGCACCGAGCGTGGCCGCGACCTCGTTGAGCGGAGCTTCGCCCGCGGCGATGTCGGACAGTTCCAACCGCTTCCCGAGCGACCAGATCGCGACCGACCAGCGAATCGTCTGCATCGCTCCCGTGCCACCGGATTCCAACATACTGTTGAGCACCGCCGCACTCAGCAACTGCGGCAGCAAGCTGCGGTCATCGATGGCTTCGAACATGAAGTGCTGCTCGCGCGGCGACGCCCCCCGCACGCTGACGCGGATCGGCATGAGTTTGGGGCTCGCTCCGATGCGGCCCGCGACGGCGGGCCGGCGGTCCTGCGTGGCCGTGCCGACCGGCGTGTCGGCGATACCGAGTTTGAACGACGTGTTCACGCTCCCCATGATCGTCGTGATGCGTGCGGTCGACAGTGGCAGCCGCACTTCACCACTCTGGAAGAACGGATGACCGAAGATGAGCACGCGATCCCCATCGCGATAAGTGACCGTGCCGATGGCCGAGAAGTTCAGGTCGCCGCGCAGCACATCGACGGCGACGGCGTCGCCGGGCTGCAGGACGGGCGCGGACTTTGCGACTGCATTCGGCGTGGTCGCCGGGGCACGTCCACCAGGAACAACCGCGAACCCGTGCGGCTCGAACAGCGCACGGATCGCCCCCATCGCGGCCGGGTTCGCACCACTCACAGCGAGCGGCAACGCCAGCCAGGGATGACCGGCCGCGCTCAGGTCCGGCCCTTTCGCGCTTGCGGAATCCGCATCGCTCCAACAGAACTCCCGAAAGCGCGCGCGGGCGCCGGAGGCCGGATCGACTCCGACGGGACCAGGGGATTCTCCACTCGAGGCGCTCTCGGGTTGGTCGAGCACGGCCAACATCTCGCCGATGGGAGTGATCCCGAAGATGGGTTCCTTGCTGAAGGCCCAACCCGAAGACAACGCTCCGATCAGCTTGCCGTCGACGTAGACCGGTGACCCACTCATGCCCTGGGCCACGCCCGTGCGCTCGAGGCGCTCACCCAGTGCACGCGCCAGGATCAGATCGCCCTCGGCTCGTCCACCCGGCATGACCCCGACGATGACGGCATCGAACGATTCCACCGAATCGCCGGCGAAGACCGTACGGACGATCGCCCGCTGGCCCGGGACGAGGGCCGAGGGCGGGAGCGTCGGGACGACCGCAGCCGCGCCATGTGCGGCGATCGGCAACACAACGAGCAGGCACGCCAACCAGGGAGTCATCACGGAGCGGCAATCTAGCAGACGCCTCGTCGCCCGTCGCATCGAGCCCGTCCGTTTCACCGATCCGGGTTGCGGTTCGCACCGGATGCGGTCCGCCGGCACTCACTCGGGAGCATGACGTGCCGAGAAGCCCAGCCGCGTCTTCCCGAGCGGCCGACTCGCTGTACCGACTCGAGTGATGAAGTTGAATCGGCCGTCCCGCCCGCGTACTGTGCGTCTCATATGAACTCTCCATTCCTGGAACGGCTCGCACAGGGCCCGATTCTCGCTGACGGCGCGATGGGCACCCTGCTCTTCCAGAAGGGCATCCCGTTCGAGCGCTGCTTCGACGAGTTGAACGTCTCTCACTCGAGCCTTGTCGAGGCGATCCACCGCGAGTACCTCGGGGCCGGCGCGGAACTCATCGAGACCAATACGTTCGGTGCCAACGCGCTACGGCTGTCTGCTCACGCACTCGACGAAAAGGCTGCGGTGATCGCCCGACAGGGCGTGAAGATCGCCCGCAATGCCCGCGAGATCGCCGGCACCGTCGCGTTCGTGGCCGGTTCCATCGGCCCGCTCGGCAAAGCCCTGTCGCCCTTCGGGCCGGTGACACCAGCGGCGGGCGAAGCGGCGTTCCGCACCCAGGCCGAAGGACTGCTGGAAGGCGGCGTCGACGTCTTCATCCTGGAGACGTTTCAGGACCTGAACGAGATCCTCGCCGCTTTGCGTGCGATCAAGGCGGTGACCGCGGAAGTCCCGATCATCGCCCAGATGACGTTCGGCCAGGACGGCAAGACACGCTACGGCCACACTCCCGAGCTGGTGGTGCGCGCGCTGAAGCAAGCGGGAGCCGACGTCGTGGGCGTCAACTGCGGCATGGGCCCGCAGGCCACACTGGAACTGCTCGAGCAGTTCATCGCCGCCGCCGAAGGCACGCCGGTCTCGGCGATGCCGAACGCCGGTCTGCCGCAGTTCGTGGAAGGGCGGTACGTCTACCTGTCGAGCCCGGAGTACTTCGCGGACTTCGCGGCCCGTGCGGTGGCGTTGGGCGTCAAGGTCATCGGCGGCTGCTGCGGCACGACGCCGGCGCACACGCGGGCGATGCGCGAGCGCCTGGCCTCCCACCTGCCCGCCGAAGCACTTCCGAGTGGCGCCGAGGTGCACATTCTGGAACCCGTGAGCACGCCGGAGTCCACCCCCGAGAGCGAAGAGCCCTCCCTGCTGCGGCTCATGCGACAGCGCTTCACCGTGAGTGTCGAGATCGACCCCCCGCGCGGCATCCAGACCGCCAAGGTCATGGCCGGTGCCCGGCTCATGGCCGAACGCGGAGTCGACTGCATCAACGTCGCCGACAGCCCGATGGCGCGCATCCGCATGAGCGCGATGGCACTCACCACGCTGTTCCGTCGCGAACTGCCGAACATGGAACTCATCCTCCACTACACGACCCGCGACCGGAACCTGATGGCGCTGCAGAGCGAGCTACTGGGCGCGCACGCACTGGGGTTGCGGAACATCCTGTGCCTGACGGGCGACCCGCCGAGCCTGGGGGACTACCCCAACATGACGGCGGTGTACGACACGGATTCGGTGGGGCTCATCAAGATCGTGCGCCAGTTGAACGAGGGCACGGACCAGGCGGGCGCCTCGATCGGCGGGCGTACGGGTTTCGCGGTGGGCTGCGGCGTCAATCCGACGTCCGAAGACCTGCCCACGGAGATGGAGCGCTTCCGCCGGAAGCTCGACGCCGGGGTGCAGTACGTCATGACCCAGCCCATCTACGAGCTCGATAGCTGGAAGCGGTTCCTCGACGAAGTCGGTGGCATGCCAAAAGTGCCCCTGCTCATCGGCATCCTGCCGCTGCAGTCCTTCCGCCACGCCGAGTTCCTGCACAACGAAGTGCCTGGCATCCAGATCCCGGACTGGATCCGCCGCCGGATGCACGATGCGGGCAATGAAGGACAACGAGTCGGCGTCGAACTCGCGCGCCAGTTGCTGTCCGAGTGCCGGGACCTGGCGAACGGCGTCTACCTCATGCCGTCGTTCGGACGGTACGAGAACTGTCTCGAAGTACTGGAGGGCGTACTGGATGGCGCCCGCGGACGGAGCTGACATGCGTCGTGGCGCCAAGGATGCGCGCAACAAGAAGAAGCGGTCCACGATGAAGTCTGCGCCTGTCGCCGTGCTCCCGCTCGTGAACGACGACGACGGCCGCGACCCGTTGCAGTTGTCCGCCACCGAGAACGCAGATCTGTGTGCCGGCTGCACGCGCTGCTGTGACACGGTCAGCATCGAGATCGACGCACCGCGTTCGGCGTGGGAGTACGACCAGTGGGTGTGGGTGCTGCATCACCGCTCACTCGAGATCTACGTCGAGAAGCCGGAACGCTGGTTCATGCACATCGAGACGCGCTGCAACATGCTGAACGAACAGGGCCGCTGCAGTATCCACGGCAAGCACCCGATCCTGTGCCGCGAATACGACCCGCGCGTCTGCGAGCGCCGGCTGCCGCTGCTCGACATCGTCGCGTGGTTCAAGAACGCCGACGAGCTGGAGCTCTGGCTCCAGTCCAAACGTCCGGCGCACTGGAAGCGGCTCGAGAAGTGGCGGCACACGAAGATCCGTGCGGCTGAGAAAGCGAATGCCAAGCAGCGCCGGGTGAAGCTGCCCCTCGCCGCGCTCATCCAGATCGCCGAAGCCGGCTCGGCCAGCCACGAGCCAGCGACCCACCTGCCCGAACGCAAGGTGGCACGCAAGCGTCTGACGAGAACGGCGTGAAACTGGCCTCCTCGCCCGACCTCACGCCGGTGTTCTGGGGACTGACGCCCGCGCGCGTCGCCCGCTGGTTCGCGACCGTCATCTTCGTGCTCACCGTCCTGAGCGTGGGCGAACAATACGTCATCCACCAGATGGGCCGTGCGGACCTCGAGGAGTACCTGATCGCGTTCGACCTCGACGCGGAGGGGAACATCCCGACCTGGTATTCGTCCATGGCGCTGTTGTGCGCTTCGGTCCTGCTCGGGATCATCGCCGGTCACCTGCGCCGGCGGAAGCAGCGCTGGGCCGGCCATTGGCGAGCGCTCGGCATCCTTCTCGCCGTGCTCTCGATCGACGAGATCGCGCAACTGCACGAACATCTGGGCCACCTGCACGAGATCTGGCAGACCCACGGACTCTTCTACTTCGCCTGGGTCATCCCCGGCGCGCTGGCCGCCGTGGCGACCGGCCTGGTGTTCCTGCGCTTCCTGCTCCAGCTTCCCGCCGCCACTCGTAACCGGTTCGTGATCGCGGCGCTCGTATTCTGCACGGGTGCGCTCGGGGTCGAAGCTGTCAGCGGCTGGCGTGCCGAGACCATGGGCATGAACAACATGACCGCCTCCCTCATCGCCACGGTCGAGGAAGATCTTGAAATGATCGGAGTCGCCGTGCTCATCGTCGCGCTGCTGCGCCACATGGCGGCCGAGCGCATGAGCGTGTTCCTGAGTGCGGAGACCCGGCCCGCGACGCTCCCCGACATCCGTTCGAGCTGGCCACACGACCAGGTCTAAGCTCCGTAGCGCTTCTTCCAGTCTGCGAGACGCTGCAGCGCTTCGATGGGCGTCATGCCATCGGGCGATAGCCTGCGCAGTTCCTCGGCGAGTGGGTGCTCAGCGGGCGCTGCGTTTTCGAACAGCGGGAAAGACGCCAGCGCGTCCGATCGCTTCGCTCGTTTCGGAGCCTTCTCCAGCTCTTCCACCGTGCGCTCGCTCTCGAGTTCGGCCAGCACCACTTTCGCGCGCTCGATGACACTGTCCGGCAGCCCCGCGAGCTTCGCCACGTGGATGCCGTAACTGCGGTCAGCCGGGCCATCGGCGATGCGGTGCAGGAACACCACCCCGTCGCCCCACTCCTTCACGGCCACATGAGCGTTGGCGAGCCGGCCGAGTCGTTCGGACAGCTGGGTGAGTTCGTGATAGTGCGTCGCGAAGATCGTCCGCGGCCGGGCTCCGCGTGCGTCGTGCAGGTGCTCGGTGACCGCCCACGCCAGCGCCAGACCATCGTACGTGGCGGTCCCGCGGCCGATCTCGTCCAGCAGCACGAGTGAGCGCGAGGTCGCGGATCGCAGGATGTCCGCGGTCTCGCTCATCTCCACCATGAACGTGCTCTGCCCCGCCCCGAGCCGGTCGGCCGCACCCACCCGCGTGAAGAGCCGGTCGACGAGTCCGATCGTCGCCTCGGTGGCGGGCACCCACGATCCGCACTGGGCCAGCAGCACGAGCAGTGCGACCTGGCGCAAGTAAGTGCTCTTGCCTCCCATGTTGGGACCGGTGAGCAGGATCAACTGGCGCTCCCTGGCATCGAGGCGTACGTCATTGGCGACGAACTCCCCGCGCGGCAGCAGGCGCTCGACCACCGGATGACGCACCGCTGTGGCATGCAGCCGGTCGCTGTCCTCGAGTACCGGACGCGACCAATGGAAGCGCGCCGCGGCTTCGGCGAGAGCCGCTTCGGCATCGAGCCGCGCCAGCGCGTCCGCCGCGGTCTGCAGGCTGGTGACGTAGCGTGCGGCCTCGTCGCGCAGGATCATGAAGAGTTCGTGCTCGCGCGCCTTGAGTTTCTCCTCGGCCCCCAGCACCTCGGACTCGCGTGCTTTCAGCGCGGGCGTCACATAGCGCTCGGCATTCGTGAGCGTCTGGCGGCGCTCGTAATCGGCCGGGACTTTGTCGCGATGCGAATTCGTGATCTCGAGATAGAACCCGAACACCTTGTTGAAACCGACCTTCAGGTTGCTGATGCCGCTGCGTTCTCGCTCGCTGGTCTCCAACTCGGCGATCCACTGCTTGCCCGAGTGCGACAACTCGTACAGCGAATCGCGCAGTCCATCGAAACCGGCGCGGATGATGTCCCCGTCGCGCGACACGGTCGGCGGCTCGTCGACCAGTCCCGCTGCGAGCCGCTCGGCGAGCGCGGGCGGCACCGACATCGCACGCGCGGCGGACGTGAACGCTTCTCCTCCACTGCGCACGAGCCCGGCAGCCAGGTCGGGCAGGCGCTGGAGCGCGTCGCGCAGGCCCCCCAGATCGCGCGGTGTCGCCTTCCCGCACGCCACGCGCGCGGACAACCTTTCCAGGTCGGGCAGCCCGCGCAGGGCCTCGCGGAACGAACCGCGCGGAGCCTCCGTGGCCAGCCAAGCAGCGACCGCTTGTTGGCGTTCGTGGATGGCCCCGAGTGAGGCGAGTGGCCGTTCGAGCCAGCTCCGCAGCCGGCGAGAACCCGCCGCCGTGACCGCGATGTTGAGGTGATACCAGAGCGTGTGCGAGGGCTCGCCACCCGGCTGCGGCGAGAACAGTTCCAGATGTCTGGCGGTGGCTGCGTCGAGCCGCAGGACCGCATCTTCATTCCAGCGCTCGACACGGGTCATCTGGGCGGCGACACCGCCCTGCGAGCGATCGAGGTAATCGAGCGCCGCCGCGGAGGCCGCAAGTGCCAATGGCAGATCGGCATGCGCGTCGGCGACGACCGTGCTCCAGCGTGCCGGGGGACGCGAATCGTCGAGATAGCGCGCCACGGGCACGGTGCTGCGGGCGCCGGGCAGTCCCGCGAGTGCGGCGTCCAGCTTGCTCGCGATGCCGTCTTCCACCGGCGTGGGGACCAGCCACTCGGCGACACGCGTGCGTGCCAGCACCGAGCCGGCCTCCTCCCACGTGCACTCGGCGAGCTTCATCTCACCGGTCGAGGCGTCGGCCAGACACAGCCCCAACCGCTCGAGCCGCGGCCACAGCACACCCAGGAAGTTGTTGGAAGCGCCATCCAGGAACTGGTCGCTCGTCACGGAACCTGGCGTGAGCACCTCGGTGACGCCGCGCTGAACGAGTCCCTTGGCCTGAGCCGGGTCCTCGAGCTGGTCGCAGATCGCGACCTTGTGACCCTGGCGCAAGAGCCGCGACACGTAGCCATCGCGTTGGTGCCAGGGAAAACCGCACATCGGGATGGGATCCGGATCGTGCTTGTTGCGCGAGGTGAGCGTGATGCCCAGCAGTTGCGCGGCGCGCACGGCATCCTCGAAGAACAGCTCATAGAAGTCGCCCATGCGGAAGAACAAGAATGCGTCGGGATGATCCTGCTTGGTGCTGAGGTACTGCTTCATGAGCGGCGTCGCCGCAGCCGTTCCTGCCGCCGCACGAGCCGACCCGGATGGCGCGCTGACGTTCTTCGCCCGGGCCGTCATGGCTCGAGCGCCCCGGCCGCAGGCGGTTGTCCGAGCCGCGCGGCTTCCAGGCTGCGAGGCCAGCGGCGCACGAGGCGGTCGCGCGCGGCGATCGCCTCGGCGGTGCGATGGGCGCGTTCGCACAGCGCGGCATAACGTTCGAGCGCGGCGGGCTCCGCCTCGCCCGCCGGACTGGCCAGCAGGAGGCGCAGGACCTCCCGTTCACGGTCGGGCTCGCCCGACAGTGCCAGGGCCCGGGCCAGCCCCAGTTGGGCGAACGGTTTGAGTGGCTGCGACAGACCCGCGACTTCTTCGAAAGCCGCGCGGGCTCGTCCGCCTTCTCCGGCCCCAAGCCAGGCGAGACCCTGACGGTAACGAGCGTCGGCGCGGTCGTAGCCGGAGAGTCGAGCGGCGGCCCGGCCATAGGCATCCGCCGCGAGCCGGTATTCCCCGCGGGCCAGATGGAACTGCCCGAGCGTGAACGCCGCCCCGGCCGATGTGGCGCGCGGCCCCAGTGCCTCCAGGTGGCGCAGGGCAGGCCCCAGGCTGTCGGCGGGCAGGCCGGCCGGCAACTTGCCCCATACGGATTCGAGCGCGTGCGCGGGGGCGCACACGAGACCGACCGCGAACAGGACGGTCAGCAAGCGAAGGAAGGGCAGGGATCGCATCGGGGGCCGCAGTGTAGGCGGCGCGGGCTTTCCGTGCCAGCACGATCGTCAGTTGCCGCTTCGGCGTCACGACGAAGGCTGGCGACCCTGGCGGGCCACCAGCCTCGTCTTCACATCCGCACGTCTCACGCGGGCGCGAAGCCCCCGTGGGTCGGGCTTACTCCTCGTCGCCGACATCCTCGCGGATTTTGGCTGCCACGGGCTCTTCGACGGGCGGGTTCGCGGCGATATTCGCCCGGACCTGGTTCCGCTTCGAAGTCCATTCGGCCAGCGCGATGTCGTCCTGTTCGACCAACCACGCCTTCACACTCAGGATGAGCCGGTGATTCGGCACGTCCACGCGCGTGACCTTCATGGTCAGCGTCTCTCCGACCTCGAACGCGTCGTTCGGACGCTTGAGATCGTCGAGTCCCAGTTGCGACAACGGGATGAAGCCTTCGATGCCTTCGCCGAGGTCCACGATCGCACCACGGTCGAACAGGCGGTTGATCGAACCCGACAGTTCCATGCCGGACGGGAACTTGTCCGCCAGCAACGGCCACGGATCGTCGGACACCTGCTTCAAACCGAGGCTGATGCGGCGGTGCTCCTTGTCGATGGAGAGCACCACGACGTCGATGGCATCACCCTTCTTGAGCACTTCGGACGGATGCGCGACACGCTTGGTCCACGACATGTCGGAGACATGCACGAGACCATCGATGCCCTCCTCGAGTTCGACGAACGCGCCGAAGTTCGTGAGGTTGCGCACCTTGCCCTTGACCTTCATGCCCGGCGGATACTTGTGGTCGAGCGTGAGCCACGGATCCGGCTCCACCTGCTTCAGGCCGAGCGAGATCTTCTCGTTGGCCTTGTCGACCTTGAGCACCACGGCCTCGATGATGTCGCCGATGTTGACGATCTTCGAGGGGTGACGGACATGGCGGGTCCACGACATCTCGGAGACGTGGATCAGCCCCTCGATACCCTTCTCCAACTCGATGAACGCGCCGTAGTCGGTGATCGAGACGACCTTGCCCCGGATGCGGTCGCCCACCTTGTACTTGTCCTCGACGCCTTCCCACGGATAGGCGTCCAGCTGCTTCAGGCCGAGCGAGATGCGCTCCTTCTCAGGATCGAAGTTGAGCACCTTCACGCGCACCTTGTCGCCGATCTTGACCAGCTCCGAAGGATGCGCGACGCGGCCCCACGACATGTCGGTGATGTGGAGCAGACCGTCGATACCGCCGAGATCCACGAACGCGCCGAAGTCCGTGATGTTCTTGACCACACCCTCGCGGATCTGGTCTTTCCCCAGATCCTTGAGAATGGTGGACTTCATCCGGTCGCGCTCTTCCTCGAGCACGGCGCGGCGGGACACCACGATGTTCCGGCGGCGCTTGTTCAGCTTGATGATCTTGACCGAGACCGACTGGCCGAGCAGCGCGTCCACGTTCTGGACCTGGCGCAGGGCGATCTGGGAACCCGGCAGGAACGCTTCGACGCCGTACAGGTCGACGACCACGCCGCCCTTGATCTTGCGGATGAGGCGGCCTTCGACCACCTGACCCGAATCGTGGGCTTCCTTGACGCGATCCCAGACACGGACGAAATCGGCGCGCTGCTTCGACAGCACGACCAAGCCATCCTGGTTCTCCATCTTCTCGAGGAAGACCTCGAGGATGTCACCGACCTTGATGCTGGACGGATCCGAGAACTCGGACAGCGAGATGATGCCTTCGCTCTTGAAACCCACGTCGACCAGTACGTCCTTGTCGTCGATGGACAGGACCGTGCCACGCACGATCTCGCCTTCGCCGATGGACCGCATGGACTCTTCGTACGCGCCAAACAGATCCTGGCGCTGTTCGAGAGTCAGTTCCTCTTCGTCGTCATAGTTGAAGGGGAGAAGAGGCAACGGGGGTACCCGTTTGTTGCTCACGGGGTTCGAGATGTGTTCCTGGACTTCCGACATGAAGCGACTACCTCCTGATATATGGAATATGTGTCACGGGTTCACCGTGCCACGTGTAGCCTCGTTCAGCCGACCTGCCCGCAGCGCCGCGATCTCACGCATCACACCGTTCCCCACGCTCTGGTAGAGCGCGCGGCCCGGCTCGAGTCCGGCGTCCGGACCTGCCAGTTCCTGCCAGGTGCGCACCGGGCCGAACGACACCCGCAGCTTCACCTGCCGCAACATCCACTGCATGGGACGATTGCTGTGCTCGACGTAGGCCGGGACGACACGAGCCCCGGTCGCGACCGCGAGCATGCCGAGCCCGGGACGGGCTTCGTGCAACTCGCCGTCGCGCGACCGAGTCCCCTCCGGGAACACGATGAGCGCATGCCCGGCTCGCAGCACGGCCATGGCCTTGGCGAGTCCGCGCATATCCACCGCCCCCCGACGGATCGGGATGGCGTTGAAGGCGCGGATCATCGGACCGAAGACCGGCGGCCGGAACAGCTCCTCCTTGGCGAGGTAATGCAGTTCACGGACCGTTGCCGACCCCACGAGTACGGGATCCCAATAAGACGTGTGGTTCGAAGCCACGATCAGCCCGCCCGAGGACGGTACCTGCTCGCGGCCGCGAACCTCCCAACCGCTCAGGGCAGCCACAAAGCCCCCAAGCAGGAAGCGGGACGCACTATAATGCAGGCTCAATCGTTCTCCAAGTGCTCTTCCGACCGACGTTTCGGGCGCACGGGGCGCAGTTCTCCCACTACCCTATCGGCCGGGGCTGCGGCGGAGGACAGCCCGGGTGCGCCCGGATGACCTCGAGGGCCGCGGCCAACTGCTGGCCGATGTTCATTCCGCTGGTGTCCAGCACGGTCGCATCAGGAGCCGGCTTGAGCGGGCTGTCGGCACGCGACCGGTCGCGTTCGTCGCGCTCCTCCAACTCCTCGCGCACGTCCCGGAGCCGGGTGATGAGCCCGCGCTGCAGCAACTCGCTGTGACGGCGCTGGGCCCGGGTGTCGAGGTCGGCATCCAGGAAGAGCTTCACCTCCGCGTCCGGGAACACGACCGTACCCAGATCGCGGCCTTCGCCCACCAACGGCTCACGTTCTCGCAAGGAACGCTGCCACTCCACGAGCAACCGGCGTACGCCGGGCAGGGCGGCGATGCGGGACGCACCCTCGCTCACCTCGGGGGTCCGGATCGTGTCGGTGACATCCACCCCATCGAGCAGCACGTGCGGCCGGGACGGATCGCCCGAGAAGTCGATGGCGGTGGCCGCGGCGAGTTCGCTGGCGGCAGCGTCATCCAGCGGCGTGCGCAGGCGGAGCGCCTTCAAAGCCAGTGCCCGGTAGAACGCACCCGTGTCGAGATACCGCCAGCCCAACTCCTGAGCGACGGCACGTGCGGTCGTGCTCTTGCCAGCGGCACCCGGCCCGTCGATGGTGACGACGAAGCTCATCGGGACTCCCCCGCGGCAGCTTCCGGCACCAGTCCGCCGCCCAGGTCGGTGAGCGTCGCGAAGAACGCAGGGTAGGACGTCGGCACACTGCTCAGGTCGTCGAACCACAGCGGTTCACTCATGCGGCTCGCGAGCACGGCGAACGCCATCGCGATACGATGATCATGATGCGTCGCGATGCGCGCGCCCCCATGGGGGACCCCACCCGTCACGGCGAGTGTGTCGGCCGTGGCGTCCGCGACGATGCCCACCGCGTGCAGCCCAGCGGCGATCGAGGCAATACGGTCGCTCTCCTTCACCCGGAGCTCGGAGGCACCCGTGAGGCGCGACACACCGCGCGCCGCCGCGGCCACGACCGCCCAGGCGGGCGCCTCGTCGACCATGCGTGGCAACCACTCGGCTGGCACGGTGAACGATTTCAGGTATTCGGGCCCCGTGACGGTGACGTCGCCGACGGGCTCGCCGGCGGACTCATGCTCATGTTCGATCTCGACGACCGCCCCCATGGCGCGCAGCACGTCGAGGAAGCCGGTACGAGTCGGGTTCAGGTTGACGCCCCGTGCGGTGACGCGGGCGCCAGGATCGGCTGCCGCTGCGGCCAGGAAGAACGCCGCCGCCGAGAAGTCGCCCGGTACCTGAACGTTGGCCGCGCGTAACCGTGTCCCACCCTCCACGCGCACCTCGCGGCCGCCATGTGGGAGTTCCGTGCGCTCGACCGCAACCCCGAATGCCGGGAGCATGCGCTCGGTGTGGTCGCGCGCCGGTCCCGGCAGCGTCACAAGCGTGCGGCCACGGGCCTGGAGTCCCGCGAGCAGCGTGCACGTGGCGACCTGCGCGCTGGCCATGGGCACCTCGTAGGAGATGCCGTTCAGTTCGGCTCCGTCGATCGTGAGCGGAGGAGTCGCGGCATCGCCCTGCCCGTGCACGCTGGCACCCATGCGAGCCAACGGCTCGGCGATCCGGCGCATGGGGCGGCGCGACAGCGAAGCATCGCCGATCAACGTGGTCGAGAAGGGCTGCCCGGCGACGATTCCCGCCAGCAGGCGAAGTGTCGTGCCGGAGTTCCCGCACTGGATCGGGCTCGGACTGGCGCGCAGCATTCCGCCGGTCCCGGTGACGTCCCAGCCGTCAGAGGCGCGCACGACCGTAGCACCAAGCGCGGCGGCCGCGGAGCAGGAGGAGGCGCAGTCCTCCCCAGCGTTGGCGCCCCGAACCTCGGTGAGGCCGTCGGCGAGCAGGCCGAACAACACCGCGCGGTGGGTGATCGACTTGTCGCCCGGGGGCGCGAATACACCAGTCAAGGCCCGAGCCCTCACGACCCCGACTCGGGGTGCCATCGCGACTCGCTCCCTCAGCGGCGGGCCCGGCTCGCGCTTGGCTTGCCGGTCTTGCGAGCGACCTTGGCGAACGAACGAGGCGCGCTCTTGTGCGCCGGCTTGGAGCCAGCCTTGGACCCAACCTTGGAGCCAGCCTTGGATCTTGGCTTGGCAGTCGTCTTGGCTCTACCCCGAACCGCCGGCTTCTTCTTGGCAGCGCCTCGAGTGCCCTGCGGACGCGCGGCCGCGGGCTTCCGGGCCGGCTTGCGGACGCCCGGCGACTTCTCCTTGGCCGCCGGCGCCAGAGCCGCGCGCAGGGCCTGCAGGTTGCGCCAGGTCACGAACTCCTCGACACGCCGGCGGCGCTCGGGCTCGAGCCCGGAGAACATGCACGCCAGCTCGTACGGCGTTCCGGACCGATCACCGGTGCGCTGGTCGCAGCGCACCACGATCGATTCGCACTTCAAGAGTTCCTGGGCCGCTCCCTCGCTGCCGGGGATGCGCGGCAACACGATCGTCAGCAAGACCTTCGAAAGCGGGGCCAGATAGTGGGACGACAGACAGTAGATCCCGCTCGAGGAGATGTTCTGGCTCTCGGTGACGATCTGCGGGGAGCCCGCACCCGAGGCCGCCTCGACCCGCATCGACAGCTTGGCATCCGCGCGCTCATCGGCGCGGCGTTCCCGGCCACGTCGCTGGTTCGGCTTCTTCACTGCCATCCTAGCCTCCTGTTGACGCGGCGTCCTCGCCGCGGTTCGCCCTCGTCGAGCGCAAGATCGCATGTACGTGCCGGGACATCGACCCGCGCGATCGTCACCACCACGGGGTCACCGAGCGTGAAGCGCCGGCGTGTACGCCGACCCACCAGCCTCACCCCCGCCGCATCCAGTTCGAACCGATCGTCGAGTTGGTCACCGACGGCGACGAATCCGTCGACGGGTGGATCCTCGAGTTCGACGAACAACCCTCGTGGTACAAGCCCGGAGATACTACCCGAAGCCCGGTCTCCGAGTCTCCCCGCCAGCAGGCGCAGTCCTTTGACCTTGGTCCCCTCGCGTTCGGCCTCGGTCGCGTCCTGTTCTCGCGCACTGCACTCCGCCGCCAAGCCGGCATTCGCGTGCGGGTCCCAGCCCCCATCCTTCTGGCCGCGCAGCCACTCCCGGACTCGGCGATGGTTGTGCAGGTCCGGGTAGCGGCGGATGGGCGAGGTGAAGTGCAGGTATTCGTAGGTCGCAAGTCCGAAATGACCCAGATCGCGTTCCCCGTAGCGTGCGCGCGTGAGCGAACGCAGCACCAGCCGGTGCACGAGTCGCTTCTGGGGGGGATCGAGCGCGACCGCGAGCAGGGCTTGCAAAGCACGATGAGGTTCGCCCGGGTGGCCTATCCGCGGCAGTCCCAGCACGCGCAGCATCTCGTCCAGAGCTTCGATCTTGCCCTCGAAGGGCGGCTCGTGCACTCGCCACAGGACCCCTGCGCGTCGCACCGTGGCCGCTTCGCCCACACATCGGTTCGCGAGCAGCATGAACTCCTCGATGAGTTCATGGCTCTCCAGATGCGGACGGCGCACCATCGCCAGTGTCTCGCCGCGCTCGTCGACCACGGCCTTGACCTCGAGCGACTCCAACGCCAGCGCTCCTGCCTTCATGCGGCGCTCACGGAGGCCGCGAGCCAGGGACATCAGCGTCTCGACCGCCTCATGCTGCCCGTCCGGCAATCGGGCGGTCCCGTCGAGTGCAGCCTGAACCTGCTCGTACGAGAGGCTCGCGCGGCTGCGGATCACACACTCGCCGAATCGGTACTGGTGCAGCATGCCGTTCGCGTCGACTTCGGCGAAGACCGACAGGACCAGGCGATCGACGCCGTCACGGAGCGAGCACAGGTCGGTCGACAACCGCTCGGGCAACATCGGCACCGCTCCGCCCGGCAGGTAGCAACTCGTCCCGCGCAACTTCGCCTCGTCGTCGAGCGCGGTGCCCGGCCGAACGTAGTGCGAGACATCGGCGATGTGGATTCCGACCTCGAAGCGGCCGTTGGCTAATGGCGTCACGGCGAGCGCGTCGTCGTGATCCCGGGCGTCGGCGGGATCGATCGTGAGGACGAGATCCTTCCGGCGGTCTTCGCGCGCCGAGATCGCGCCCGGTTCCGGCTCGCGGAATGCGGCGGCCTCGGCTTCGACCTCGGCTGGAAACGAGATGCGCAACCGGTGCTGCGAGGCCACCGTCGCGTCATCCCATTCGGGCCGGTCATCCGCACCGAGCACCTCGACGAGATGCGCAGGCCCCTCCCAGGGCAGTTCCGCGATGACCCAGTCCCCGTCCTCGGGTGCATGGATCCCGCGCCAGCGCAGTTCTCGCACTCCCGGCCCACGACGGGCGGGGTCGAAACTCCATCGGCCGCGCGCAAAGTGCGCGCGGCCGAGGAGCCTGCGAACGGCTTCGGGGTCCCGAGCGGGACGACTAGCGGACGCGCTTCTTATGACGATTCTTCCGGAGGCGCTTCTTCCGCTTGTGCGTCGCGATCTTCTTGCGCTTCCGCTTCTTCCCCGAACCCATCCTGGCTCCTTTCCGATGTGACTGATGTGCGACGCTAGACGACCACGCCGCTTTCCGTGTTGGCCGTGGTCTCGAGGACCTGGGCCTTGAGTTCCTTGCTCGGCTTGAATACCGGCACGAGCTTGGCTGGCACCTGAACCTCGGTCCCGCTGCGCGGATTGCGCGCACGGCGTGCGCGGCGCTCGCGCACCTTGAACGTCCCGAAACCGCGGATCTCCAGATGCTTCCCTTCGCTGAGCGCGCGACAGACCGCGTCCAGCATCCCGTCGATGATCACTGCCGTGTGATTGCGCGACACGCCCGTGGTCGTGGCGATATCTTCCACCAAGTCCGCTTTGGTCATCGTGCGTCCTCCGGGTTGACTGTGCTCAAGACCTGCCCTGCGTCCGGCGGCACGCACATCCGGACGACCCACAAGGGCCGACTTCCGAACGAGATGCGACCGCGGGACCTGCAACCACCGCGAATGTGCTGAGTTGCCGCTCGGACGCTGTGGACCCACAGCCCGGGCAAGCCGGAACCGGGGAATCCCAACGATCCTGCAACGACTCCCACGCCTGACGGCACTCGGGACAACGGTAATCGTACAGCGGCATCCCGGACCTCCCTTGGCGTGGACCGTGGGAAGATAGTCGCCCGGAGCCTTTCGCTCAAGGGCGGCGGTCGGGGCCCCCCGCCGCGGGAGCGTCGACCTCGTCCACAACACCCACCACGACGGTGCGAACTGGGCCCCTCGGAAGCCCCAGGACCTGTGCGGCGGCATTGCCCTCGTCGGCCACCAGGACGCGGTCCCCGACCCCGGCGCCGACCGTATCCAGGGCGATCACCTCGGGGGCGGCTGGCCGGCCAGCGACGGGTTCCGGAGCCACGATCAGCAGTTTACGGGCATGCAAGTGTGGATGCTTGATGGTCGCCACCACTTCGCCCGTGACACGCGCCAGGAACACCTCAATGCCCCTTTTCCGCTGGCCGGCTGACCTGATCGATCAGGCCGACGATCGCGGCATCCGCCGGGTTCTCCGGATTGGCGAGGGCCACGGCGGCCTCGCGGCCACGCACCACGAACACCTGCTGGCCAGGGGCTGCACTGACCAGGTCGATGGCCGCGAATGGCCGTCCCCCGGCGCTGACGCCCGCGGAATCGGTGGCGAGGACCAGCAGCAGGCGCTGCCCCTTCCAGGCCGGCACCTTCTCGGTGCTCACGACCGTGCCCAGCACGCGTGCGAACAGCATCAGACGACGCGAGCGCGCAGGCGCGCGTCCATCCGCGGAATCACGACCGAGCGGGCCAGCAGGCCGCGCTTGCGCGCATCCACGCTGCCCTCGGCCACGGCGGCCTGGACATCGTGCAACAGCCCCGAAAGCAGGACGATGCCCTTGCCCCCGATCCCGTTCGCGAGCCGCAGGTCACGCAGCGTGATGAGCGCGGACTTGGCGGCCACGTCGGCCGCCACGATGGCCGAGGCCGCGGACAGCGTCTCGATGACGCCCACGGCGTCGTCGGCGCTGGCGGGCACCAGCCCACGCAATGCGGGCATGACGCCCTCGTGCAACTGCGGGATGAAGAGCTGGTCCAGCAGCGTGTCGGCGGCGATCTCGATGCCGCGACGATGGGCCGAGCGCACGGCGGCGACGTCGCCGCCGACGACGATCCAATAGCGGCCGGGGGACAACACCGTGGTCTCGAGCAACTCGACCTCGGCCTGCTTGATCATGGCATCGGCCGTGACGAAGCCCTGGGCGATGCTCGACGTCTCGATGGCGGCGATCGCGACGTGCTTCATACGATGCGGAACCGGTCGACGAGCGTGCAGCGACGGATACGCGTGAAGCTGCGCGCGGTGGTCATGCCTTCTCCGGTCGGGCTGGCGATGGTGAAGCTGGTCGGGCCCTCGCCGTTCCAGCCGAGGCCGGCGGCGTTGGGACCGTTCTTCACGAAGATCGAGGCGTCGCAGGCTCGCGCCATGCGGTGTAACTTGTCGATGTTGCGCGAATGCATCGACGCGGTGTGGCGGTAGCCGTGTTCGACCTCGACCGCGAAATCGATGGCGTCGTCGACATGCCGCACGCGCACCAGCGGCAGGACCGGCATCATGAGCTCGGTCCACAGGAACGGATGGTCGGCGTCGACCTCGCACAACGCGATGCGGATGTTCGGCGGGCACGGCACGCCGGCGTCGCGCAGGATGACCGCGGCATCCTTGCCGACGTACTTGCGATTGATGACCGCGTACTGGCGCGGTCCTTTCTCACTCTCGAGGATGAGCTTCCGCACCTGCTCGACCTGATGGCTGCCGAGCACGATCGCACCGGAGCGCGCCATGTTCTCTTTCAGGCGGTCGGCGACGATGGAGACGCAGACGATCTCCTTCTCGTCGGTGCAGATGATATTGTTGTCGAGTGAAGCGCCCATGACGAGGTGCCGTGCCGCGGCCTCGAGGTCCGCGGTCTCGTCGACCACGCTCGGCGGATTGCCGGGTCCGGCGGTGATGGCTTTCTTGCCCGAGTCCAGCGCCTCGCGGACGACCGCGGGGCCGCCGGTGACGACGTTCAAGCGGATGCCTTTGTAGCGCAGCAGCGCCTTGGCCACATCGAGCGTCGGTTCCGCGACAGAATGCAGCAGGGGCGCCGGTGCTCCGGCACGACGGGCCGCACGGTTCATCAGGTCGATGGTCAGGATCGAGACCCGGCGCGCGTTCGGATGCGGACAGAACACACAGGTGTTGCCACCAGCGATCATCGAGATGCCGTTGTTGATGATGGTCTCGCTCGGGTTCGTGACCGGGGTGATGACTGCGATCACCCCGTAGGGTGCGCGTTCCATGAGCGTCAGACCATGATCCCCGGTCCACGCCACCGGATCGAGGTCCTCGGTCCCCGGAGTCTTCTCGGCGACCAGTCGGTTCTTGAGGATCTTGTCCTCGACGCGCCCCAGCCCGGTCTCCTCGACCGCCAATCGGGCCAGGATCTCTGCACTCGCCAGAATGGTATCGCGAATCGCGGCGATGACCCGGCCGCGAACCTCGAGTGGTGTGTCCCGCCACGCCTCGAACGAGCGCCGGGCGGCCTCGACGGCATCGTCGAGCGTGACGTGGATCCCGAGCGGCCGCGCCGAGGCGGGATCGTTCGGATCGCGCTCGAGCCGTTCGAGCACTTCCGCCACGATCGCACCGATGCGCGTCGGGTCGAGGCTCACAGGCGGCTCACGCCGGCAGTCCCGCGCGCTTCGAATACACGTCCGTGCCCGCGACCTCGACGGTGTCCACGATGCCGCAGATGACGTGGTCGACCGGCCGGTCCTTGGTGACGTCGGTCAGGCGAGCGGACGAACCGGCCGCGATGAGCACGATCTCACCCACACCCGCACCGACGGCGTCCACGGCGACGACCTGGTTACCGGCAGGCTGGAATGCGGCATCGACCTCGCGTGCGAGCAGCAGCTTGAGCCCGGTCAGCGCCGGATCCTTGCGCGTGCTCACCACGGTGCCCAGCACCTTGGCGAGGATCATGGCTACTTCTTCGCACCCGTGGTCTCGGCTCGGCGGATCGGCAGCGCGTCCTCGAGCTGGCCGTGCGGACGCGGGATGACGTGCACCGACACCACTTCGCCGACCTTGGCTGCAGCGGCCGCTCCCGCCTCGGTGGCCGCACGCACAGCAGCCACGTCCCCACGGACCACTGTGGTCACGTAGCCGCCACCGATCTTCTCGTAGCCCACCAACGTGACACGAGCGGCCTTCACCATCGCATCCGACGCTTCGACCATGGCCACGAAGCCACGCGTCTCGATCAGGCCCAGAGCTTCTTCGTTCATGACCCCTCCTGCTAGCAGTGGAACAGCGTCAGGGCGCCGAGTGGCGCTGGGACAGCAGTACGGCTTCGATTTCTGGGGACGGCGACGGGATGACATGACCGCAGCGCAGGTCCCCGACGGCGGCGGCGGCGGCCGATCCCGCGGCCACGGCTGCCTCGACATCGGCGAGCTCGCCGCGGACCAGGATCGTGACCAGCGCTCCGCGGGTGACCTCGTAGCGAGTGATCGTGACCCGGGCGGACTTGGTCATCGCGTCCGCAGCCTCGACAGCTGCGGTGAAACCGCACGTCTCGACCAGTCCCAACGAGCGTCCCGTGGAGCGGGGTTCCATGCGCCTCCGTTCGTGCGACCTGCCTCGGCGCACGCGGGGTGCGTGGACAGTCGTCGGAAGCTACCGCCCATCCGTTCGCGGGTCAACGCTGGTGACATCGAGCGCAGCGCTGCACGGGCCAGACAAAAACCGCCCCCACGCGTGAGCGTGGAGGCGGTGAGATGTCGCTGCTTGTCATGGGCCCTGGTGTGCGGACGCGCGAGAAGAGCACGATGGCTATGGCGCCGCCTGTTCCAGGGCCCTAAAAATCGCTCCCCGTACCAACCGTGTGCATGTCCGTAAGACTCCTTCGCTCGCGATAGGGGATCAGCCCACAGACCGCCAAACACGAGAAGGACAGGGAGCACAAACTGCGCTGCTTGGAGTGGTGGCATCGTGCGGTCGCCGTGTGGGCGGCCGCTCGGTGCGTACCCATGGAGCATCGCAATCGCGATGCCAGAGTCCCGAACAACCGCCCGCCAGCCGCATGTCGCTGCGAATACATGACAGCCGGCCACACCAGAGCGCTCTCGCCACGCTGCGAAGCGCGTCACGCCGCGCGTCCTGCACGCTCAGGCATTGCGCGGATGGGGAACCTCGCCCGAACAAGCACGCAATTCGGGGCATCTGGCGCAACGCACCCGCGGCACATTCACCAGCAGGTCAGCGGGACGCATGCGCCCTCCGGACCAACCTGCTGCACGAGTTCGGTACCACTTCCGCGCGAATAGACGCGCGTTCCGTCCAACCGCACGTCAGGTCCGCACGGACTTCGCCCCCATCAGGTCAGATGGCAGGACACCCAGTGGCCCGGCGATAGTTCGCGCAGCATCGGCTCGTCGCTCGCACAACGCGCCAACTCCCCGCGCTCGGCCGCCAGCGGGCAGCGCGGATGAAAACGGCAGCCGCTGGGTGGTTTGGCGGGACTCGGCACATCTCCCTTGAGAACGATCCGTGGACTGCGGCGATCGGGATCGGCGACCGGCACAGCCGAAAGCAGCGAGCGTGTGTAGGGATGGCGCGGCTCGCGATAGAGCGTGGCACGGTCGGCGATCTCGACAATACGCCCCAGGTACATGACGGCCACGCGCGTGCTGATGTGCTCCACGACGGACAGGTCATGCGCCACGAACAGGTACGTCAGGCCGAGATCGCGCTGCAGGTCCTGCAGCAGGTTCACGATCTGTGCCTGGATCGAGACGTCCAGTGCCGACACCGGCTCGTCCAGCACCAGGAGTTTGGGGCTCACGGCCAGCGCTCGCGCGATGCCCAGACGCTGACGCTGCCCGCCCGAGAACTCGTGCGGGTAACGCCGCGCATGTTCCGGCGAGAGGCCGACCGTTTCGAGCAGTTCCGCGACCCGCCGACGCGCCGCATCGCCCCGGGCCAGCCCGTGGATCTCGAGCGGCTCGCTGAGCATGCTGCCGATCGTGAGGCGCGGGTTCAGGCTCGAGTACGGATCCTGGAAGACGATCTGCATCTGGCGCCGCAGCCCGCGCAACTCACGTTTGCCGAGCCGAGTCACATCACGGCCCTCGAAACGGATCTCGCCGGAAGTGGGTTCGATCAGCCGCAGCAGGCAGCGTCCGGTGGTGGTCTTGCCGCAGCCGCTCTCCCCCACGAGGCCGAGTGTCTCACCGGCCGCCAGATCGAAAGACACACCATCGACCGCCTTGACCTGTCCGGACACCCGCCCGAACAACCCGCTCCGGATCGGAAAGTGCTTCGAGAGTCCGCGCACACTCAGCAGGGGCTCAGCCACGCTTACCCCCGTCCACGGCCACGGGGTCGACCGCGCCCGAGGCGATCTCCACGGCGCGGAAGCAACGCGCCAGATGCCCGCCGCCGACGTCCCGCAAGGCCGGCACTTCCGTTCGGCAGCGCTCCACCGCGATCGGACAGCGCGGGTGGAACCGGCAGCCGGGCGGGAAGTGCGCCGGGTTCGGCACGTTTCCCGGGATGACGCGCAGCCGCTCGGACTCGGCGCCCAGCTTGGGCAGTGATGCCAGCAAACCGGCGGTGTAAGGATGACGCGTGGAACGGAACGTCTCGCGCACGGTGCAGTACTCGACCACCTGGCCGGCATACATCACCGCGACGCGGTCGGCGGTCTCGGCCACCACTCCGAGGTCGTGCGTGATGAGCAGCACCGCCATGCCCAGTTCGCGTCGCAGGCGTTGCAACAGGTCGAGGATCTGCGCCTGGATCGTGACGTCGAGCGCGGTCGTCGGTTCATCCGCGATCAGGAGCGCGGGGCGACAGGCCAGCGCCATGGCGATCATGACCCGCTGGCGCATGCCACCGCTCATCTGGTGCGGGTACTCGTCGACACGCTGCTCCGGGGCCGGGATGCCCACCAGCCGGAGCATCTCGATGGCGCGTTCGCGCGCGACCCGGCGCGGCAGCCGCTCGTGCAGCATGACGACCTCGATGATCTGCTCGCCGCAGCTGAGCACCGGGTTCAGGCTGGTCATGGGCTCCTGGAAGATCATCGAGATCTGCTTGCCGCGAATGGCGCGCATCTCGGCATCCGACAATGCCAGCAGGTCCCGGCCCCGGAACTGGATCGAGCCCCCGACGATGCGCCCCGGCGGAGTTGCGATCAGGCGCAGGATGCTGAGCGCCGTGACACTCTTGCCACTGCCCGATTCTCCCACCACCGCCAGCGTCTCGCCGGCACCGATGGCGTACGACACGCCATCGACGGCCCGCACGACTCCGTCGTCGGTGAAGAAGTGCGTCTGCAGCTCGCGCACTTCCAGCAGCGGCTCGTTCATCCCTTGCCCCCCGGGGTCCGGCGTGGGTCGAGCGCGTCCCGCAACCCATCGCCGAAGAAGTTGAATGCCATCACCGTCAGGAAGATCGCCAGTCCGGGCGCCAGCAGCATCCACGGGAACGACGTCAGCACGCGCTGGCTGCGCGCCGCGTTCAGCATGTTGCCCCAACTCGCCGCGGGCGGCTGCACACCGACTCCGAGGAAACTCAGGAAGACCTCACCCAGGATATAGCCCGGCACCGCCACCGTGGCGGCGACGATCGTGAACGACAGCGTGTTGGGCAGGATGTGCCGCAGGATGATGCGCAGATCGGACGCCCCCATCGCCTGCGCGGCGAGCACATATTCCGCCTGACGCAGCGACAACACCATGCCACGGATGACGCGGGCCAGTCCGGCCCA
>JANNWR010000409.1:0-9941 GCA_031408715.1 bacterium
TGGCTCACGGCACGCTACGAGACTGGCGAGTGGTCGCGATCGCCCCGCGAGACTTGGTCTTCGAGCGTGGCGTCCGCCATCGCGGTCGCATTCGGCGTCTGGATCATCGTGCTGCTGCGCCGCGAGCGTGAGACGGCTTCACGCCACCTCGCCGATCTCGAAGCCCTCACGCTCACCGATCCGCTCACCGGGCTCGGCAATCGGCGCGCGCTCGAACGCGAGCTGGCGCGCACCATGCTGCGCTCACGCCGGCTCGATCATCCGCTGGCGCTGCTCTACATGGATGTGGACGACCTGAAGCGGGTGAACGATCGCTTCGGCCACGCCGCGGGGGATGAGACGTTGCGTGCGGTGGCCTACGCTGCGCGACAATGCTCGCGCGACGGTACCGACAGCGGTTACCGGGTCGGCGGCGATGAGTTCGTGCTCATCGTGCTGGCCGAGCGCACCGGCGCCGAGGTCCTGGCGCACCGCATTGCCGAAACATTCCGCAGCCGAGCGGCATACGACAGCGGCGTATCGCTCGGAGTGGTCGAGTGGGACGGTGCGATGACGGCCGGCGAGTTGTTGAACGAAGCCGACCGGCAGATGTATCACAGCAAGCGCTCGAGCCGTGTCGCGACGCCGGCGCCGGAGCGCGATCGCGCCTGACGCGGCGCGTTGTGTGTCACGCGACACATTCGCATTCGAGAGTCGGTCGCGGATGACCGCTCGCAGTTCTCGCTGGACCTGAACGAGTCCTGAACGCCCGTGGCACCCGTGCCGTGTTGGGAACAGAATCCGCTTGCTCGCGCGCATGTCTGCACTAGAGTGAGAGGTGCACCGAACCGGATAGTCTGCAGAGTGCGTCGCCACGGGTGCGGAATCTCCCGACTCTCCACGACGGACCGATCCTCACGGCCTCGTTCAAGGACCCCATGGATTCCGCCCTGACCTCTGCTGAATCTGGCGCGGTGAATGCCCCAGACGAACTCGCGAGACTGCGCGCGCGTGTGCGCGAGCTCGAGACCCAGCTCCAGTTCCGTCACGATGTCGCCGAACTGAGACTCGATGCCACGGAACTCGAAGCCACGAGTGCGGTCCTGGCCTTCACGGGGCAGACATTCTTCCGCTCGATGCTCGCGCACCTGAGCGCCGTGCTGCAGGCGGACTTCGCGTTTGTCGCTGAGCCCGTCGAGGGGCACCCGGGCCGTGTTCGTACCACCTTGCTGAGCATCGACGGCGAGCTTGCGCCGCCCTTCGAATACGACCTGGCTGGCACGCCTTGCGGGGAGCTCTGGGGCCGCGGTTCGTGTCTCTATCCGTCGGGCGTGCAGCAGGTGTTCCCGGACGACCACTACCTCGTCGAACTGCAGATCGAAAGCTATGCCGGCACGCCGCTCGTGGCCAGCGACGGCCGGGTGTTCGGCCAGCTGACCGTGATGCACCGCGCGCCATTCCTGCATCCGGCGCGCACAGCGGCCATGCTGCGCATTTTCGCCGCACGTGCCGCAGCGGAGCTCGAGCGCCTGCACGCCGAGGAGAAGCTCCGTCGCAGCGAGATGCTGTTGAGGAGCATCCTCGATCACTCCACCTCGGCCATCTATGTGAAGGATGCGCAGGGTCGTTACCTACTCATCAACCCAGAATTCGAGCGCGCGGTGGGGCTCTCCGCCGAACAGGTGTTGGGGCGCACCGCGAGGGACGTACTCACGCCCGAAGCGGCCAGCCAGATCGATTGCCATGAGGCGGAGGTGCTCACGAAGCGCGGCCCGGTCCGCCGCGAAGTCACACTGAACGTGTCAGCCCTCGGCGAACACAACTTCCTGATCGACAAAGTGCCTTTGTTCACGTCGGAGGGGGAGATCTCCGGCACGTGCACCATCGCCACCGACGTCACCGAGCTCAAACAGCTGGAGGCCCAACTCGTGCGCGCCCAGCGGATCGAGAGCGTCGGCCAGTTGGCGGGCGGAGTGGCGCATGACTTCAACAACCTGCTCACCGCCATCACCGGCTTCACATCCATGGCGCTCGACACCTTGCCGTCCGACCATCCCGCCCGTCGCGAGCTCGGTGAAGCCCTGCGCGCAGGCGACCGCGCGGCTGACCTGACCCGCCGTCTGCTCGCATTCGCTCGCAAGCAGGTCATCCAACTGCGCGATGTCGATCTGGTTGCTGTCATCCACGACATGCGCGGCTTGCTGCGCCCCGTGCTCGGCGACAGCGTGCGGCTCAGCCTGCGGTTGGCGCCCGGGTTGTGGCCTGTGCATGCCGACCCGACCCAGTTGGATCAGGTCATCATGAATCTCGCCATCAATGCCCGTGACGCCATGCCCGGGGGCGGTGCGCTCGAGATCGCAGCGACCAACCTGACGCTGTCGCAGGGCCGACCGACCGCCGCCGGCATGCTGCCAGCGGGTGACTACGTCGAACTGCGCGTACGCGACAATGGCCACGGTGTCCCAGACGAGGTCCGCGAGCACCTGTTCGAGCCGTTCTTCACCACCAAGACTGGCGGGCAGGGCACCGGCCTCGGCCTGGCCACCTGTCACGGCATCGTCCTCCAGAGTGGCGGCCACATCGAGTTCGAGTCGCGGCCCGGCGAGGGCACGACGTTCATCGTGCTGCTGCCGCGCGGCAAGGGGACGCACGATGTCCCGCCAAGTTCCAGGCTGGAGGCAACGCCGCGTGGCAAGAGCACCGTGCTGGTGGCCGAGGACGAGCCGCTGGTGCGCGAACTCGCGGTGCGCTCGCTCGAACAGGCCGGTTTCCACGTGCTCCAGGCCGCCGATGGCGTCGCGGCACTCGCATGCGCCACGGGCTGGCAAGGGAACATCGACCTGCTGCTCACTGACATCATGATGCCGGGCATGGACGGTCTCGAACTGGCCGAGCACATCCTGAAGTCTCGCCCCGGGACACGCGTGCTGCTGATGTCGGGCTATTCCGATGCCGCGCTGGCGCTTCGGCAGGCGCGGCACAGTGATTGGCCGCTCCTGAACAAGCCTTACACGCCGCGTGAACTCTCGGTTCGCGTGCGCCAGGCACTGGACGCCGTCACCGCCTGAACCGCCACCGCGGTCGTGCCGTGTGCGGTCTGGTGCATGACCTGCACCTGCCGTTCGGCGGACCATGGCCAGCTGAAGCGCGCGCCCAGCGACGGCGCGGCCCGGTGCTCGTGCCACTCGCGGCGGTGACCTTCGCCCATCAGGTCGTCGGCGAAGTCCGGATCGACCGCTTCACCAGCCGTGAACATGGCATCGCGCGGGTCCGGCCCGGCGCGCTTGGGACGCGGCGGCGGCGCGGCACGATGTTTCGAGAGCTGCTGCGCGACCCACCCGGTCATGCGTGGACGCAAGTCGGCGAGCACATTGAAGCACTCGTGCGCGCCGCGCGGGTAATACACCAGCTCGCGTTCGCCGCGCGCGGTGGTGAAGATGCGCTGCGCTTCCTCGCCGGGCGTGATCATGTCGTGTCCGCCGCCGGCCAGCATGAGCGGAACCGTCAGGTCGGGCAGTGTGTGTTCGAGCGTGATGCGCGGGATGAAGCGATCCATCTCGCCGATGCTCATCTGGTAGAGGTTCGCCAGTTCCTTGCGCATCGAGAACAACGTCACGTTCCAGTACACGTCGACCGAGAACGGCGGGCTCACTGCGGCCACGCAGCGCACGCGCTTGTCGTGCGACGCCATCTTGATGGCGGCGTAGCCGCCCAGCGACAGCCCCATGTAGGCCACGGCGTCGGAGTCGAGTTCGGGCATCGACTCGATGTGGTTCATGATCGCCACGCCGAGCGGTCGTGGTTCGGCCACGGTGCCCAGACGGTGGAACGTCTGACCGAGACCCGGGCCATCGAGCGTGATCGTGGCGATGCCGCGTTCAAGGTAGGGCTCCGACCAGGCGTGCAGTTCTTCCTTCACACCGTTCGTGCCGTTGAAGATCACCACCACCGGGTGCGGCCCCTCGCCCTGCGGCAGGCGCAGTGCACCCTTCACCGGACGCTTGCGGAACTCGACCTCGAACGGCCGAATGAGGTACTCGAGGTGCGGACCGGCCGCGCTGTAGCTCGCCACGCAGCGTTCGTGCAGCTGCAGTTTGCGCGCGGGTTCCATGAACACGACGTACTGCGCAAAGTTGTAGGACGCGCTCGCCCACAGGAAGTGCTGGCCGGCCGCGCGCGTGTTGCCTGCCTCCAGCGCTTCGTGGCCCGCAAGGTCGTGGCGCAGGCCGAGGGCCTCCCACTCGTCGACCCACGACTCCAGGCCGGTGATCCGGCCGAGCACATGGTCCAGGTCGCGCGCGGTGATGCCGTTGTTCGTGAACTGGAGCTTCGCCCACGCGGGCATCTGGCGGGTGAGCCCCAGTCGCAGGCTCAGGCGGACGAAACCCGGCCGCAGCAGCTGCCCACGCAGCATGTGCGGCACCAGGAGTTCGAGTCGTCCGCCCTTGACCTGCATCGCACCCTCGCTCGGGGGAGCGTGCCGTGCCGGGTTGCCGCCCGGCGGGCCGCTCCGTCCTCTTCATCGGAATAGGTGCATCGTGTGTGCCACGGGATACGTCGCCGGATCACACCGAGTTGCCCGCACTTCGGCTGGGGGCCCGCACCCAGCCCGCGCAACCCGCCCGCGCAACGCGCACGCCGCCGCGCAGGCTGCATGGAGTATCGGCCCGCGCGTCCGGGAGCGCACAGTCCCGGGGTCGAAGTCATGCTCACCGGCGCGATGAGCGCACGCCACAGTGCAGCAGGAGTGGCAGACGGATGACGGATGGTCATGCAGCTGGCAGTCGCGTGACGGCCGTGCGAGCCGGCTCGGCGGCGCTACAACTGCGTCGCGGCTGCCACAGCCCGCTGGTAGGCCGCGAGCAGCCGCAGCGAAGTCGCACGCGCGGGGACCGCCCGGCCGGCGACCGACGCCACGGGCAGCACCTCCTGCACGGAGTTCGTGAGGAAGACCTCGTCGGCCAAGTGCAGCGAGTCGAGCCGCACCACCGCTTCGCGAGCGACGATGCCCAGCTCGGCGCACAGCAGCAGTACGATCGCTCGCGTCACCCCGGGCAGGACGTCGGCCGCGAGCGGCGGCGTGACCACATCGCCGCCCGGCAGCACCACGAACAGGTTGCTGGCCGCGCCCTCGAGCACTTCGCCGGTACTACTCACGAGCAGCGCTTCGTCCGCGCCCGCCGCCCGTGCTTCCTCGCGCGCCAGGTCCCACGCCAGCCGGCTCGTGGTCTTGTGCCGCGCGATCCAGCCTGCACCGAACGCGGTCTGCGACACGATGACGCGCGCGCCCGCCGGGCCGCCGTCCTGGGAATGCGCCGTCCGCTTGCCTGCCCACAGCCGCCCGCCCAGCGCTTCCGCTTCGACCCACGCTCCGGTGCGCACTGGCCGGCCGCCCGGGATGCCGCGAGTCACTGTGATGCGCACCACCGCGTCGCGCAGCGCTTCGGCCGCCAGCACTTCGGCCACCGCCTCGCGCAAGCGTGACGGCGCAGGCGGCACGGGGAATCCCAGCTCGGCCGCCGACAGCACCAGGCGCTCCATGTGGCGGTCCCACGCGAACGGCGCTCCTCCATAAACGCGCAGCGTCTCGAAGATCGCGCCGCCATCTCGCGCGCCGCGGTCGAACACGCTGATAGCTGCCTGCTCGCCGCGCACGAGTTGGCCGTTCAGCCAGACATGGCGGTCGGGGACACGCGCACCCGGGGGGAGAGGCAGGTTCATGCGCGCGACACTAGCGCGTGCGGTGGGGCAGGTGCGAGCGGCGGGCGGGCACACGCCTCGGTGGCGTGTGTCGGGGCGGTGCCGGCCAGTGCTCAGTCCAGCCGGATGTCGCCCAGCACGCTTCCAAGCGCGGCCTTCATGCCGACCGCCTTGGCGAGCGATTCGCGGTATTCCTCATCGGGGTCGCTGTCGGCCGTGATCCCGCCGCCGGCGTTCCAGGAGATCCCGTCGCGTGTCGCGACCGCGGTGCGGATGGCGATGCTCCAGTCAGCATCTCCGTCCCAGCCGATCCAGCCGATCGCGCCGGTGTACAGATGCCGACGCACCGGCTCGATCGATTCGAGCACCTCCATCGCACGGATCTTGGGCGCACCCGTGATCGAGCCGCCCGGGAAGCAGGCGTGCAGCAGATCGAACGCCCCGAGCCCGGCGCGCAACCGGCCGGTCACCGTGCTGGTCAAGTGCCACACCTGCGGGAAGCGCTCGAGCGCGCAAAGTTCGGGCACACGCACGCTGCCGGTCTCGCACACGCGGCCCAGGTCGTTGCGCAACACGTCGACGATCATGACGTTCTCGGCAAGGTCTTTGGCACTGGCTTGCAACTCCGCGGCCAGCGCGACGTCGGACGCGGTATCAGCCCCGCGGGGCCGCGTGCCCTTGATCGGCCGCGTTTCGATTGCCTGGCCGCGCCGGCGCAGGAACAGCTCCGGGCTCGCCGACAGCACGGTGTGATCGCCCAGCGCCAGGGTGGCCGCGAACGGGGACGGCGAATGCGACCGCAGCGCCTCATCGAACGCCAGCACATGGTCGGTCGCGTCGGGCAGTTCGAGCCGCCAGCGCTGTGACAGGTTGGCCTGGAAGATATCGCCACGCCGGATGGCGTCGCGCACGTCGTCGACCGCGCGCCGGTAGCCGTCGGCGCTGAACGTGCTGCGCGCCGCACGACGCACACGCTCGGGGGCGCGCGGCACCGCATGCGGTCTCGTGCGCTCGAGTCGTGCGCGGAACTTGTCGAGCCGCATACGTGCGCGTGTCGCGCGCTCGGGGCCGGGCGCGGCCAGACCGCTCGAGAAGAGCCACGTGCGCGCGGTGTCGTGGTCGTACGCGCCCACGACATCGTAGAGCGACATCACGAAGTCCGGCAGCCCGGTGTCGTCGAGCGCGCGGTTCGGGATGTGCTCGAGCCGGCGACCGTAATCATACGACCAGTAGCCCACCGCGCCGCCCCAGAAGGGCACGCCCAGCGCACGAGCGACTTCGTTGCCGCCGGCTTCGAGTGCGGCGGCCCTGAACGTGTCGAACGCCACTGGCGTCTTGCCGCCACGGAACTGCGCGAACGGTTCGGCGCCGAACAACGTCCAGCGCGCGCGCCGCTCGCCGGAGTGGGAGTCGGGCAGCGAAGAGCGCAGCGTGAACGCGCCCGGCAGGTCCGCGAGCGCGCGCAGCGGATCGCATGCGGGGAAGATCTCTGCGGCGAGGCCGGAGTGTGGGGAGAGGCCGAGTGCCATGCAGACAGCGTAACCGGCCGCAAGGGGTTCCGACGAGGACGCAATAGGAGGGGGACGGCTCGGGGATCTGATGCGCCCGAGGCGGGAGCCATTCCGCCCGTGCTCGTGGCTGGCGCTACTTCATGAGGCCCGGCTCGTCGGCGCCGCTCGGCATGTGACGCTTGGGCCCGTTGCCGTCCCGACCACCCCCTTACGCGCACGACCTGCGTGTGAAGCGATCGGGCGGCGCGGCGCCCTCCGGCAACCCGGCGTCGCAGCGTCGGCGGCTAACCGCTTGCGGTGCAACACGTCCAGTTTCGGGAGCATCGCAGGTGGGCCCGCTGTGAAGCGGTTCTGAACAGCCCTTGTCCGAGCCTGACCGCTCAGGCCGCTCAGGCATGGACCTGGTCCGATCGGCGGCCTATGCTCGTGGTCCCCGAGTCACAGGAGTCGCCTGACCCGCACCCCCGGAGCCCGCCATGCGCTGCTCGCGCCCGCGCGCCATATTCATGCTCACGTCGCTGCTCACACTGACGCTGTGCGTGCCGCGCGCGCACGCGCAGATACTGGTGAACGGCAACTTCGAGTCCGGTCCCGCCATCCCGCCGCTCGCTGCGATTCTCGCGCTCGGTGCGGGCAGCACCGCACTGCCGGGCTGGACGGTGAGTTCGGGAACGATCGTGCTGATCTCGGACGTCTACTGGGTGCCGCTCTCCGGCACACGCAGCGTCAACCTGAGCGACAACCGCGGCGGCAGCACGAACTTGGTGCCCGGTAGCATCCAGCAGACATTCGCCTCGGCGCCGGGTGCGACCTACCGGCTGACGTTCTGGGTCTCGGGCGAGCCGTTCTCGTTGCCGACGATCAAGCATCTGCGCGTCAATGCCGGACCGGTGCAGCAGGACCTCACGTTCGACAACACGCCCGCCTGGCACTGGGACATGGCATGGGCGGAGCACACGCTCGATTTCACGGCGAACACGGCCAGCACCACCGTGCGTTTCGCGGGGCTCGATGCCTCGCAGTGGGGGACCGCGATCGACAGCGCCAAGGTCGAGCTGGTCTCAGCCAGTGTTCCGGCGAACGCCGCGTTGTCGTTTGCTCCCGTCACGCCGGATCCCGTCCGCGGTGTGGGACAGTTGTCGTTCACGCTTCCGGCGGCCGGCCATGCCCGGCTCGCGGTCGTGGACCTCCAGGGTCGCGAAATCGCGCGACTGGCCGATAACACGTTTGCGGCGGGCCGGCAGTCGTTCGAGTTCTCGCCGGCCGCCTGGGCCGCCCGGCCGGGTCTCTACTTCGCCGTGTTGCAAGCCGGCGGCCGCGCGTTCGTGCGGCGTTTCACCGTTCTCCACTAGAAAGGGTCGCCCTTCATGCGTTCGGTACCGATGCTGGCCGCGGTGTTGCTCGCCTCGGCGTTGTTCGTCCCCGCGCGCGCGCACGCCACCTGTGGCGCGGAAGGCTGCCCGCTGGTGCGCGATGGCTTCGGGGCCAGTGCCAAGCGCTTCGCGTTCGACCTGCGCTTCCAGAACGTCACGCAAGACCAACTCTGGAGTGGCACGGCGAAGACCGATCTCGCGGAGGTCATCGCGGGTGCCGAGAGCCACGGGGAAGTCGAGCTGTACACGCGCACGCGCTCATGGGTGGCCGAAGGCCGGCTGCGCATCAATGACGACCTGCGCCTGACTGCCACGCTGCCCTACATCGATCGAGAGCACCGGCACTGGCTGCGGCACACGCCCGTGTTCAATCCGCTGTTCCTCGACAGCTGGAAGTTCCAGGGTTTCGCCGACGCCACAGTGATCGGCCAGTACCGCGTGTTGCACCGCGAAGGCCTGCCGGCCGTGACACTGCAGGGCGGTGCCAAGCTGCCCACGGGCAAGACCCATCTGGACGACGAAGCGCGCAACAACTTCGGCTTCGAGTCCACGCTCGAGCCGTCCGCGCGGCCGGGCAGCGGTTCGCTCGACTGGATCGCCGGCGCGCTGGTGTCGCAGTCGCTGCCGGGCAAGGGTGTGCTGCCGCTCACCGCGAGCGTGCTGGCGCGCTGGAACACCAAGGGCACGGACGACTACCAGGTCGGCAACGAGGTGCAGGCTGGCTTGTCGAGCGGCTGGGCGCCGCTCGCGCGCGTGACTCTGCTGGCCCAGGTCAACTACTCGGCGCACGGCAGCGATGTGTCCGCGCAGGCCAGCGAGGCAGCCCACTCCGCGATGAAGTCGATGTACGCCACCCCGGGCGTCCTCGTGCGCGTCTCGCGGCTGGTGTCGGTGTACGGGCTCTATCAGGCACGCGTCTGGGGCAAGAGTGACGAAGCGACCTTCGTGGCGACGAATCACATCCTCGTGGGCACGACGCTCTCGCTGGGGAACTGAAGCCAGTCCACCTGTTCGCACGCAGTTGCGGGCGCGGTCGGTACGCCGGTCGCGCCCGTTCTGTTCGGTACCCGCGATGTCCGCTGAGTGCCGCCGTTCCTGTTGCGAGCGCATGCGTGCGCGATCGAACCTCGCGCCGACGGTGGGCTATCGGCAAGTGGCACCATCGGAACGCTGCGTTGCGGCCTTGACGCCACGGCGCGCCGAGTGACACTTTTGCACATGATGCTGCGCATGCTGCTCTCGCGGGCATGGATGCTCGCGATGTCGCACCCCGGTGCCGCACGACGTCAAGCGACCGCGCCGCCGGGGAGTCTCTTCGTTCGCATGGAGGCGGACCGCTGAGCTCGTTCCTGATCCACGGCGGGACACTGGTGTGCAT
>JANNWR010000410.1:0-2885 GCA_031408715.1 bacterium
CTCACCTGTGCCGAGACGGTCGGTTGCGAGACGTGCATGCGCTCGGCGGCGCGGCGCACGCTGCCCTCGCGGGCGACCATCCAGAAATAGCGCAGATGGTGATAGTTGAGCGGAAGGATCGGCATGCCTCGCAGTCTAGCGGGGCCAGCCGAAGGATGCACGTCGACTCTGAGCTTGGAGCGAAGGGTGCCAGGTGCGGGGTGCGGCCCCCGGACGGGCCCGCGCCGGCCGTGGGTGATCTGCCTGTCCGAGTACGCCCGTCGGCACCGATTCAGGTGGCCCCGGGTGTCGAACTTCGATCTGGGGCCACGCACCCAGGCTGCTCCGCGGACGTCCGACCGCGGTCCACCCGAGCGCCGGAGTCGCGGCCCGCAATACGTCTGCCGGGGGGCGGCACTCCGCATGGCTGTCATCCGGCAACACCGGTCTCGGGGAGTCCAAGGGCCGCATTTTCATTGGACTCGCCCTGACGTCCCTGTATCATATTGTTCGGGATGCAGTTGCCCCGTTGACCGTATCAACACGAGGTTCGCCGCCACCCCCCCTCCGTCGGCGGTTCGGACCATGTGGTGATTGTTCTGTGCGGCCCTCGCCGCGCCCATCATCCAGGACATCCTGCTCATGCTCACGCGCTGCGCTGACCGAAAGCTGTCGTCGTCCGTTCACGTGCCATGGGGCGTGTTGCTTGCCGCCGCGTGTGCGCTGAGCGTGGCTTCGGGCGCGCGCGCGTTTCCGCTCCAGATCGTGACTCCGTCATTGCCCAGCGGGACAGCAGGGGTTGCCTACGCTTCGGCCGTTGTCGCGGACCTCGGCTCCACACCCTATACGTGGACGCTCGCTGCGGGCGCGCTGCCCGGCGGCATCACGCTGGACGGGCCGACCGGAGCGCTCGCCGGCACTGCGACGGTCGCAGGGCCGTCCGACTTCATCGTGCTCGTGACCGACGCCCTCGGCGATACCGCCACGCGAGCGTTCAGCATCGCCATCGCGCCAGCGGCACCGAGTTCCATCGCATTCACGGTGCAGCCGAGTGACATGCTGCGGGGTGCCGTCATGGCACCTGCCGTGCGTGTGCGCATCCTCGATGCGTTCGCGAATCCCGTCCCGGGTGAGAGCGTGTCGCTCGCGCTCGTGGGAACGGGTTCGCTCAGTGGCGGGGGTGCTGTGTTCACCGATGGCGCCGGAATCGCGACGTTCTCCGCGTTGTCGGTGAACTTCGCCGGAAGCAAGCAGCTGACCGCGTCGAGCGGGGCGCTTTCGCCGGTCACGAGCAACGCCTTCAGCGTGACCTGTCCGGCCATCGCGCTCGCACCTGGCGTGCTGCCGAGCGCGCAGGCCGCCGCGCCCTACGCGCAGGCGCTTTCTGCGACCGGTGGCATCGCTCCCTATACCTACGCCGTCACTTCGGGCGGGCTGCCCCCGGGTCTCACGCTTGCCGCGGGTGGGCTGCTGTCGGGCACGTCGTTCGCCAGTGGCGTGAGCAGCTTCACCGTGACGGCCACCGACGCTGCCGGTTGCGCCGGCACGCGGCCCTGGACGCTGACGGTGGAGGGCGTGCCGGCGGCAGTGGGCGACCTCGCAGCGGTGCGGCTCACCAGTGGCAACGATGCCGATGGGACGTCCCGCATCCAGGTCTCGTTCACGCCGAGCGCATTCGCCGCGGTCGCCGAGATCTACCGGGCGCCGTTCGGTGGCTATCCACGATATGACGACGCCGGCGGTGTGCAGCCCCCGACCCCGAGTTATCCGCCCGGCCCGCCCTGGGTGCTGACGGCGCTGACGGCGAGCGGCCAGACCGACGAGCCCGCGACGCGCGATGCGTGGTCCTACGTGGTGTTCCTCAAGAACTCGTTCGGTCAGGTGTCCGCGGTCTCGAACAAGACCGCACCCGCCCCCGGCTATGCGCTGGGGGACGTCTCCAATGGGCTCGTGGCCGGTCAGGGCGACAATCTCGTCAGCGATGCAGATGTTTCGTTGCTCGGCGCGTTCTATGGAATCAGCGGCAGCGCGCTGACCACGAACAATGTCTCCTATCTCGATGTCGGCCCGACCACGGACCTCGCGCTGACCTCGCGTCCGTTCACGGACGGGCGTATCGACTTCGAAGACCTCATCGTGTTCGCGACGAACTACGGCGAGGTGTCTGCCCCCGCACTGCGCGTCGCGCGTGCGGACGCGGCGCGAAAAGCTGCGAGCGAGCCCGAGCGTTTCTGGGTCGATGCCCCCGCGCGGGTCGAAGCGGGGCAGACGTTCACTTCGGTCGTGAGCATCGAAGCACAGGGCCGCTTGCAGGGACTGTCCGCCGAGATCCACTTCGACTCTGCGGTCGCCGAACTGCTCTCGGTCGAGAGTGCCGGTTGGATCGAGTCGCAGCAGGGCGCCGTCCTCTCGACGCGGCCGGGCGCGTTCGATGTGGCGCTGCTCGGCGCGCGCGCACACGGCCTGAGCGGTGCCGGCGATCTGGTGCGGGCGACGTTCCGCGCCCGGTGCGCGGGGGATCCTGCGCTCAGTCTCGTCCTTGCCGAGGCGCGCGATGCTGCGAACCGGCCGTTGGCGGAGTCCGAGTGGGTCTTCGGCCGCGCCGCCGCCGCGCCAGAGCACACGTTGTTGTTCGCGCCCGCCCCCAACCCCTCGCGCGGCGATGCGGTGGTGACCTTCGCCTTGGCGCAAGCTGGGGAGGCCGAACTCGCGATCTACTCGGTCGACGGACGCCGTGTGCGTGTGCTCGCGCACGGGGCGCTGGCAGCCGGGACGCATCGCTTCATGTGGAATGGGTCCGATCAGCAGGAGCATGCCGTCCCGCCCGGGCTCTACTTCGCCCGGCTCGCCGTCGGCGGTGAACAGTTCGTCCGCACAGTGGTGCATCTGAAGTAGGCCGGTCTGCG
>JANNWR010000411.1:0-24455 GCA_031408715.1 bacterium
GAGTTGCGCGCGACCGCCGCTTCACGCATCGGCGTGCCCGGCCTGCGCACACGGGTGGGCGGACTGCCGGCGTTCAACGCCGACTATCAGGACGCCGTCTCGGGCCGGTTCTGGCAGGTCGTCGTGCTGATCGTGAGTGGCACCCTGATCGCGTTGTTCCTTGGATTCCGTTCGGTGCTGGTGCCGCTGAAGGCCGTCGCGCTCAACCTACTGACCGTGGCCGCGACGTTCGGCGCGGTGGTGCTGGTCTTCCAGGAAGGCCACGGCGCGGCCGCATTCGGACTCGCCGAGCCGCTCGGCGCGGTGTTCTCGTCGCTCCCGGTGATGGTGTTCTGCATCGTGTTCGGGCTCAGCATGGACTACGAGGTGTTCCTGATGACACGCGTGCAGGAGTGCCGGCTCGGCGGCATGAACGACCGCGAGGCGATCATCGAGGCGCTCGGCACCACCGCACAGGTGATCACCAGTGCGGCGGCCATCATGCTGGTGGTGTTCACGGCATTCGCGCTCGGGGACTTCCTGATCACGAAGATGCTGGGCTTCGCACTGGCAGTCGCCGTGCTGATCGACGCCACCCTCGTGCGCATGGTGATCGGACCGGCGCTGCTGCAACTGGCCGGGCGCTGGAACTGGTGGCCGGGGGCGTTCCGGGACCAGGCGTCGCATCGAAATCCGGAGTGACCCGCTGGCACGCGAGCAGCAGCGACACCCTTGATGCAGCCCGCGATCAGTGCACTTCGCTCTCGAGCGCGGCGAGCAGCCGCGCGGGATCGGTCCCGACGGACGTCTGCTGGTGCGTGACCACACCGCCCGGATCGAGCACCGTGACCAGGCTCGAGTGGGTGTAGTCGATGCCGTTTCCCTTGCCGTAGGCGAACCCCAGTACTGCGGCCAGTTCACGAGTGTCGGAGTCGCTGCCGCGCAGGAGTGTCCAGTGGTGCTCGTCCAAGCCCATGTGCCGGCGGAACTCGCGCAGCGCGGCAGCGGTGTCGTGCAGCGGGTCGATCGTGATCAGGACGAATCGCGTTCGGGCGCGGACATCGGCCGGCAGGGCGGCTTCCACTTGCTTCAGGTCGTGGACGAGCGTCGGGCACGATCTCGGACAGCGTGTGAACACCATGGCCAGCACTAGCGTGGAGCCGCGCAGGTCGTGCAGCGTGAGACGTTTACCACGGTCATCGGTCCAGACGGAACGGAGTTGATGGAGCGAGTGATCGTTCCCTTCCATCGTGATGCTCAAGACGGAAGCGGTGGTCGCCGGCCGCTGCGGTACGCCGGCGATGTGATCCAGGCGCGAAGCTCCGGCCGTCAGCACAACGGCCGCGGTGATCAGTGCTCCACAGCACGGTCCCGGTCTCATCGTTCACCTCCGGGAGGCGATTGTGCACACCGGAATCCGAGATTCCGGAGCGCGTAACTGGCCTTGAGACTGCTGCGGAACGAGAACCGCAGGAAGCCGGCATAGTCGTGGGCGTTGGTCGCACGGAAGCCATCGCCGCAGAACAGACTCGACGAGGACTCATTCGCGGAGGGGTTGGAGACGAGCGGAACATCAAAGTCCTCGGTCCACTCCCAGATCTCACCGACCGCAAGGCCCGACACGCCGGGGTGTCCCATGGCGAAGCGAAGCACGCCATGCGTCGCCCCGCCATGCGGTGTACGGCGAGCGCTGGCGACGCGGATGGCTGAGGGCTCCGGCTGTGCTCCTGACGCCGCCCATTCCCATTCGGCCTGCGTCGGTAGTCTCTTGCCCTCGCACTCGCAATACGCCCTGGCGGCGAACCACGACACGTTCGTCACGGCAGCGTGCTCCTGCGCGATCGCAGGGCGGTCACTCGTCCAGTCTTCGAGATACCCGGGTTCGGCGAACAACGGCGACACCTGGGCTTTGCGCCAGCCAGCCGCGTGCGCCAGGAATGCTGCAAAATGGGCTCGGGTGACCGGTTCGCGATCGAGCAGGAAGGCGCCGACTGGAATCGACCGTGCGCCGTTGCGCCCCCTGAAGAACGGCCGATACGCGCCGCCTGGAACGCGGATCATGTCTCCATCCTCCGGGTGCGCACAGGCGACCGGAGTCAGTCCGGCGGCCAGCAGTACCGTGCTGACCGCCAGACCGATCACCACGCGCACGATCCCCGTGTGCATGCACGGAGCGCAGTTCACTTGTGAGCGCCGCCACGAGGCGCGTGGGTGTTGTTGGCTGCATGCCGCTCGTTCGCAGCGAGCACGGGACTGGCGCGGTGCTTCGTTCCCGCACGAATCGCCGCGACCTCAGCCACGGTGACCATGTCTCCCTTGTTGCCCCAACTGTTGCGCACATAGGTCAAGGCACCGGCGATCTGCGAATCGGTCAGTGGGAGCTGAGGCATCTCGGACTCGAAGGTCTGGCCGTTCACCACGACCTTGCCCTTCAAGCCATGCATCAGCACGCCCAAGGCACGCTGCTTGTCCGCCATCAGGAAGTCGGAATGTGCGAGCGGCGGGAACACGCCGGGCAGCCCCTTCCCGTCCAGCTGATGACAGGTGATGCAGATGCTGGAGTAGACCCGGCCGCCTTCCGCCATGAGCTCCGGCATGGACAGCGGGGTCGGCGTCGGCGCGTTCCCACTCGTGGCTTCCTGGCCGCGGTCCAGATGGGTGCCGGGATCATAGGCCTGGAGCGAGGTCTGTCCCGTGTAGATCGAGGGTTTGTCCACCCCGTCGACCACGAGCTGGCCCATGCAGCCCTTGTTGAACGCACGGAACATGGAATGGTCCACGAGCGTGTACGGCCCCGGCACGTCAACCTCGAACTCCGCCATCGCCGAGCCGCCCACCGGAACCAACGTCGTCTGGACGTTGTGCTGGTTCGCGTCGATGCCGCCTTCGCCGTAGACACTGTCGAAGATCTCGCCGACGATGTGGAATGAGGACACGAGCGAGGGCCCGGCGTTTCCGAGATAGAGCCGGATCTTCTCGCCCGCGTGTGCCCTGAGCGCGTGGTCCCCCATGAGTGCGCCGACGCGGCCATTGAAGACCACGTACTCGGGTTCTTCCTTGAGCGCCTTGTCCTGGGAGAAAGCCTGCAGACCGGGCTCGCCGAAGGCCCCCTGGGTATAGAACTCGCCCTGACAGACGTAGAACTCGCGATCGACCTTGGGCATCCCTTCGCGCGGCTCCACGAGGATGAGTCCGTACATGCCGTTCGAGATGTGCAGGCCGGCCGGCGCCGCGACGCAGTGGTAGAGATAGAGTCCTGGCCGCATGGCGCGCCACGTGAACACCGCCGAGTGACCCGGCGCGACGAACGAGGCCTCGCCGCCGCCGCCCGGCCCGGTCGCACCATGGAAATCGATATTGTGGGCGAGCTGGTTGTCGGGGTGGTTGCTGAAGTGGGTCTCGACGAGATCGCCTTCGCGCACACGGATGAACTTCGCGGGGGTCTCATCGCCGAACGACCAGTACATGTACTGGACGCCATCGGCGAGCGTCTGGACATGTTCCCGTACCTCGACGTCGAGGATCACGCGCGTGGCGTATTTCCGCGTGATCGGCGGGGGGACGTCCGGCGCGGTCGCGACGCGGGCCGTTTCGCTGCCGCGGATGGGTTCGCGGGATGGGTCATAGGCGAGTTCGGCGCTGTGGACGTGGTTGCTGTAGATCATCGCGATGGGTGCCAGACACAACGCGACGGCAAGGCATAGCACGAGCTTCTTCGGTCGGGTGTGCATTGCGAGCCTCCGTGGGTGTGACGCACGTCTTCGCACAAGACGGACGAACGCTCGCAGAACGCACATTGAGCTAATACCACTTTGAATCTCAGAGCAAGTACCAAGTGAATAGGGGTGATGAGTTTTGACAGTTGTCTTTCAACCGTGTCCTTGTCTTTGGGATTGGTGAAGTCCGAAGCTCAGGACACGGTGTTCGATCACGGGGAACAATGATCGCTCGCGCTCATGAAGTGGTCCGCGTCCTCGAGGCAGGGTGCGTTTCGGATCAACCAGTGGCGTCACGCGTTCCAGGTTCACGTTCTTGTCCACCGGTCCAGCTCCACTTGGTGCTTCCCCTCGCAATCGCGCGTTTGAACGCGAGCCTGCGTCTTCTGGAGGGGAGTGACTCAGGAACTCAGCCTTGACACACGAACGCCCGCCCCGGCCTGAGCCAGAGCGGGCGTTCACGGTCGTGCGAAGGGCGTGCTACCGGTAGATCGCCTTCAGATCACCCCAGCTGCTCGCGCGGGTCGGGGTCGTGCCGCAGTGCCCGGGCCCGGTGATGCCCTGGTTGAAGTTGTCGAGCGTGTTCGTGAGCGCGCTCGTGGAGCCGGGGCTCAGCGAGCCGGCGCCGATCGGGGGAGCGACCAGACCACCGATGAGTGCATCGGCGGACGCGATCGCGGCGAGCACGCCCGCAGGCGGGGTCGCCCCTTGGGCGATGTTCAACTTGGCCGCGATCAACTGGTGGGCGAGCGAGATCAGGCCATTACCCGCGGCAGGCTGGTTGAAGATGCTCATCAGTTGCGCCGCAGAGTAGCTGACCGTTCCCAGCGTCACGCTGGCCACTGGCCACGCCTCGGGGTGATTCTTCCAGTAGCCCTGCGTGAAAGTGCAGTCCTGGATCGTGCGCACCAAGGTGCGGACGCGAACGACCACAGAAGGGGCGCTGGCCGTTTCGGTGCCGGCCGCGTTGGCGCGGACGCGCACCACGTAGACGGATCCTTCGTTCAGCTCACCGACCTGCTGGGTGGTCACGCCGGTCTCGTCGAACAGATCGCCGATCTGGACTCCGGCGAAGTCACCGCTCGTGAGGCTGTAGCTGTCCGTGCCATCCTGGATGTTGAGGGTCGGCAGCCCACGGAAATCAGCCTTCAAGAGGATGGGATCATCCGATGCCGGCCAACTGCCGAGCGCATCGTACGTGGCTGCGGGCAACCACTCGACGGTGAAACCCTGCGGCGCACCAGACGTTCCGGCCGTGACCATCACCGAGATCGAGGTGCGACCGACAAGCACGCCCTCGAGATTCGGCGTATCGAGGGCGGCGGCGGAAGCCCGAGGCGCGTTCACCGCAACGGCACAGAGCACCGCGAGCAAAAGGAATGAGCAGCGGGCGAACATCTTCATGGATACTCCAAGGGCAAGGGGTCGTATCGCCTAGTCGGGGGAGGTGGGCTGGAGCACACTATACCGCAGGAAACGAGGTAACTGAAATAGAGAAGTGCTGATTGCGGATGGTCCTGGGGGCGATTTTCGCGATCCGGACCCCCGCACGGGTCCTTCAAGCCCGAGGCGCCGGGTCCAGAGGACCAGTCCGATGCGCTTTGGGAATGGGCTTGGAACTGATGGTGCCGGAGGGGGGGGTCGAACCCCCACGTTGCTTGCGCAACTTCGGATTTTGAGTCCGACGCGTCTGCCAGTTCCGCCACTCCGGCACAAGGAGGGTTGGCGAAGCTAACCGAGCAGGAATCCCGACGTCAAAGCAAGGGCCTCCCGCGGGTCGCGCGCTCGGGCAGTGGCTGTCCTGCGTGACGAAGTTGTCGCCATGGTCGCTTGGGACAATTTGCGGGTTGGACGCGTCAGCACGAGTTGGCAGTGGACCTTGCGTCCCACTAGCATGGGCGCCCCAACTGGAGGAACTGATGGACGAAAAAGTGCTCTCAGACGCCCGCGCCACTTATCCCGCCGGCAAGGCCGCTATCACGCTCGGTGCTGTGGTGCACGGCGGCGAATGCGCGCCCGATCCGTTGGTCACGCTGCCGCTCGCCATGGCTAACCGCCATGGCTTGATCGCGGGTGCGACCGGCACCGGCAAGACCAAGACGCTCCAGTTGCTGGCCGAGCAGTTCTCGGCCGCCGGCGTGCCGGTGTTCGTGGCCGACCTGAAGGGGGACCTCTCGGGGCTCGCGGCCGCGGGTGAGAGCAGCGACCGCGTGGCACAGCGCGCCAAGGATACCGGCTGGACCTGGAAGGGCGCGGCACGCCCGGTCGAGTTCCTGTCGCTGACGGGCGCGCGCGGCGCGCAACTGCGTGCCACGGTCTCGAGCTTCGGCCCGCTGCTTCTGGCCAAAGTGCTCGGCCTGAACGACACGCAGACCAGCGTGCTGACGTTGGTGTTCAAGTTCTGCGACGACCAGAAGCTGCCGCTCATCGACTTCGCCGACCTGCGCGCGGTGCTGCAGTACTTGACGAGCGACGCAGGCGAGGGGCAGTTGGCGCAGTACGGGGCCATGTCCAAGGCGACTGTCGGCGTGCTGCTGCGTGAGATGGTCGAGCTCGAGCAGCAGGGTGCCGGAGCGTTCCTGGGTGAGCCCGAGTTCGAACTGGAGGATCTGCTGCAGATCGAACGCGACGGCTCCGGCCTCATCAGCGTGCTCGAACTCCAGGACGTGCAGGACAAGCCGGCATTGTTCTCGACGTTCATGATGTGGATGCTCGCACGGCTCTATCATGAACTTCCCGAGGTGGGGGACGTGGACAAGCCGAAGCTGGTGTTCTTCTTCGACGAAGCGCACCTGCTGTTCGACGGCGCCAGCAAGGCGTTCACCGACCAGGTCGAACAGGTCGTGCGCTTGATCCGCTCCAAGGGCGTGGGTGTGTACTTCGTGACGCAGTCGCCCAAGGACATCCCGGCCGACGTGCTCGGCCAGTTGGGCCATCGCGTGCAGCATGCGCTGCGTGCGTTCACGCCCGATGACGAGAAGGCCATGCGTGCTGCGGCGCGCACGTTCCCCAAGACGCCGCACTACGAGATCGAGTCCACGCTCACCTCGCTCGGCATCGGCGAGGCGCTGGTCACCGTGCTGGCACCCAACGGCACGCCGACGATGCCGTTCGCCGTGCGCATGATCCCGCCGGCGACGCGGATGGGGCTACTCACCGCCGACGAGCTGAGTGCTGCACTGGCGCGCTCGGCACAAGTGAAGGAGTACGCCACCGCACTGGATCCCGAGAGTGCGCGTGAACTGTTGCTCGCCCGGATGGCGGCAGAAGCGCCTCAGCAGCCGGCGGCGACGAATGCCCCGCAAGGTGGCACGACCGACATTCCAACGCCCGCGGTCGCCGTGGGCGGGGCGCTCGCTGCACTCGGAGCCATGATCAACTCTCCGCTCGGTCGTATGATCGCGGGTCGTGCCACGACCCAGGTGGCGCGAGGCATCATGGGTGCGCTGCTCGGCCCGCCGCCTCGCCGTCGTACGAAACGCCGGCTGTTCTAGCGGCGTGAGCGAAAGAAGCGTATCGGCGCCGAAACCGTCCAGCTTCGTGTTCGGTGTGCTCGCCGCGGCCCTGGCCGCGGTGCTCACGCACATTCGTTCACTCGGCGCGCCCTTCTTCGCGGACGACTGGCTGTTCCTGGACCAAGTTCGATTCCGCTCGCTCATGCAGGTGCTCGGCTCCCCCGATCCGCTCGGGAACTATTTCCGCCCGCTCGGCCGTCAGTTGTGGTTCTGGCTGCTCGCCCATCTGAGCGGCGAATCGCCGCTGATCTTCCATCTCGCGAACCTGGCGTGTTTCGTCGCGGCGGTGGTGCTCCTGGCGCTGCTCGCCCGCCGGCTCGCGGGTCCGTTCGCGGGCGTGGTCGCGGCATCGTTCCTGGCGGTCCACTACGCCGCCGACGTACCCGTGCTGTGGGTGTCCGGCAGCCAGGAGTTGCTGTCGCTGGCACTGGCGCTCGCCGCGCTGCTCCTTTATGTGCGCGGCCAGCGTGCACTCGCCGCAGTGCCGTTGTTCATGGCGTTGCTCGCCAAGGAAGTCGTGATCCTGGCGCCACTCGCCGCCATGGCACTGGATGACGCACCCGGCGGCATACGCGATCGCGTGCGCCGCGCCGCCCCGTTGCTGCTGAGCGTGCTGGCCTGGGGTGCGCTCGCGGCATGGGCGATGTCGCAGCGCGGTACCGCTGGCGCGGGCGTGACGCTCACGCCGCTCGCACCGCTCGCCGTTCCATTGCTCATGGCGCGCGTCGCGCTCGGGCTCGAGTGGCAGGCGGGCGCGTGGCCGTTCACCCATTTCAGCGATCCCGGTCCCGGTGCCTGGCTGGCGCTGGTCGCGGTGGGGGTGGCAGTATTCGTGTCCGCTCCGGCCGTCGTGCGGGTGAATCCGCCGGGCAGGAACGTTCGGCCAGCGGGCAAGGGGCAGCGCCGGACAGCGAGCTCGCGCGAGCAACAGTCCGAGCCCGCGAGTGCACGGCTCGCGGACTCCGTGCACGCCCTCCATGCCGCACGCGGAGGGTTGCTGTGGGCGGTCGTCGGTGCGCTGCCGGTCGCCGCAGTCGCGCCACTGTGGAGTTCGTACTACTTCCTGTTCGCGATCGCCGGGCTCGGGCTGGCGCTGGGTGCCTGGGTCGCAGGCCGCCGTTGGGGAGCCCCCAAGACCATCGTACTGCTGCTGCTGTTCGGACTTGGATCGGGCCAGGCGAGCGGGCTGCAGCAGTTCGCGACCGGGCCGTCCGCGTGGAGCGGGCAGAGCCATGTGAATCGCTTCTATCTGGAACGCGGCATGCGCGTCATCACGCGCTGCGTGCAGGATCTGCGCTCGCAGATGCCAACGGCTGAGCCGCGCACGACCGTATTTGTCGCTGGCTTGCCGTCGTTCGCGGCGTTCCAGGTCGCGGACGGTCCGCTCATCCGTGGCGTGTATCGCGACAGCACGCTGCGCGGTTACTATTTATCGCAGTTCACGCGCGACAAGATGGATCGCGGGCCGTGGCGCGTGTTCTTCTTCGACCAGCCCACCGGCCGGCTCATCGATCGCACGCATTCGCGTGGCGTGTTCATCAGCAGTGCGCTTGGGCAGATCCTGAACGGCCGTCTCGACGTCGCCGAGGCCGCACTCGAAGCCGCGCGGATCAATGGTGAAGACGACATGGGCCGGCCCTACCTTGCGGGCGTGGTGGCCCTCGGGTTGGGCGACCGGGCCCGGGCGATCCAACTGTTCGAAGCCGCCGGGTTTCGCACGATCGGTGGCGGGTCCGCCGCGCTCATGGTGGCTCGCCGCGAGCTCGCGGACCACGATAGCGTGGGCGCGATCCAGACCGTGCGCGCTGCCCTGCGGCAGGACGTCATGAACGCGGACGTCCACTCGCTCGCCTCGGACCTCATGCTGTCCCGCCCGGAAAGCCTGAGCGAGGGCCAGGTCGAAGCTTTTGTCGCGCAGAAGCTCGCCCCGGACTCGCCCTCGGCGTGGCGGCGTTGGGGGTTCGTGCTGGCCTACGAGAACCGGCATCCCGAGGGGATCGCCGCGCTCGATCGGTACTTCAAGCTCTACCCGAAGGCGAACACGCTTGATGCCGAGGCGGTGAAGCTGCGCGGAATCCTCGTGCGGATGCTGCCCGGCGGTGACATCGCCCAGAGTGCCATGAAGAAGGAACTGACACGCTGAAACACCCGTCCGCGATGTCTCCAGCGCGAGTTGACGGGCGCGCGCCGGGTGGTGTACACCCTTCCGTCCCAAGGCTTTCGGTGGGGCTGTAGCTCAGTTGGGAGAGCGCCTGCATGGCATGCAGGAGGTCAACGGTTCGATCCCGTTCAGCTCCACCATATTCGTCCCAGACTGAGTCTGGCGCCTGCTGCAACCAGCGGCCCGGCCCAGCCACACGAGTCGCGACCCGGCAGCCGGGGCGCGCTTCATTCCCGGGGGTGCACCCGTGATGGTGTTCGTGCTCATCGTACTGGCCGCGGCTTCACGCCTGCTGCCCCATCCGCCGAACTTCGCCCCGGTCGCCGCCATCGGGCTGTTCGCCGGCGCTCACACCAACCGCAAAGCGGGCTGGCTGCTACCGCTGGCTGCGCTGCTGGCGTCCGACGCCGTGCTGGGCTTCTACCATCCGGTCGGCATGCTGTGGAACTACATCGCATTCGCGGCCTGCCTGCTGCTCGGTTCGGGCTGGCTCGCCGAGAAGCGCAGCCTTCCGAGGAGTGTCGTGAACATCGTAGGCGCCGTGCTGTCGAGCTCGCTGGCGTTCTTCGTGCTCTCCAACTTCGGCATGTGGGCGAGCGGCTATTACCCGCGCACGTGGGCCGGTCTGGTCGAGTGCTACGTGGCCGCGCTGCCGTTCTTCCGCAACACGCTCGCGTCCGACGTCGTCTACAGCGCGGCGTTGTTCGGTGGCTACGCACTGCTGGCGCGTGTCTTCGACCGCCGATCCGGTGCGGCGGTCCGCGCTTAGGAAGTCCCGCGCTCGAGCTTCACCGACCCCGGTCGCTTTCGCGGCCGGGGTTTCGTGTGGGCACCCGATCGAACACCGCGAGCGCGGTGCTGTCCACGGGACCGCCCCGCCGCGCCGTGAGCAGCAGTTCGCGAGTCGCCGGCGCGAGCCAATCCACTTCGCCGGCCTGCGCGGCGAGCACATGCCCGCGCTCATCGAGCAACCAGGTGTACGGAATGCTCGGACAGGGAAGTGCGGCCTGAAGCTCGCGGCGCAGGTCGAGCATCACGGGCGTCCGCACACGCAGCCGGCCGATGTAGCGCGCCACCGAAGGGAACGGGTCGAACGTCACCACGGCCAACCGAACGGTGCCTGCGGGCAGCAGGCGCATGAGTGAATCGAGCGTCGTGATCTGCACGCGCGAGTTCCGCTCCCATGGCGCCCAGTAGTGCACGAGCAGCGGGCCGTCCGCGGGCCGCAGCCGCGCGACCCCGACCGGCACCATGGGGAGCGAGACGTCGAACTCCGGTGGAGCGAGGTGCGATGTCAGCGCGAGCGCTCGCGGCGCGTCACCGGGCTTGGCGACCGTGAACAGTTCAGCGCGCCATAGCACGAGCCCGAGCAAGCCGAGCACGAGCAGCACGGCGGCGAGCCGCAGACGCATCATGGTTCCAGCACGGGGGTGTCGGCACGGAGTCTCACGAGCGGCAGTGTAGCGCGTGCAGTCGACGGCGTCAGGATGCGCGCCGGAACAATGCCGAAGGCGTCTCGCGCGGGGCGCTGCGCTTCTTGGCCGGCTTGCCGGTTTCGGCCGCGCTCAAGCGGGCCGCGGTGCCGCAAGTCGGGCAGAACGCCCAGTGGGTTTCCATGCGGCGCTTGCAACCGCCGCAGTGCTCGCCGACGAAGTGACCACACTGGTGGCAGAACTCGAAGTCGGACGACACCACCGCGGTGCACGAGCCACACACCTTGACGCTCTGCTCTGCCATGTACACGACGCGCGACACCTCTTCGAGCGTCGTGATGCCCTTGAGCACCTTGCCCATGCCATCCTCGCCGATCGGGCACATGCCGCCCTGGATGGCGGCCTTGCGCACTTCGGACTCGGGTGCGCCGCGCACGACCATGCCGCGCAGGTTGTCATCCATCTGGAGCACTTCAAAAATGCCCAGCCGTCCGGCATAACCGCTCTGACGACAGTGCGCGCAGCCGGCCCCGCGGTGCAGAGGGACCTTGCCGGTGCCAGGGGTCTTGCCCCCAAGCCGGTGGAGTTCACTGGCGTCGACCTCGACTGCTTCCTTGCAGCGCGGGCAGATCTTGCGCACGAGGCGCATGCTCACCACTCCGACCACCGAGCTCGCGACCATGAACGGTTCGAGCCCGAGGTCCACCAGGCGCGTGACCGCGCCGGCGGCGTCGTTCGTGTGCACCGTGCTCAGCACGAGGTGGCCGGTGACCGAGGCGCGGAAGGCGATCTGCGCGGTCTCGGCGTCGCGGATCTCGCCGATCATGATGACGTCCGGGTCCTGGCGCAGGATGGCGCGCAACGAGTTCGCGAACGTCTTCTTCGCCTTCTCGTCGACATGCACCTGGTTCACGCCGGGGATCTGGTATTCCACCGGGTCTTCGACCGTGGTGATGTTGCGGGTCACGCTCTGGATGCTCTGGAGTGCCGAGTACAGCAGCGTCGTCTTGCCCGAGCCGGTCGGCCCGGTCACCAGGACGATGCCCTGCGGACGGCCCAGGAACGTCTTCAGGCGCTTGAGATCGTGCTCGGTCATCCCAAGGTCTTCCAGTTCCACGCGGCCGCGGCGTGAGTCGACGATGCGCATGACGATCTTCTCGCCGCCGGTGACCGGCAGCGTCGAGACGCGCATGTCGATGCGCCGGCCGCCGATCTCGGCGATCAGCCGGCCGTCCTGCGGCATGCGCTTCTCGGCGATGTCGAGGTTCGAGAGCACCTTGAGGCGTGATGCGATCGCGCTCTGCGTCCACTTGGGCAGGCGCTGTTCCTCGCGCAGCAGGCCGTCGACGCGCAGGCGCACGATGAGTTCGTTCCCCTGCGGCTCGATATGGATGTCGCTGGCGCCTTCCTCGACCGCACGATGCAGCATCCAGTTCGCCAGCCGCACGATGGGGCGGCCTTCGGCCTCGCGCATCAGCTCGTCGATGGCCTGCATCTGGTCGTTATCATCGACGGCGTTGACGACGACCTCGTTCTCGCTCTGGATGATGCTCTGCACCACCTCGTTCATGGACGTGTCGAGGTGGTAGTAACGCTCGATCGCCTCGAGGATCTGGCTTGGCGCGGCCAGCACCGGACGGATGTACATGCCGGCGTGGAAGCGCAGGTCCTCCAGTGCCGCCACGTTCAGCGGGTCGGCCATGGCCACCACCAGAGTCTTGCGACCCTCGATCTCGACGGGCAGCGCGACGTACCGGCGCGCCATCTCCTCCTTGATCTTGGCGATCGCCAACTCGTCGGCGGGCAGCACGTCCAGATCGAACAGCGGCATGCCGAGCTGGCGCTGCAACAGGCCCATGAGCTCGGCTTCCTCGAGAAAGCCGAGCGCGAGCAGCGTGGAGCCGAGCATCTGGCCCGACTTGCGCTGCTCGGTGATGGCGGTCTCGAGCTGGTCAGCGGTGATCAACTTCGCTTCCAGCAGCATGTCACCGAGGCGCTTGTGCTCGCCGGCCATGAGGGCTCCGTCCGTGGGTGGGGTGAGGGCTTCACGAGCGTTATCGGCCACTCTCCGGGCCGGGATGAGCGCATCCGAATCAGCGCCCGGCTGCAGGGGACTCCGGGGGCCCGCTGGCCGTGCCCGGGGGTGCGTGCTAGCGTCCGGTCGTGACCTCCGAGACCCCACCGAGCGCGCCGCCGACCTCGTCGCCAGCCGCCGATCCCACGCTCCCGCGCATCTCCGCCCAGTCGCTCCTCGGCCCGGACGGCAATGCCGGACCTGAGCGATTCAACGACCTGCTGCGTGCGGCCACTCGGCAATGCCGCCGGCTGGTCGACTGCGAGACGGTGCGGATCTGGGTGGCACGCAGTGGTGGCCGCCGTCTGGTCGCCCGCGACTTCATCGAGAACAGTGGCAGCGGGCAGGAGCTGCGCCAGGGGCGCGGCGAAGGTCTGGCGGGCTGGGTGATGGGGCGCGGCGAATCGCTGCGCCTGGCAGCCGGCGACCCCAAGCCGGCGGGACTCGTCGGTACGCACGATTCGAAACGTTCGGCGCTGGTGCTGCCGTTGTTCCGGCGCGGCGAGCCGTTCGGTGCCATCGAGTGCCTGGGTAAGCGCGGCGGCGAGTTCACCGCCGCGGATTTCGACCGGCTCGAAGTCGCGGCCGAGAGCGTGTCGTTCGCGCTCGACTACTCGTGGCTGTCGCAGGAGATCGAGCGCCGCGCACTCGAGAAGGAAGTGCTGCTCGAGGTGACCCGGCTGTTGTCGGCACCGTTCGATCTCGAGGAAGTGGTCGAGGCGATCTTCACGGGACTTCGCCAGGTGGTGGAGTTCGATGCTGCGGCCATCTACCTGGTCACGCGCGGCACTCAGGTGCTCGAGATGGTGTCCGAGCACGGTTACCCCGAAGGTTCCGAGTCCGCGTTCGACCTGCAGATCGGCCAGGGCATCGTCGGTTGGGTGGCCAAGAACGGCGAGCCGGTCATCGTGCCGGACGTGAACTCCGACCCGCGGTACGTGGCCGCACGGCTCAGCACGCGCAGCGAGATCGCGGCACCGCTCCTCGTGGAAGGCCGTGTCGTCGGCGTGTTCAACCTCGAGAGCGACCACGAGGATGTCTACCATGAAGGTCATCTCGAGCTCGTGAACGCGTTCGCCGCACAGGCCGCCGTCGCGGTCGAACGCGCGCGCACTGCCCGCGATCGCGTCGAACGCCGCCGGCTCGAGAAAGAACTCGCGATCGCGCGGGACATCCAGCGTTCGTTCCTGCCGGCGGCCGCGCTGTGCGTGCCGGGCTTCGATCTGGCGGGGACCTCGATCTCGCACGATCAAGTCGGCGGCGACTACTACGACTTCATCACCGTCAGCGATACGCGCATGGGCCTCGCGATCGCTGATGTCTCGGGCAAGGGCATTCCGGCGGCATTGCTCATGGCCGGGTTCCGCATGGCGCTGCTCGCCGAGATCCGCAACGAGTTCGCGATCCGCGCCGTGATGCGCAAGGTCAACCAGTTGCTGCACGAGAGCACGGAGCGTGAGCGGTTCGTGACCGCGTTCTATGGGGTGCTCGACTGGAAGAACGGCGTGCTCATCTTCTCGAATGCCGGGCACAACCCGCCGCTGCTGCTGCGCGCCGGCGGCACGAGTGAGCCGCTCACCGAGGGTGGCGTCGCACTCGGCGTCCTGGAGGACACGCACTACGACGAACGTCCGGTCGCGATCGAGCCCGGCGACATCGTCGTCATGTACACGGACGGCGTCTCCGAGGCGGAGAACGAGATCAACGAGCAGTTCGGCACCGAACGCATCGAGGCGATCGTGCGCGCGCACCCGAACCACAGCGCTCGTGAACTGACCCAGGACATCGTGGCCGCCGTCCTGGACTGGGCGGGCGAGCGCGGCTTGAACGACGACCTCACGCTGCTCGTCATGCGCAAGCTGGCCAGACGCGGTTGAGCGAGACCGCCGCCCGAACGCAGCGCGAGCGCGACTTCCGACGGCTGTGGCTCGCGCAAGGCGTTTCGACGTTCGGCTCGCTGATCACGCGCGCGGCACTGCCGTTCACCGCAGCGCTGGCGCTGCAGGCGAGTGCCGGACAGATGGCACTGCTCGCGGCCGCGAATCTGGTGGCGGGTCTGGTGGTCGCCCCCCTGGCAGGTCCCTGGCTCGATCGGCGCACGCGCAAGCCGGTGATGCTGGCGTGCGACATCGTGCGGGCCGGGATCCTTGCGGTGATCCCGGTTGCCGCGCTCGGCGGACACCTGAGCTTCGGATTGCTCGTGATCGTGCAGGCGCTGTCGGGGGCGTTCAGTACCGTGTTCGATGTGGCGCAGGGCAGCTGGCTGCCCGAGTTGGTGGGTGAGGAGCAGTTGGTCAAGGCGAACGCCCGGCTCGCGAGCACCAACGCCGTGGCCGAGATGACGTCTTTCGGTCTCGCGGGCTGGCTCGTGCAATGGTTCGGCGGACCGATCACCATCGCACTGGACGCGCTGAGCTACCTGGGCTCCGCGCTGGCGCTCGTCGGCATCCGCACGCCGGAGCGGATCGCAGCCACGAGCGTTGGTGGTGCCGTTCAGAGGAGCGCTGCAGCGGAGGGAGCTTCGGAAGTCCGTGCCCAAGTGCCAGCACGGCTGTCGCACGCTCGCACGCTCGCGGGCTGGCTTGCCGAAGTGCGTGCTGGTCTGCACGTCGCATTCGCGGACCCCGCGCTCGCCGCATTGGCGGCCGCGGAGGCGGCGCTGTTCGGTGCGTTCGGTGTGTTCACGGCGTGCTACACGTTGTTCGCGACGCGCGAGCTGGCGTTGCCCACGGGGCCGCTCGGAATGGTGTTCGGACTCGGTGGCGTCGCCTCGTTCGGGGCTTCGCTCTGGGCACCCCGGCTCGGGCGCAGGCTGGGGGTCCAGCGGGCGATGGCGCTGGGCCTGGCGCTGGGCACGTGTGGCCTGGTGCTGGCCGTCCTCGCGCCCGCGGGGCTGCCGGCGGTCGCCTTGACGGCCCTCGCCGCCCAGCAGTTGGTGGGGGACGGGGGCTGGACGCTGTTCCTGGTGCACTCCGGCAGCCTGCGCATGCAGCTGGCCCCGGCCCATGCGCGTGCGCGTGTGGCTGCGGGTGCGCACGCGCTGGGCGTGGCGGCCATGCTCGCCGGCGCGCTTCTCGGCGCGCTGATCGCGGGGCGCTCCAGCGCCCGGGCGGCACTCGCCAGCGGAGCCGCTCTCATCGTGCTGGGGATGCTGCCGGTGCTCGGGAGCGCACTGCGGGACGGGATCGCGAGCTTCTCGGGATCCCCGGCCTGAGTACCCACCGCTCATGTGACACGCGACTTGAAGTGTTACGTGAACCCCGGAATCCTTGACCCGTATGGGGGCGTTCGATAGTCTGCGCCCCCTGACTTTCAACTGACGAGGTGCTATTCGTGTCGAGCGCAACTGGTCGCATTCTCTCCGGCATGCGCCCCACGGGTCGGCTGCATCTGGGCAACTACGTGGGCGCCCTGGAGAACTGGGTTCGCCTGCAAGATGCCGGCTGGACGAACTATCACATGGTGGCTGATTGGCACATGCTGACCACCGGCTACGAAGACACGTCGCGCCTGCAGCAGCACACCTACGAGATGGTGCTGGACTGGCTCGGTGCGGGCCTCGATCCCACGAAGAGTGTCATCTTCGTGCAGTCGGCGGTGAAGGAGCATGCCGAACTTCATCTGCTGCTCTCGATGCTCGTGTCCAAGGCGCGTCTCGAGCGCATCCCGACACTCAAGGAGCAGGTCCAGGATCTCGGGCTCGACGAGCAGACCATCTCGTACGGTCACTTGGGCTACTCGGTGCTGCAGGCAGGTGACATCCTGCTCTACCGCGCCACGCATGTGCCCGTTGGGCAGGACCAGGTGCCGCATGTCGAACTGACGCGCGAGCTCGCGCGCCGGTTCAACTTCGTCTACTGCCAGGACCGCGCGCCGGTGCTCACCGAGCCCGAAGCGCAACTCACCAGTTTCCCCCGCCTGCGCGGGCTGGACGGCAGGCGGATGTCGAAGAGTCTCGGCAACACCATCCTGTTGGCCGAGGAGCGGGCTGAGGCCGAGAAGAAGGTGATGCAGGCGTACACCGACCCGAAGAAGCTCCGGAAGGATGATCCGGGCCGTCCGGAAGCCGATGAGAATGACGGCCATCCCGGCTGCGTGGTGTGGGAGTATCACCGCAAGTTCAACGCCGGGGAGGCGGAGGGAATCGCCACCCTGTGCCGCGCGGGCCAGCTTGGCTGCGTCGCCGACAAGAAGCGGCTCGCGGCGGTGATGAACGAGTCGCTGGAACCCATTCGCGAGCGGCGTGCGAAGTGGGAGCAGGATCCCGATGCGGTGCGTGATGTGCTGCGCGATGGGACGCGCAAGGCGCGCGAGACCGCTCGCCAGACCATGGAGATGGTGCGGAGTGCGATGGGCGTGAAGTCCATCGTGGAGCCCGAATGAACGACCTCAGCGACCCAGACAACGGCATGCCGGAGGACGTGAAGCTCGCGGACGCCGACCCGGGCGTGAGCGTGCTCGCCGAGTCCGTGGCCGATCTCACGGTCGAGAGTCCGGCGGCACGCGAACGCGACGGTGGCCCGCTGGTGCGCGCTCCGCGGCCGGGCGTGACCTTCAAGCTGCCGCGCTTCGAGGGCCCGCTCGACCTGCTGATGCACTTGATCAAGCGGGACGAGATCGACATCCACGACATCCCGATCGCGCACATCACCAAGCAGTACCTCGATTACATCGAGCTCATGCGCATGCTCGACCTCGATGTCGCGGGCGACTTCCTGGTCATGGCCGCGACGCTCATGCGCATCAAGGCCAAGATGCTGCTGCCGTTGCCGGCCTCGAATGAAGAGGAAGACGAGGGCGATCCGCGCGAGGAACTGGTCCAGCGCCTGCTCGAGTACCGGCTCTACAAGGAAGCCGCACAGGGGATGCAGGGCCGCGAGGCCGAACGCCGCACCTGGCACGAGCGCGGCATGGTGCCCGGCGAGGACGACGCGGGGCCGCTCCCGTTGGCGCCCGCCACGTTGTTCGATCTGATCGGAGCGTTACAGCGCGTCATGGCGCGCAAGCCCGAGCGGGTCGTGTACTCGGTCCAGAGCGAGGGCTACGACATCGAGGACAAGATGTCGCTCATCGCCCGCGAAGTGGCCGAAATCGGCGAACTGCGTTTCTCGCTCATCATGTCGCGTTCGCATGCGCGCATGGAGATCATCGTCTCGTTCATGGCCCTGCTGGAGCTGATCAAGCTCGGCAGGGTGATCGTCATCCAGGATGCGAACTTCGACGACATCCTGATCCTGCCCCGACTGTCGGATGAAAGGACCCCCGATGCCTCCGCAGAACCTGCGCTCGGCGGTTGAAGCCCTGCTGTTCTCGTCGGACCAGCCGTTGCCGCTGGCCCTGCTCGCCGATGCCCTGGACTCCGACACCGAAGCGGTGACGGAAGCGCTCGAGGGCCTCGGCCATGAGTACCGTGCGCGTACTGCCGGCGTGGAGATCCGCGAGATGGCGGGCGGCTGGATCGTGACCTCGACCAGCGACCAGCACGAGTGGGTGTCACGCATGATGCGCGGCAAGCGCAAGATGCGGCTGTCGCGCGCTGCGCTCGAGACGCTGGCGATCATCGCGTACAAGCAGCCCGTCACCAAGAGCGAGGTCGAGGCCATCCGTGGCGTCGACTCGAGCGGCACGCTGGCGACGCTGCTCGAGCGTTCGCTCGTCACGATCAAGGGTCGTTCGACCGTGGTCGGCCGTCCGCTGCTGTACGGCTCGACGCCCGAGTTCCTGAACTACTTCGGACTGCGCGACCTGAACGAGTTGCCGCGCCCCGAGGAACTGCGTGCCCTGGTCGCGGCCCGGGAGCCGGAGCAGATGGAGATGCTCGAACTCGACGCGGACGGCATGCCGTTGGCTCTCGTGGCGGCGGCCAATGCGCTCGCGGTCGCCGAGGGCGAAGCGGCCGCTGCGGACTCCCACATCGAGGACGAAGTCGCCCTGCTCGCGCACGCGGGTGGCGACGACGAAGACGACGACGACGAAGCCGAACTCGAGGACGACGCGGACGAGTTCGAGGACGACGACGAAGAAGATGAAGTCGATGAAGACGAAGATGAAGACGAAGACGCCGAGGAAGAAGACGAAGACGGCGCCATCGATGACCTCGACGACGACACCGAGGAGATCGAGGATGACGAACCCGTGCTCGACGAGTCCGGTGTCGAACAGCACGCCATGCTGGTATCGGGCGACGCCACTGCGGAATCGGACGCCGAGGACTCGGACGATGACGACGAGCTCGACGACGATGAAGACGACGAGTTCGAGGACGATGACGATGACGATGAGGACGACGACGACGCGGACGACGGGGATGACGACGACCCGCCGACGGCCCGGTTGTCGGAGCGGGACGGGCGCTGAGCGCTCCGGTCGCGCACGTGAGTGACGCAGCGGAACACTGGATCCGCGATCTGGGGCTGGCTCCGCACCCCGAGGGCGGTTGGTTCCGTGAGACATTCCGAAGTCCCGAGAGTATCCCGGCAGACGCCCTCCCGGCGCGCTTCAGCGCGGCCCGGGCCCTGTCCACGAGCATCCTCTACGTGTTGAAGGCGGGGGAACGCTCGCATTTCCACCGTCTGCACGCGGACGAGGTATGGTCCCACCATGCGGGCGGGGCGATGCAGGTCCACGTGCTCGGGGCGAACGGCCCGGGCACACTGTGGGTCGGAGAGGGTTGCCCTCAGGCCGTGGTGCCGCATGGCACCTGGTTCGCGGCGGAACCTGCGCCGGGCGCGGAGTACGCGCTCGTCGGCTGCAGCGTTTCGCCGGGTTTCGATTTCGATGACTTCGAACTCGCGTCACGTGACGCGCTGCTCCGTGAATATCCTGCGCAGCGCGAACTCGTGCTGCGCTTCACCCGCACGCCGGAGGAACCCGCGTGGCCGTGAGACTCAACAAGTACCTGGCCGACCGTGGCGTCGGCGCGCGGCGCAAATGTGACGACCTGATCGCGCAGGGGCGTGTGTCCCTGAACGGCGAGCGCGTCACCGAAGCGGGCACGAAGGTGGAGGAAGGCCGCGACCGCGTCCTGGTCGACGGCAAGCCCATCGCCGGCAAGGCCGCGAACGTCTACTACATCATCAACAAGCCGGTCGGCGTCATCACGACGATGGATGATCCCGAGGGCCGCCGCACCATTGCGCAGTTCCTGCCGCGGGGTGCACGCGTGTACCCGGTCGGCCGTCTGGATGCCGACACCAGCGGGCTGTTACTGCTCACGAACGACGGTGAGATGGCGCACAAGCTCATGCACCCGCGTTACGGCGTGCAGAAGGTGTATCGCGTGCGCCTGGCCGAGGAGCCGCGGGGCGACCAGCTGCGCCGGCTCTCGAGTGGTGTCCGCTTCGACAAGGGCCTCGTGTCGGGAGCCGCGCGCGTGCGCCGCATCGACCCTGGCTTCGACGCCATCATGATCGAAGTGATCATCCACGAAGGGCGCTTCCGTCAGGTTCGCAAGATGTGCGAGACCGTCGGCCTCGAGGTCACCGGACTGCATCGCGTCGGTTACGGCCCGTTGCGCATGGGGCCGTTGGCGCGAGGCATGTTCCGCGAACTCTCGGAAGAGGAAGTCGCGCAGTTGCGCGCCGCGGGCTCGCGCCCGGGCGGACTGCTCCGTGGCGAGGCGGCGCCGGCCAAGCCGCGCGAGGAACGTCCGGCTGCTGCGGGTCGGGCCCCGTCGGCCGGCTCGCCGTCTCGCAAGCCAAAGCTCGCGCCAGCCCCACCGCCGGTCGAGAACGACGAAGGTCTTGAGGAAGATGTCGACCACGACATCGAGGAGACCTGGGTTGCCGGTGGCGGCATGCTCGAGCGGCGCGATGACGACGCCGACCGTGGCGAGGATGGCTGGCCGGTGGACGAATCGTCGAGCCGGCGCGCTCGCGACGATGAATCGAAGCATGGAGACGACCGCGGTACACGCGGCGATGCGCCCAGCAGTGCCTGGCCAGCGCGGCCGTCGCGTAAGCGCGGCGATGCCGCGTGGCTCGCTGAACAGGGTGAGACAGTGCGTTCGTCCCCGGGGACGGATCGTGCGCGTCCCGCGATCACGACTCGTCCTGCACCGGGTGCGCCGAGCGCTGCCCGGGATCGTGAACGTCCTCAGACAGAGGCCCGCCGTCCCGTCACTTCGGCTCGTCCGGAAGCGCGTCGTTCGAGTCCCCCGGTGCGCGCCACTCGTCCAGAACGAGCAGAGCGCGCGGAACGTGCAGAACGTCCTGATGCACGTCGTGCCGGAGCCTCGGTGCGCCCCGACCGTCCCGGGCGTCCTTCGGCCGGCGGGCGAGAGGCTCGCGCCGGTGCCTCAGCCCGTGACGCTCGCCCTGCACGTGCAAGTGCGCCGGCTCGAGGCGGGTTCGGCTCGCGGCTCGAACGGCCCAAGCGCGACCCGTTCGCGCCCTACGTGCCGCGCGGTCCTCGTCCGGTGTCGAGCCGGGCGGAACGTCCCGCGCCGGTCGGGAAGTCCCGTCCCGTGCGCGGCGGCTCCGTACCGCCCGACAGCCGCATCGATCGCAGTGGATTCGCGGGTCCGCCGCCGCGCGGGGATGCCCGCCGCGGCCAGGTCCGACCTGAGTACAACGCCCCGTCGCCGCGCGATGCTCGCGCGGATCGCAGAGCATTCGAAGGACCACCGCCGCGCGGGGATTCGCCTCGCGGTAAGGGCCGTGCGGATCGCGGGGGCTTCGCCGAGCGTCCCGCGCGCGGAGCAGCCGGCGCACCCGGTGGGTTCAAGGCGCGTCCGACGCGAGACGGGTTTCGCGAGCGTCCTGCGCGCGGTGGGTTCCGCGAAGGCTCCCGCGAAGGCTCCCGCGAAGGCTCCGAAGGCAGGCCGGCTCGCGGGGGATTCTCGCCGCGCGGTGGTCGCCCGGGTGCTCCCCCAGATGCTCCCCAGAAGACGTTCGGTCCCAAGAAGGGTCGCCCTGCTCGTCCGGAGCGCGCGGGGTTCTCACCGCGCGCTGCGCGTCCGGAACGGGATGACTTCGGCCCGCGAGGTGGCCGTCCTGCAGCTCGGGCCGGTGGCCGGCCGGGGGGGCGATTCGCACCGGCGTCGGATGAACGTCCGACCCGCCGTGGTGCGGGCCGACCGGGAGTCACCGGGGGCCGTCCGTCCTCCCGAACGACCCGACCGGGAGCAAGCCCCGGTTCGCGCGCGACCAGCCGGCCGGGCGCCAGGACCGGTCCGAGGCCTTCCGGCAAGCCTAGACGAGGGCTGGGGGATTCCACCCAGTCGCCTTCCGCGCGTGGGCGTGGGGGCCCGGCAGGGCGTCCATCAGGCCGTCCAGCGGGGCGTGCCGGATCACCCTCGCGGGGTGGTGCTGGAAAGAAATCATCGCGCGGTAAGCGTTTCTAGTATTAGACTTAGTGTCAGAACATAATGTAAAATGTGAACAACGTGCTTGGTCCCGGCACGACTCTGGAGTCGGCGGAACGATTCCTGCGAAGGTAGTACCATTCGAAGGCAGTACCCTGAAAGTATCCGGACGGGCCCTGGGAATGGGCCCGGTTCAGCCTCCACGCGGGACCGGACAAGGACGACCGCTCCAGCGGCCACGCTCTCTCACGGTGCCGTGCGACTCGACCTGTTCGAAACCACGCCTTACCGATCCGCTCCCATCCCCGCGCTGACGTCCGGGGAGGGCGAGTCCGTGATGTCGTCCGGGCTCGGGACCCCCGTGGAGTTGTCCGGGGTAGAGATGCAGGGTCGTCTGCTCGCGCGTGAGGGGAACCGGCTCGGCTGGCGGGGATGGATGGTGGTGATGGCGGTGGCGTGCACCCTGCTCGGTCAGGGCGAGCGCGGCCGGGTGGATCGCCGATTCCGGGCTCCGAGCACCACTCTCCAGACTTACTGGGAGGCCTTGCGCGCGGGTGACGCCGACGGTGCATGGGCCTGTTTCGTGGACGGACGTCGCGAAGTCCCGATGCCAGGCTCGATCTGGTTCCTGCCGTCGACGGATGACCTGTGGTTGAGCGGCTACCGCTCGCTGCCGGTGACTGCCGGCCGCGTGATGGTGTCTTACGAGGTGCACTACCGTGACCGGCTCTCCGGCGACGAACGCATGTTCCGGTTCGGCAACGAGCTCGTGCGGGTCCACGGTGAGTGGCACATCGCCAAGCCCATCGGCGAAGCGAGCATGCCGGAATGGAAGCCGAAGGAGCGACCGGTTGACATCTGATCGCGCACGCTCCTAGGCTCACCGAAGGCCCGCGTCTCGCGGGAATCCTTCTCGGGGAGACGCATGAGCGTGAAGCCGATCCGTGACCGTCGGAATGTAGCGGGCATCGCCCTTCTGGCCGTCATGCTGGTGGCCATCGCCGCACCTGCCGGTGCGACCAAGTACGCCGCCGAGTTCATGAAGATCCCCGTCGGCGCCCGAGCGGTCGGCATGGGTGGTGCATTCTCGGCCATCGCGGACGACGCCACGTCGCCCTACTGGAATCCCGCGGGCATGGTCTATCTGCCCTACAAGGAAGCCTTCCTCCAGCACTCCGAGCAGTTCGGCAGCCTGGTGAACCATAACTTCGGCGGTGCGGTGTTCCCGCTCAAGAACGGCGAGGAGCGTCGCTCTGCTTTCGGCGTCACGCTGACCTGGGTGGGTGTCGACGACATCCCGATCACGCCGCGTCCGGGGGGCTTGCGTCCGGGGGACTGGCTCGACTACGGCACGGACAACGACCCGACCACACCGGGCAACGGTCAGGGCAACAGCCAGTGGGATCCGGGTGAGCGCCTCTTGATCACCTCGGACGACCTGTTCTTCGCCAGTAGCGCCGACATGGCGCTCGGCGTGAGCTACGCGCGCCAGCGTGGCCGGCACATGGCTTGGGGCGGCACGGTGAAGTTCGTCCGCCAGAGCTTGCCCGATACGCTGGCCGGCGAACACGTCACGTCGTTCGGTGCCGGGCTCGATGCCGCGCTGCTGTTCATGCCGACCGACGCGATCACCATGAGCGCGGTGATGCACGACCTCACCACCACATACATCACCTGGAGCAACGGCACGCGCGAGACGGTGTCGCCGAACCTCGTCACCGGTACGGCCATCAACTTCCTGCCGGCTACGGGTCACGCACTCACCTGGGGCACCGACCTGGCGTGGAACTTCGACGGCCGCAAACTGGACAGCCAGCTCAAGCTCGGCGGGCTGAACGCCGACCTGCGGCTCGGGCTCGAGTACTGGTACCGAAACACGCTCGCGCTGCGCTCGGGCCTCAACGGGAAGGACCTCAACTTCGGCGCGGGAGTGCGTTACAAGCACTTCGGTGCGGACTACGCCGCCGCGCTCAACCGGTTCTTCGCCAAGGACGACCCGGACTTCCCCGACGACCACAACCTCGAGACGACGCACCTGCTGTCCGCCAGCTTCAGCTGGTGACGCCGGCGTTGCTTGGTGATCATCGCCTCGGGCCACAAGGGCGGGGCGAACGGTCGTGATCGGGAAGGGGCCTGTTGACCGGCCCCGCACGGTTCCGTACGGTTCGGGCTCCTGAACGCCGTGTCCTGAAGCCCCCAAGGAGCGACTCCGTGCGTGACGTGCTGGCCCTGATCCTGTCGGGCGGTGGCGGTGAGCGGCTCGGCGTCTTGTG
>JANNWR010000412.1:0-14075 GCA_031408715.1 bacterium
AGTGGTAGGTGACATGGGCCCACGGCACCGTCACATGGAAGAACTCGGGCGCGAGGTGCAATCCCGTCAGGCTCATGAACGCCAAGAGCACGAGCGAGAGTGCGCACAAAACCCGCCATGGCCGGCTCATCGCGGAGAACCGGGCCTCCGGCCCGCCGAGCACCCATGGGAACCAGCACACGATGTGCACACCGGCGAACAAGTAGTTCGAGCGCGCTGCGAGGGAGTACGCCCACTCGGGCATCACCGATTCGGACAGGACGGCGTTGCCGAGGCTGTAGATCGCGCCACTGAACGCGAGGAGTGCGAACATGCGCGACGAAGCCCGCCCCGGGGCCCGGGAGATGGCGAGGTGGGTGATGGCTGTGGCGAGATTGACGGTGGCGGTGAACAGAGCCAGCAGCAGCGCGACATTCATGGCAGGGGCTCCGGTGACATTCAGGCCCCCTCCCCAGGGGCCCGAAGTGGAAGGTACCACGGCGCCTGCGGGACTTCGCCCGGGACGGTCCCGGTGCGCGGACGGGCTATCGCGCGTAAGATGGCTCGAGATGGCTTGAGATGGCTTGCGACTTGATCGAGGTGGCGTTCGCGCCACACCCACGCCAACGCCCCACGAGGACCCGCCGTGCGCACCCCTACGGATCTCGGACTATCGACTGCCCCGATCACGAATCACTCGCTGTCGCGCCTCAGCCAGGGCCTCATGGGCTCCGAGGTGCTGCGCATCGCCGGTGAGGTGCGCGCGGCCATCGCCGCCGGCCGCGACATCTGCAACCTCACCGTGGGCGATTTCGATCCCAAGGAGTTCCCGCTGCCCAAGAAGCTGGCCGAGGGCGTGAAGGCCGCGCTCGATGCCGGGCACTCGAACTACCCGCCGTCCAACGGCATCGTGGAACTGCGGAAGGCGGTCATCGCGTTCTACCAGCGCGAGCTCGAACTCGAGTACCCGCTCGAGTCCGTGGTCATCGCCAGCGGCGCGCGTCCGTTGATCTATGGCACGTACCGCACGCTCGTGGATCCGGGTGACGTCGTGGCGTTCCCGGTGCCATCGTGGAACAACAATCACTACATCTACATGACCGGAGCGCGCGGGCTGCCGTTGGAGGTGAAGCGCGCGAACCAGTTCCACCCCACGCCCGAACAGGTCGCAACGGTGCTGCCCCAGACCCGGCTGCTGGCGCTGTCCTCGCCCCTGAATCCGACCGGCACCGGCATGAAGCCCGAAGCACTGGCCGCGATCAGCCGCATGGTGGTGGACGAGAACAAACGCCGCGAGATCACGGGCGAGCGTCCGCTATTCATCATGTACGACATGGTCTATTGGGCCACGGCATTCGATACCGGCCTGCCGCTCACGCCGCCGTCGCTGGTGCCTGAGGTCGCGCCCTACACGGTGCTGATCGACGCCATCAGCAAGTCGCTGGCGGCGACCGGGCTGCGCGTGGGCTGGGCTCTGGCGCACCCGGTGATCACGCAGCGGATGAGCGATTTCCTGGGGCATGTCGGTGCGTGGGCGCCCAAACCCGAACAGGTTGCGAGCGCGGCGTTCATCGCCGACACCGCGGCCTTCCACGAGTTCCGCGGGCAGATGGCCGAGCGGCTCGGAATGCGGTTGCGCGCACTGCACGAGGGCTTCGAGCGCATGCGCGCGCGCGGTATCGACGTGGAGTCGGTCGCGCCCGAGGGCACGCTCTACTTGTCGGTGCGCTTTCCGCTCGGGGTCACCGTGCGCGGTCGCGCATTGAAGACCAACGAAGACGTGCGCAAGTTGCTGCTGGACGAAGCCGGCATCGCGGTCGTGCCCTTCCAGGCGTTCGCATTGCCGCACGAGGATGGCTGGTTTCGCATGTCGGTCGGCGCGGTCTCGATGCAGGCCATCGAGCAGGGGCTGGCGCGCTTGGAGCAGGTGCTCGGCGGATTTGCGGCGAGCTGAGGGCGCGGGATCGCTATCTGGCGAGCAGCGCTTCGGGCAGCACGACGCCGATCGCGCGACGGCACGCGTCACACCGGAACTCCAGCCGAGCGCGTGCCGCAGTGCGCAGCGTTTGTATTTGTGGAACACCGCACCCCGGGCAGGTCCCGCGCACTTCGACCACGCTGACGCGTTCGCGAAGCCGTTGCAACGCGAGCATCGGACCGCCGAGCAGCAACAGCGGCACGAGCACGAAGTGCAGCACGGGCAGGAACACCGCAAGCACGCCAAGTCCCCACGCCGCCGCCAGGGTCGCGGCCGCGCGTCTCGTGCGCTCGCTCGCGTCGTGCACGAGGACACTCAGCACGGCGGGTTTGTCGGGCCGGCCGAGCCAGGTCAGCGTGGCGGGGTGCTCCTGCGGGACCGGCGGCATGGCGGGACGCTCGAAGTGTGGGAGTGGGCGTTCGTGTGTAGCGAACGAACCCCCAGATTACATCGCGTGCCAAGTTCGGACCATGCGCGGCGCGGCTTCCAAGACGTTGGCGGGGTGCCCAGCGTCGGCCGCCGCCGCACTACCACGATCAGCTGTGACGACGTGAACAGCGGCAGGAGCACGAGGCATATGCCGATCGCCACTTCTGGGTTGGCTCGAGTGTCCTGGGCCTGATGGCCGCTCAGTCGGCAAACGGGTTATGTTCCACCGCTCATGACCTCTGTGAAGTGGTTACCGAATGGCGCCGCAAGGTCGATCGAAGCAGCGCTCCCCGATGGCACTCGGTTCGAGGGTGGGCTGCAGGAACTGGCGCGCCAGTTGGATGCGTTCGTCGACGGCGGGACATTGGCCGAACGGACCGACGGATTGGCACAGTTGTTGTCGTGGTCGCGGGAGCGCGATCGTGGGCTCGCCCTGCCGGCGGGGCGCACACTCGGCCCCGCTGAATCGAATCCCGCGCTGCGGCGGTTGGCCTTCTTGATCCGCTTGCTCGAGATCTCGCCGCCACTCCGCGATGCCGTGCGCGACTCGATCCGAAAGCTGCTCGAGGCGACCGATTGCGTGAGCGCGATCGCCGACACCGGCGTGGATCACGATCGCGGGTTCGTGGGCGAACTGGTGCGACGGATCGTGACGCGTGTGCTGCCCGCGCCGCGCGAGGCTCATGAGCTGGGGCCGCTGCTGGTCCGGTTGTTCCCCACGGACGCCGTGGTTCGCCGGCTGCGCGACCTGCCCGAGGCATGGTTCCAGCGCTTCTCCGAGGCCATCGCGCCGGGTGAACCGGGGCACACGTGGGGGGTGCTCAGCGATGGCGCCGATGTGGCGCTGGTGGTACTGGCGACCCGGCTCGAGGCCGTGGTGTGTTCGTCGCGCCTGGCGCCACTGCTCGGTGGGTCGTCGCTGGCGCGTTCGCCGTTCTTCGGTCTCGGCACGCGTCTCGCTGCTCCCGCGCACGATGCCGCGGGGGAGCGCGCCGCGATGGGTCTGCTGCGCGGTGAACTGCGCGCGATGGAAACCCGCATGGAATCGTCGGGCGTCACGATCTCGCGCGTGCACGCGCTGGAGTGGTCCGAACGTGCGCTCGACCGCATCGAGGCGCTGCTGACATTGCGCAGTGCCGGCGCCGGCTCGCGCGTTTCGGCTGCTCGCGCGCTGCTCGTCCAACTGGTCGAGGCACAGATCGAAGCGCGCGGCGTGCGCCGGTTGGTGGCCGATACGCTGCGATTGCTGGCGCGCCGCATCGTCGAGGGGCACGGCCGCACGGGCGAGCACTACATCGCGCGCACGCGTAGCGAGTACAAGCTCATGTGGCGTGCCGCTATCGGCGGTGGCGTGCTCACGGTGGTGACCTCGGCGCTCAAACTGAAGATCGCCACGCTGGGGCTGGCGCCGCTGCCCGAAGGGTTCTTGTCGGGGTTGAACTACGCCATCAGCTTCCTCGTCATGCTGTCGCTTCACCTGGCGCTCGCCACCAAGCAGCCGAGCATGACCGCCGCGACCATCGCCGGCATCGTGCGCACGGCGGCCGGCCCCAAACGGCTGGACCTGCTGGCCGACCAGGTCGCGGCCACGGTGCGTACGCAGTTGGCGGCAGCCATCGGCAACGTGTTGGCAGTGTCGGTTGGCGCGCTGGCATTGGATCTCGGCTTTCGTGCGCTTACGGGTCACTCGTGGATCACCACCGAGAAGGCCGAGCACGTGCTGCACTCGTTCCACCCGTTGCTCTCGGGCACGGCGTTCTACGCCACGCTCACCGGCGTGATCCTGTGGGCGTCGGGACTGATCGGTGGCTGGTTCGAGAACTGGGCCATCGCGCATCGGCTGGCCGAGGCCATCGCGCAGCACCCATTGGGCGACCGGTTCGGTCGCGCACCCTTCCGCGCCTGGGGCGAAGCGTTCTCCGACAACGCCTCGGCGTGGGGCGGCAGTGTGGCGCTCGGCTTCCTGCTCGGGTTCACGCCCGCGTTTTCGCGCGTCGTGGGGCTGCCGCTGGATGTGCGGCACGTGACGCTGTCGAGCGGCATGCTGACGTTTGCGGCCTCGGCGCTGACGGGCGAGCACTTCGAATGGTGGGCGCTCGCCTGGGCGGTGGCAGGGATCGCACTGATCTTCGCACTCAATCTGTCGGTGAGCTTCCTGCTCGCGTTGTCGCTGGCGCTGCGTGCGCAAGGCGTACCGCTCTCCGAAGCCCTGCGACTCGCGCGCAAGCTGCTCGGGAGGTTCCTGCGCTCGCCGTGGTCGTTCATCGGACCGCCGCCCGTGGGATCGCCACCGGCAGGTGACGGGAATGGGGCGCGCCCGCACTGACTCCCGGAGGCGGCAGTGCGCTTGCGCATGGAGAGCGATTCCGACGCAGCTCATGCAGCCTTTCGCGCTCCTGAGCCCACTCACCACCGATTGACACACGACCCGGGCAGTGACGACCGCCGGCTGGCCGACGACTTCCTGCGCACGCGCGGCGAGACGGCCTTTCTCCGGCTCTACGACCGACACGCGGGCGGGTTCTACCGTGCTTCACGGCCCGGTTCTCGGGCGGCACGGGTCTGGAGCCCGCGGAACTGATCCAGGAGATGTGGATCCGCGCGTCAGGCGAGAATGCCGAGTCTTCGAGCCTGCGCGGCGAGTGTGCGATCACGGGTGAGAATCGGACATCCGGAGAGCAGGGCTGAGGCGAGCAGGTGAGCGTCCACATAGCCGAGCCCGGAGCCCGACAGCCTTCGCTCTCGAACGAGCGCAAGCACCTCTGTGTGAGTGGCGAGCAATGTCTGTGGCAGGGCGTCGAGCAGCCGCAGGATCTCGTCACGTCGGAGGAGATGCCCCAGGGCCAGCTCGCCCGCAACAAACGGATGCACGGCTACTTCGCCTGCCCGCAACAGTTTCTCGAACTCGGGCACCCCGTGCCTCAGGTGCTCCACCCAGACCGAGGTGTCGGCGAGCGTCACGTCGGCGGCGTCCCGCGGCGGCGGCGCGGGGCCCGGAGTCGCTTCTCGCTCCCGGCGAGAAGCGCGAGGCGCTGCGCGCTGGCACGAGCCACGAGCGCTTCGAGTCCCATGCGGACGAGCGCCGTCTTCTCACGCACCCCCGTCAGTTTGGCGGCGGTGGCAAGCAAAGTGTCGTCGATGTGCAACGTCGTTCGCATATGCATGAGTATGCCTCTCTGATGCATACGGGTCAATAGCTCACCCCTCATGCTGATGTCTTGCCTCGTACGCCCGATACTGCAGCGCCTCCGCCAGCCTCAGCGCCCCGACGCGCGGCTCGCTCGCGAGGTCCGCGATCGTGCGCGCCACGCGCATCGCGCGGTGCACGGCGCGCGCGCTCATGCCGCCGCGGTCCACGGCGTCGGCGACCAGTTGGCGGCCGGGTGCGTCGAGCGCGCAGTGCTCGCGCAGCAGGGGTGCTGGCATCTGCGCGTTGAGCCAGCCGCGCTGCAGTTGCACGCTGCGGGCCGCGAGCACGCGTGAGCGCACCTCCGAAGACGCTTCGCCGGGTGCGGCGGCCATGAGCTCTTCCGAGGTGAGCGGCGTGACCTCGATCTGCAGGTCGAGACGATCGAGAATGGGCCCGCTCACGCGCGCCGTGTAGCGCATCAGGTCGCGCGGTCCGCAGCGACAGCCGCGCTTGGGATGGCCGAGCCAGCCACACGGGCACCGTTGCGTTGGATTTTTACCAAGCTGCGACTCGTCGCGCCCAGACCTCGTGCTCTGCCAAGGGGTTACCCGACTTGTATTCGCACGTTGGGTGACCGCCATCGCCGCCGTCGGCTCGACCTCGGCCCGACGCAACGAACCGTGGCCGCCCGCTGGCGAGTGCGGCCGGAGACCGTGACGGCACGGGAAACTGGGGCACTCTCGGCCGTCCGTGCGGCGCCATCCGGCCATCAGCGTCTTCCTCGGCGACGAGACCCAACCCTCCACGGGGGCCCTTCCGGAAAGGCCTCTGGCCATCCGCCGCCGCCTTGGCCTGGCCCAGAGGGAACTGGCGGCCCGGCTAGGCCAGGATGAACACCAAATCTGCCGATGGGAACGGGGCCGGCTCAAGCCTCACCCCTGGATTGCTGGCCGGCTTGACCTCGAACTCCGATCACTCGAGGGGCGCCCGGTTGGGAAGAGCCCCGCAATGAGCTTCTTCGACCTCACTCGGTGGCGCCGCAAGCCACCCGGGAATGGCACGGTCCAACCTGGGACATTCGGTGAGCGTGTTCGATCCCGTCGACTCCAGCTCGGACTGAGCATGGAGGAGTTGGGTCGAAGGATAGGAGGCAATCGCGGAACGATCCACAGGCTGGAGCGAGGCGAGCAGGCGCCGGCCGCCGGACTCCTACTGGAATTGGAACGGGCGCTCGTCCCGGTGGTTCTCCCTAAAACTTGATCGTCCACCAGTCTCGACAATGCTCCAGTGGAGCGCCGAGCTTTCCTTCGGTGGGGGGCGCGACGTACAATCACGGCAAAGCTGAGAGCAACATTGGAGGCCGAGTTCGGCGGCGACATGGTCAAGCCCTTGGATTTCGGCGCCTTCGTTGAAGTCATTGGCCGATTTGCTAATAAGGCCGTTATGGTCGCTCTGGAAGTGGCTGACGTGAAATCCGTCAGTGAGCTAGGCTTCCCCCGCGCGATCGAGATGGAGGTTCAGAGTTCATGAGGGACAAAATGACCCAAGTCGCCAACCACCGAACGCCTGCGATCCGTGGCCTCGCCAAAGCCTCAACCGGTATCCAGGGGCTGGATGAAATCACGGGGGGCGGCCTGCCGCGCGGCCGACCCACGCTCGTCTGCGGAAGCGCTGGCTGCGGTAAGACGCTCTTGGCGATGGAATTTCTCGTCCGGGGGGCCACACAATTCGGCGAACCCGGCGTATTCATGTCCTTCGAGGAGACCGCCGCGGAACTGACGCAGAACGTCCGCTCGCTCGGCTTCGACTTGGACAATCTCGTCCAGCAAAAAAAGCTTGCCGTGGATTTTGTGCGGATCGAGCGGAGTGAGATCGAAGAGACAGGCGAATATGACCTGGAAGGGTTGTTCGTCCGCCTCAACCATGCGATCGACTCCATCGGCGCAAAACGGGTCGTGTTGGACACCATTGAAACGCTCTTTGGCGGTCTGTCCAACGTCGCCATCCTGCGCGGCGAGTTGCGGCGTCTGTTCCGCTGGCTGAAGGACAAGAAGGTGACCGCTGTCATCACCGGCGAGAGCGGCGAGAGCACGCTTACCCGACATAGTCTGGAAGAGTACGTGTCTGACTGCGTCATCTTGCTCGACCACCGAGTGACGGATCAGATGTCGACGCGGCGACTCCGGATCGTCAAGTACCGGGGCACCACCCATGAGACGAATGAGTACCCATTCCTGATTGACGAAGATGGCATCAGCGTTTTGCCCGTGACGTCTCTTGGGTTGCTGCACACGGCGAGCGCCGGGCGGATCTCGAGTGGTATTCCTCGGCTGGACGCGATGCTCGGCGGCGAGGGTTATTTTCGAAGCAGCACCGTCCTGATGTCCGGTACGGCGGGCAGCGGCAAGACCAGCATCTCCGCCCACTTCGCCGCCGCCGCCTGCCAGCGCGGGGAGCGTTGCTTGTACTTCGCGTTTGAGGAGTCGCCGGGCCAACTTATGCGCAATATGCGCTCCATCGGCATCGACCTGGAGCAGTGGGAGAAGAAGGGCTTGCTGAAATTTCACGCGAGCCGCGCCGCGATGCATGGCCTGGAGATGCACCTGGCGACAATTCACAAGTTGGTACGCGAGTTTCAGCCACGGGTGGTTGTCATGGACCCCATCGGTAGCCTAACAGCGGTCGGCACGCGCCGGGACGCCAACGTGATGCTGACCAGACTGATCGACTTCCTCAAGATGCAGGAAATCACTGCGATGCTCACCAGCCTGACTAGTGGTGACGAGGCCCTGGAGCAGACCAACGTCGAGGTTTCCACGCTTGTAGACACGTGGCTGTTACTGCGCGACCTAGAACTGGACGGTGAGCGGAACCGAGTTATGTACGTCCTTAAATCGCGCGGCATGGCCCATTCCAACCAACTCCGCGAGTTCCTGCTGACCGACCATGGAGTGGAATTGCAAAATGTGTATCTAGGCGCGGAGGGCGTTCTCACCGGCTCGGCCCGGCAGACGCGAGAAGCCACGGATAAGGCCGGCAGCCTGCTCCGACATCAGGAGGTCGAAGCCAAGCAGCGGGGGCGAGAACGGATGCGCGAGGCCCTGGAGGCCCGGATCGTCGCCTTGCGGAAGGAGTTTGAGGCGGATGAGGAAGAGGCGAAACGGGTCATCGATCAGCTACAGTCCCGCGAAGAAACCAACAGACAGGATCGGGAGGGCATGGGGGTCAGCCGCCAAGTCGACAGCGCGCTGAAAGATGCTGAGCCGTCAGCCCGTCCCCGCAAGACAGCGCGGGGCCTCCGATGAGCGGCTCACGCAAGCCCGATGGCCAGGACGCGGCGACTGGATCCGACGGAGAGACAGAAACGTGGGAACTGCGACTGTACATTGCCGGACAGACGCCGAGGTCCGTCTCCGCCATCGCCAATCTCAAGAGACTGTGCGACGAACATCTGCCGGGCCGATACAAGATTGAAGTAATCGACCTCATGCAGCACCCGCAATTGGCGGCGGGTGACCAGATCGTGGCGATTCCAACGCTGGTGCGAAAGCTGCCGGAGCCGTTGCGTAGGATCGTAGGCGACCTGTCGAATACCGAGCGCACATTGGTGGGGTTGCAATTGCGTGCCGTCAAGCCGGGCAAGTGAGCGAGGACAATGCAAATGAAGAAAAAGGACCTCGATGCGACCCAGGCGTTTGAACAGTCGCTGGCCGCAACCCCTTCCGAGGAGCGCTATGTCTTGCGCCTCTACGTCACCGGCATGACGCCGCGCAGCACGGAGGCGTTCGCCTCAATCAAGGCTCTGTGTGAGGAGCGACTGAAAGGCCGCTACGAGTTGGAAGTGATCGACATCTACCAGCACCCACAACTTGCTATCGATGAGCAGATTGTCGCTGTGCCCACGCTGGTCAAGATGCTGCCCGCACCTCTCCGCCGGTTGGTCGGCAACCTCTCCGACGAAGATCGGGTGCTGTTGGGCCTGGACCTTCGCCGCAAGGCGTAAGAGAGGGCGAATGACGGACGCGAACCAGCAGGCGGAAATCGCCGAGCTCCATCTACGGCTCGACGAGGCCGAGGAGACGATCCGGGCCATCCGCAGCGGTGCCGTGGACGCGTTCGTGGTCGAGTCGACGCACGAGGCGCGGGTCTACACACTCCAGACCGCAGACCGTCCCTACCGACTGCTGGTGGAGAAAATGCAGCAGGGCGCGCTCACACTCAGCAACGACGGCACCATCACATATTGCAACCGCCGCTTTGCCGACTTGGTGGGCAGACCGCTGGAGCAACTTGTCGGCGTCGCCTTCCGCGACTTTGTCCCGCTCGATGCCCAAGAGTTCAACGAAAGCCTGCTGCAACAAGCCCGCGCCGGTTTCAGCCAGGGTGAGAGTCATGTACAGAATACCGACGGCGCGCTCGTCCCTGTATTCCTCACCCTCAACGCCCTCCCGCCAGACAGCGGAGCGGCGGTCGGGCTCCTCGTAACCGACCTCACGACGCAACGCCATCAAGAAAAACTGAACGCCGCCTTAGTGGCACTCAAGGAGTCCGATCGCCACAAGGACGAGTTCCTCGCGATGCTGAGTCATGAGCTTCGCGGCCCCCTTGCCCCCATCGCCAACGCTGTACGTCTGCTTGGGCTCCAGAGGGGGACCGAGAGTCTGATCCAACAGCAGGCTCGCGGCATCATTGAACGTCAACTGGCCCGGCTGCAACATCTCATTGATGACCTGCTCGACGTTTCTCGCATCACCACGGGCAGGATTCAGCTTCGACTAGAACGGGTCGCCGTGAGCAGCATCGTGAATGGTGCAGTGGAGATCTCGCACTTGCTAATCGAGCGACGGCGCCATGAGTTCACGCTGTCGCTGCCGCCTGACCCGATCTGGCTGTACGCCGACGCTGCACGGCTGGAACAGGTGCTGGCGAATCTGCTCGTCAATGCCGCCAAGTATACCGACGAAGGCGGTCACATCTGGCTGACCGTGCGACAGGAAGGCGTTGAGTGTGTGTTACGGGTGCGGGATACAGGCGTCGGCATCACCCCGGCACTGCTGCCTCGCATATTCGGCCTGTTCACGCAGGAGGATCGATCCTTGGATCGCTCACAGAGCGGGCTGGGCATCGGACTCGCGTTGGTAAGAGGGCTCACGGAACTGCACGGAGGAAAGGTCGAGGCCTATAGCACCTTGGATCAAGGGAGCGAGTTCGTCTTGCGTCTGCCGGTGGCGCCGACTGACGCACCGCACTCGTCGTCGCCGGTCATGATTGCCAACCAGCCGGCCGCACGATCCTTGCGAGTGCTCGTGGTCGATGACAACGTCGATACGGTCATGAGTTTGTCGATGCTGCTGATAGCTTGGGGGCATGATGTTCGGCCTGCTCATGACGGGCAGACGGCAGTGCAAGCGGCCCTCGATTACCGACCGGACGTGGTGGTGTTGGACATTGGCTTGCCGGGCTTGAACGGCCATGAGGTCGCGTTACAGATCCGGAAACTTCCACCTCTCGAGTCCGTCGTGTTGGTCGCCTTGACGGGATATGGCCAGATTTCAGACCGACTGACTTCGCTGCAATCGGGATTCGATCACCACTTGGTCAAGCCCGCTTATTTGGAGCAATTGCAACAAATCTTGGCGACCGTCTCGGCACAGGCGACCTGATGCCCGCCGAGCCGTGAGCGGCCGTCCGTGAATGCTGAGTGATACAAATAGGCTGCAAGCAACAGAAACTCTATGGGTTGGCACCCACTCCTGGTGGGCCGTCGGGACCCATGTGTCGAACGCCGGCGGCAGACTGAAGTTCGAAAGGCCTTGCGGGATGTTCTCCTCCGCCCACGTCGCGAAGCGAGGGACGGTCTCGCGATAGCTTGTGACCACCTCGGCAAGTCGCAGGTCGGCAGCCTTGCGATCGGGTGCGTCGAACACCGAACGGAGGGCTCGTGCTGCGGGCCCGCGCATCTCCTGCCGCGGGAGATACGCCATCGCATTCTGCTGGATGTGGAACTGGCATCGTTGCCACGGAACGCCGGGCAGTCGAGCCTTGCGCGCCGCGCCAAGTCCCGCGTGGTCATCACTGATGTAACCGTTCGGCCACGACCGTCACGCCAAGCGGCGGTCACCGCTCGCCGGCGATCTCGCGGAGCAGGGCGTGGCGGCGCTCGGTGACCTCGGCCACCTTCCGTGTCGAGACGCCTTGCACGTACATCTCGGCGATCGCCAGCTTCAACGCCCGCTGGCTGCGCATCCCTCGCTCGAGTTACTGCGGATGGAACCCCTCGACCCCGTCGTCGAGGCCTCGGACCTGAGGGATCCGTAGGTCCAGCGTTCCCACACGCGAGTCGACGCTCCGGGGTTCGTCCCCATTAGCGTGTCGCGCGACATTCGGGGTCTCGTTCGTAAGGGCCCGCGCCCAGGAACGCCGAGCGTTCTCGTCTCATCGCCTCGTTCGTCAGGATCTCGATCGCCCTGGGCATGCCCTCCAGCCCAGAGTCGACCACCATTGCCAGCGCCTCTTCAACTCCCGTACGCTCCGTGTGGCGGGTCTCGTCCATCGCTTCCTCCTCGGTTGACGTCTTTGCAGGACATCGACGAGACGAGCTGACGCGGCCTGCCGTTGCAACTCACGGGCCGCTGAACGGATGAATCGAAATTACAGAAGAGATGTTAGGCTAACTTGCTAGGTGAGGCTTCGAGGCGACGGTGAGGTTGACCATGCCGACGCGCCTCACCCCTCCCGTTGATGCCGCGCCTCGTACGCCCGGTACTGCAGCGCCTCCGCCAGTCGTAGCGCGCCCACGCGCGGCTCGCCCGCCAAGTCCGCGATCGTGCGTGCCACGCGCATGGCGCGGTGCACGGCGCGTGCGCTCATGCCGCCGCGGTCCACGGCGTCGGCGACCAGTTGGCGGCCGGGCGCATCGAGTGCGCAGTGCTCGCGCAGCAGTGGCGCGGGCATCTGCGCGTTCAGCCAGCCGCGTTGTAACTGCACGGCGCGTGCGGCGAGCACGCGCGTGCGGACATCCGACGACGGCTCGCCGGGAGTAGCGGCCATCAGTTCTTCCGACGTGAGCGGCGTGACCTCGATCTGCAGGTCGAGCCGGTCGAGGATCGGCCCGCTCACGCGTGCCGTGTAGCGCATCAGGTCGCGCGGGCCGCAGCGGCAGCCGCGCTTGGGATGCCCGAGCCAGCCGCACGGGCAGGGATTCATCGCCGCCACGATGAGTGGTCGCGCGGGGAAGCGCGCGTGCGAGCCGGCGCGCGCGATCGAGACTTCGCCGTTCTCGAGTGGTTCGCGCAGCGCGTCCAGCAGTGATCTCGGGTACTCCGACAGCTCGTCCATGAACAGCACGCCGCGATGTGCCAGCGACAGCTCGCCGGGGCGCGGCGGGTTGCCGCCGCCCACGAGCCCTGCGCGCGACACTGAGTGATGCGGGGCGCGAAACGGCCGCGTGCGCATGAGCCCGCGGCCGGGAGCGCGCATGCCCGTGGCCGAGTGCAATCGCGTCACCACCAGCGCTTCGCTGTGTTCGAGCGGTGGCAGCAATCCGGGCAAGCGCCTCGCCAGCATGCTCTTGCCGCAGCCGGGCGGGCCCACGAGCAACACGTGATGTCCGCCCGCGGCCGCGATCTCGAGCGCGTGCCGCGCGATCGCCTGTCCGCGCACATCAGACATGTCTTCATCGCGGTCCGCGTGCGGGTCGGGCGGCGCGGCCAGCGCGCGCGGCGGGTCCTCACCTCGCAGCCATGCGACGGCTTCGCCGAGGTGCTGCACGGCGAGGACTGTGAGTCCGTCGACCAGCGCGGCCTCGGGCGCAGCTTCGGCGGGGCATACCAATGTGCGAGCACCGGCGCGCCACAGGCTCTCGGCCAGTGACAACGTGCCTCGTGTGCCACGCAATGCGCCGTCCAGCGCGAGCTCTCCCAGCGCGGCGGTCCGTTCTAGACGTTCGGGTGGGGCTTGCCCTGTGGCGACCACCAGCCCGAGTGCGAGTGCCAAGTCGGCCGATGCGCCTTCCTTCCGGCGATCGGCGGGAGCCAGGTTCACGGTGACGCGCCGGTCCGGCGGCGCGAGTCCGGCGTTGCGCAACGCGGGCCACACGCGTTCGCGCGCCTCGCGTGCGGTGGCATCGGGCAGGCCCACCATCACGAACCCGGGCAGCCCCGGGCCGACGTCGACCTCGCAGTCGACCGGGAACGCGTCGAGTCCCCACAACGCTGCGGTGCGCACGCGCGCGAGCATGATGGCTCCGTGTGCGGGGGCGGGGCGCGTCGGAGTTCCTGCAAGAGCCGTGCGAGCGCTATCTCGTGCCGCAGCGCGTGCAACCGCGAACACAGCGACGCCGGCGCGGGCGACCTGCCCACGCCGGCGTCAGTGTGCTCGCGGCCTCGCGATCAGCGCAGATCCGTCTCGGCCGCCACGCCCAGATCGACATCATCGATGCCGTCCAGCCGTGCGAGGTCGTTCACCAGCGGCTGCCACGCCGATTGCGCGGCGATGCGCGCCAACTCCGGCGCACCCGGCAACTCCTGAAGGAACACGAACGCCGTGCCGAGCGCGAAG
>JANNWR010000413.1:0-4752 GCA_031408715.1 bacterium
ATGCGGTGCTCGCTGAGTATCTCTCCGCCCGAGGCCAACCGCTTCGCGGTTCCGGTGCAGCTCGTCTCCGATTGTAGTTCCGCAGTGAGCGTCGATCCTCGGAGTCTGCAGACAATGTGGTTCGATGAGGGGAACGCCAAGTGGGTCGTCGTCCCCGGATCCGTGATCACCGCCACCACGCTCACGATCTCCACACCCCTGATGCACTTCTCCGACTACGGCATCCTGGGCAGCAAGGCGGGCTGGTAAGCGCGATGTTGCCTGACACCCGTACCGCCCGGTCCCTGTGGTCGGTGAGGCTCTTTTCGTCGGTCGTTGTCGTCGCGGGCGGCTTGATCCTGGCCCGCTCAGGCCTGCCGGAGTTCCGAAGCCTCCCATGGTTCTGGCTGGCAGCCTGTGCAATCGCCGAGGCCGCATGGCTCCGACTCCCCGATGGTCGGACGACGCTGAGTATGGGGTCCATCGCCAACTTCGCCGCCGCGCTCGCGCTGCCACAGCAGCAAGCCGTGCTATGCGCCTCGCTCGCGAGCCTGATCGTCGAACTGGCGATCATGCGAAAGCCTGTACACCGAGCGGTGTTCAATTGTGCCGGCACCGCGATCACGATGTCGGCGACCGTTCTGGTCCTGCAAGTGTTCTTCAGGCCTGGGGGGGCGTCACCCGTATCGCTATGGTCGATCGTGCCGCTGCTGGCGGCCGCAGTGACGTACTACGCCTGCAATCGCGGCCTGGTCATGACCATCCTCTCCCTCGACCTATGGACCTCGCCCCGGAGCATCTGGCTGCAGGATTTTGGTGTGCGGCGGGACCTGTTGCCCACCGGAGCCGCGTTCTCGCTGGGGGTGTTGCTCGCGCATGAAGTCCAGAGCCATGGGCCCGCGGCGTTGGTGTTGCTCCTGTTTCCGGGGGCGTTCGTCCTCGAGGCGCACCGGCGACGATCGGCCATGAGCGCGAGCGTTCCCGGCAGCCCGTACGATGCGGACACTAGGAGCAAGAGAGCCGCATAGCACTTCGCTCCACTGTCCCTCCTTTGCTCAGCCTGGATGAATGGCTTCCAGCCGGTGATGCTCAAACTGGCGCCCGAACAATGCCTGTCGTTGAACCCGAATAAGATATCGGGCACGTGCGGACGGTGATGTGCTGCCTGTCCTAGGCCCAAAACAAGCGCGGTTTCACACTCGAAGCGCTCCTCGTGAACCGGATTCTCAGACGCAAGGCTCCCCCCTCCGACCGTGGATGCGGTCGGTGGTCGGCACTCGGGTTGGATTGACCGCTGCTTCGATTCTCTTTCTTCGTGATGTCGCGGTTGGTCGTCGGTACCCGGCACTTCCCAACGCCTGCTGAGCTAACAGCGCAGCGGCGAGCGCAGCGCCTCGACGCCCCGCAGAAACACCCGCTGCCACGGATTCCACGCCAACAGCCGGTACACGATCCGTCGACCCGCTCGAACGATCTGGCACGGCATCGCGATGAACGCCCGCTGGAAGGTGCGGAACTCCATCCGCAGCACCTTCTGCTTCTCCGCCGCGTACTGCACCTTCCAGCGCCCCGTCTCGGGCAGCAGCAGCGCGAACCACGCCTTCAGCGTCCACGCCAACGACGCCATGACCATGTACGCCCCGTTGCTCACCTTCGTGTTCACCGGCATCCGCAGCGCATGCACGCCGTTCTTCAGCTGCTCGATCAGGTTCTCCTGGTTGCAGCGATCGTTGGCGAGCAACACCAGATCCTCGGCCGGCGTCGCGTCATCGTTGGTGATGTAGAAGAAGTAGCGCAGGTCGTCGAACAGCACCTGCTCGCCCTTCTCCACCGACAGGTTCTTGCGCACCACCACCACCCGATACGACCGTCGACAAGCCCCCGGCTGGTAGCGGAACTCGGCGACGTCCTCCGACTGGAGCCGGATGTTCTTGAACCCGCGCTCGCGTACCACACGCTCCTTGATGTTCTCGCGACGGCCCCGTTCCGCGGTCTTCACCGCGTACTTCGCCGGTCGCTGCAACCGCTCCCACGCGCTCCCCGCGAGGCCCGCCGCGATCCCCACCAGCTTCGGCATCGCGTCGATCCCGAACACGAACCGCACCTGCGCCGCAGTCCAGCCATCCAGGTGTTGCGTCGAACTGAAGTCGGTGTCCCCGCGCAACAGGATCTGCCGGAAGCCCGCCTGCCGGCACAGCGCGATCGCCTGATCGAACCGCTCCGCCGCCCCCTCGTGCGACGGACGATTGCCGCCCCGGTTCACCAGGTACAGCGGCTCACCCGTGTTCGCCAGCGTCACCGCCAACGGGTGGTAGCCCCACACGCCGTTGTAGGAGATCTCCATCCCTTCCTTGCGCTCGCCATGCGTCGGCGCCAGCGTCCCGTCCGCTTCCACGATCGCCTCGGCGAAGAACGCGGCCGGCTGCTGCTGCCACACCTTGACCCGCACCCGATCGATCGCCGCCATCAGCGCCTCGACATCCGCCTCCTGGAAGCGCCGCGTGAAGTCGCCCGCCGTCGTCGGATCGGGAACCACCCGGGCGCCGATCGCATCCTGGTACACCTCGTCGTGCCGCAACTGCTCGAGATCCTCGAGCGTCCGCCCGCCGCACAGGATGTTGTAGGCGATGTTCAACACGTGGTCCGACTCGTGGTAGGGCTGATGCACCTGCAGCAGCTGCAGGCTCGCGTCGATCTCGGCCGCCAACCCCGTGCGCTGCGCCAGCAGGTGCATCGCGCCGATCCCGCCCGATCCCAGACCCCGCACCCGCTCGCTGCCCTCGTAGTGGAGGTTGCGGCCGCGGAACATCGGCTCCGATTGGGCCCGCCAGTTGCGTCGGCGCAGCCGCCGCTGGATTCGCCCCTTGCAACACGCCTCTCGCTTCTGTATACGTGAGCTCACTTGAAATGCCATCCTTGGCGATTTGAAGAGTGGACTTCGACAACCCCTTCATAGCCGCTCTGGGCGGGCATTTCTAGTTTTTTCTTGGCTCTCGCGAACTCCGCGTATGAAACCGCGCTTGTTCAAGGCCTAGGAGCTACCGCAGTGCGTAGACGGCCATGTAACGCCGCGTGACTCTGACGCGCTGCTTTCCGCGTGTCCATCGGTGGTCACTTGTTCTTCATCTGTCGCCACGAGTCGCCGTCGATGTCGAAGACGTGGCAGAACGTGCTGAAGCGGTCGACGAGTGCGGCGCCGCAGGCGGCGCCGGGGAAGACGGTGCCCGACTGCTTGAACCCGAGGTTGGTGGTCATGATAGTGGGCCGCAGCTGATGTCGGCGGCTGATGATGTTGTACAGCAGGTCGCCGCCACGGGCATCGGCGGGCAAGTAACCGAGATCGTCGCGAGTCAACAGCGTGGCCCTGGCGTAAGGTACGCAGCCGTCATTCGAACGCCGGCAACGAGTCGTGCTTGCTGAGCTCGGTAATCGCCAGCGCGAGCATGGTGAAGCGCACGCGATGGCCCTGCTGCAGCGCGGCGAAGCCGGGTGCGCTGCGCGAGGTTCCGCACCTCGTGTTCGCGGAGCTCCAGGGCGATCAGATGTTCGATGGTCTCGATCGGCGACAGCCGACTGTTGGTGGCATGCACGAACAACGCCGAGAGCGCGTCGTTCGGAGCGCTCAAGCCGAAGGTGCGGAGTGCCGCGGGCAGATCAGCGCTTGGGTTGGTCATCGCAGTCCTCTAGGTCATGTGGGATGACGTAGCGGTCGGTAACGTGCGGGTTCAGCACGAGCTCGACCGGGACAGGATGCGTCAGAGCACGGCGCTTCTGTTCGCACCACTGCGCGAGGGCTCCGAGATCTTGCAGACCGCGGGCGATGATGTCGGCGACGGTCTCGGTTAACTTGGCTGCGCCATAGAGGCCGCGAGCGTGTTGGTCTGCGCGGTCATGTGACGCAGGCTGCGCCAGTCCGCGAGCCAGCGGCTGTAGAGCTGGTCGATGTCCGGTGCCAGCGCGCGTAGCCGGTCGCGACGCTTGAGCCGACGGTCACCGCGGACGCCAAGGGCCTGGAACTGTCGTGCTCCATTTCCCCGGCCCTGCCTCGCTGGCTGATCGGCGACCCCGGGCGACTGCCGCAGATCCTCACGAACCTGGTGGGCAACGCCATCAAGTTCACAGCGACAGGGGGCGTTGTGATTGGCGCGGAACGGGTCGAAGAGCGGGAGGGGATGTGCACGGCGCGCATCGATGTGACCGACACGGTGCCCCTCCCGAGGCGACAGGGATCGCCGACGAGCCCATGGGTCCTCGCGAATCAGCAGCGTGAATGGGGCGTCGCGGTCGATTGGGCGAGTCCGCAGCGCTGAGTGGCCCGACTCGACGGCCAGGAGGTCGCGCTCGAGCGTGCCACCGACGGCACGCTTGCCATCGTGCCAGCGGGTGTACCACTCGTGCCCGCCGAGCCGAAAACTTCACTCCCGCATGCCACGCAGGCATGGTTGCGTCTGCTGACCGAACAGGCGCTCGCCGAACTCAATCCGCTTTCGGCTCACGCCGGATTTCATTGACCTCAGAGCGCTACGACATTCCCCGAGGCGCCGTTCGGGCCCGCAGGGGCCTGGACCGTCGTGACCGGGTGGAATCCGCCGGCTCCGCCTGATCCCCCGAATCCGATGGTGTAGCTCGCACCGCTGATCGTCGGCCCCGAGGTCCCGGTGACCGCGATCCCGATGCTCACGCCGCCCGCACCACCACCGCCGCCGCCACCCGCGCCACCCCGGATGCCGATCGCGCCATTGCCGCCCGGACCGGCGCCGGCTTGCCCGGGCA
>JANNWR010000414.1:0-1576 GCA_031408715.1 bacterium
GCGGCTCCGGCGCGCCATGCAGTGGTCGTCGAACTGCCGCGGCGTGTTCGGGCATGGTGGCTCGCCCCACAGTGGGTCGCGGCGGCTGCGGTGGTTGCGGTCGTGGCGCTGGCCGGATTGTTCGCGGCTCGCGGGCAGTTCGCGCCCCGTGTGCGGCCCGACACGAGTACGCTCGCGGTGCAGGCGTCGGGCACAGGCACCGAAGCCAACTCGGCGAGTTTCGATGCGACGCAGATCGAGGGTGAGATCGGTCAGTTGGAGCGCGCGCTCGAGCGCGGCCGAGGCAAGCTCGATCCCAAGACCGTGCGGGTCCTGGAAGACAACCTGCGCATCATCCGCAAGGCCACGGAGGATGCGAAGGCCGCACTCGAGGCCGATCCGGCGAATGTCGACCTGCAGGACTATCTGGCGGGCTCGGTGCAACGCAAACTGGATCTCGTCCGTCGCGCAGCGACGATGGCGGGAGTGTGACCATGACGCGCTCTCACATGAAGCACGCGCTGCTGCTGTGTTCGCTCGCCGCGGTCGTCTTCGCGCCGGTCTCGGCGCCGGTCCCGGCGCACGCGCAGTCCGGTGAGCGCGCCGAGCAGGCTGTGCGTGCGGCGCGAGATCTCGCCCGCCAGATAACGCGGCAGACCGAGATCGTGCGCGCCCAGCAGGCGATCGAGTCCGGCCAGTTGCCGCCGGGCACCTCGATCGCGGGGCACGCGTTGGTGTTCTTGGACGGCCCGGAGATCCCGCTCGAAGCGCTCGAATGGGTCGACGCGGCGCGCGCTCGCGCGCGGCGGCTGCCCGTGACCACCGACACCGTGCTCCGGGTCGGCCCAGGTGTGACGCTCATGCTGTCGAACCTCTCCGGGGACATCGCGGTCACGGCGTGGGACCGGAACGAAGTCCGCGTCCAGGCCGAACACGACCGCACCGACCGGCTCGTCACCGAACTCGGCAATGGCGTGCTCAAGCTGGGCGTCAGCTCGCGCGAGCCATCGCCGGCCGAGGTCGAGTGGCGGCTCACGGTGCCGGTGTGGCTGCCGCTCGAACTGTCGGGCATGGAGAGCGAGATCTCGGTGACCGGCATGCGCTCTTCGGTAAGGGCGCAGTCGGTCCGCGGCGACGTGGTCATCCGCTCGTGCCAGGGACCGCTCCAGGTCAACTCGGTCGAGGGGGAAGTGCACGTTTCCGACGTCAGCGGCAACGTCACCGCGAGCTCGGTCAACAACGTCGTGCGCATCGTACGGGTCATCGGCCCGGTCGATGCCCAGACCATCAACGGCGATATCCAACTCGAGAAGCTGGCGTCCCCCAACGTGGATGCCAGCACGGTCAACGGCCGGGTGTATTTCGCCTCGCCGTTCCAGCGCCGCGGCCGGTACGCGTTCGCGTCTCACTCCGGACAGGTGTACGTCGGAGTGCCCATCGACCAGCACGTCAACGTCACGGTGTCGTCGTTCAACGGTCAGGTCGAATCGAGTTTCCCCATGCCGATGCCGGCGCCCAAGGCGAGTCCGAGGGGCCGCTCGGTGCGATTCATGCTCGGCGAACTCGCGGATCTGCGGAATATCCCGGGCGTCGTACA
>JANNWR010000415.1:0-2102 GCA_031408715.1 bacterium
TCCACGGAACTTCGGTTCAGCGTGTAGGATTCTCTTCGCCGTCATCACCGTCGTTGCCGCGCTGGTCGCCACCGTAGCGCCGCGCATCCGCGTTCACGATGATCTGCGCACCGAGCGCCTGAGCGCCTGTGCCGCCGAGCAACCCCTTGGCGAACACCGTGTAGATCTTGCCGGCTTCGAGCTTGATGCCCGGCAGCGGCAGCACCGCGTCCTGCGAACCGGCGAGGCGCACTTCCAGGTTGTAGGTCCCGGCAGGCAGCGGCGTGAACGGCGTGAAGTCCTTGAACGACTTGTTCGGGAACACCGGTGCGGCCACACCCGTCACGCCGATGTCGACGGGCGGAGCGTTGGGCGACAGGTGGATGAAGCGCACGTGGGCGTTGCCCCTGGCCGGGCGGGTCAGGTCGTCCGTCAAGACGAGCGGCGCGATGTTGGCGACCGTGTTGACCGCGAACACCGAGTACGCCTTGCCAGCCTCGAACATCACGGGAGCGTTGATGACCGTGGTCTTGGTGCCGGCCACATTCACACGGACGTCACGCGTGCCAGGGCGCAGGAACCGGTAGCGCGTGTTGTTCGGGAACGCGAGGTTCCACGCCACCAACCGCTTGCCGGCCCTGATATCAACGGCCGGGGCGTCGGGCGAAGCGTGCACGAACATGGCCTTCGCGTAGCCGCGCCCGCCGCGGGACTCGGACTCCATGCCTGATACAGCGACATCGGCCTGGCCGATACCCTGCGTTTCCGGGGCGACGGGATTCTTGCTCTGGGACTTGCCGCAGCCCGCGAGGACCAGCGGCAGGACCATGAGAGCCAGCAAGGGAGCTGCTTTCAAGGTGCGAAGCATGGGAAGGACCCTCTTGAGATCGCAGGTGGGGAAGTGCATTCGCGCGAGCTGCGCGAGGCGCACTTCGAATCGGGGAATCGTGATCGACGCCGGTGTCCTGGCGCGGCGTCTTGATGGATGACCCCGGCATGCGGATGCGAACCGATGCAGCCATCCCGCGATGATTGTGGATTCCATGATGAACCGGCACCGAAGCTATTCAGCCGGCACCCGAACGTCTCGGCCGCAGCCCGGCGCGCGTTGATCGCAATGGAACCAGTGTGCGAGCACGATGGTTGCCGCACGGCGCGGGTCGCGGATCTCGGCTGGCTTACCACCCTGCAGTGAGCGGTCGTGCATGCTACGGTCGCCGCCTGTCGAAGCGACCCTCAGGAGTCCCGCCGTCATGTCCGCATCACTCACCGATCTTGCGTTCGAACGCCTGCGGCGGTTGCCGCAACGCGACGACGTGTTCGAACTGGCCGTGGTCCGCCTGCCGCGTTGGGTGGTGCCTCCAAACGAGACGCCCTATCGCCCCTATGTGAGCGTGGCGCGCAGCCGGCGCGAGGGCACGCTCGGTGATGGCGCGGTGGTGCCGCCGGCGGAGCGCGAACAGCTGAACCTGCTGGACGCGATCGCCAAGCTGGCCGCGCATCGCACCACGGGGTACCGGCCGCGCGCCGTCGAGGTGCGCGACGCCGCGCTGCTCGAATCGCTTCGCGCGCAGATGGCGCCACTCGAGATCGCGGTCGAATTGGTGGGAGTGCTGCCACTGATCGACGACCTCGAGTCCGACATGGCGCGCGAGTTCACCGGCGACGAGCCCGAGAAGGGCTACCTCGACGGCGACGGCGTCACGCTCGAACACGTGCGCGCGTTCGCGGACGCCGCACTGGCGTTTCATGCGTCCCACCTGTGGTGGCACCTGGGGGACTACGACCTGCTGTGCCTTGACACTCCGGTGCCGTCGCGCGCGTTCACGTGCGTGTCGGTGCTCAGCGGACTCGACGGCGAACTGGGACTGGCGTTCTTCGATTCGCCGGCGGAGCATGCCGAGTACGCCTCCAACCGCTCGGACACGGCCCTCATCCGCCGGCGCGCGCGCTGGTCGTGCACGTTCGATCCGGTGTACGAACTGCCGAATCCCGACAGCGATCTGTGGGAGCAGCACGCGCTGCCGGTGGCGGCACCCGAAGCGTATCCGATGCTCGGGCAGTTCGGCGCCGAGCAGTTCCCGGTGCGCGCGAACGCCGCGCAGTTGGTGCACGTCGAAGGC
>JANNWR010000416.1:0-15051 GCA_031408715.1 bacterium
CGGCGGCGTGCCCCGTCCGCCGGCAGCGGAGCTTGGCGGGCACAGTGATCCGGCCATGCGACAGGTGACGCGTGCCCCGGCTTCACGCGGCGGCCTCGGTGAACTCCCGGGGCCGCCGGTTCGTTTTTGGCGGTGTCGGGCCCGAAGCCGACCCACCATCCCGCCATCCTGTGTGGCCGACGACTCGCTAGTTGGCGACCACGAGCTTCCGCACCGCGGATCGATTGCCAACTTCGAGCCGACAGAAATACACGCCGACCTGCCACGAGTGAACATCGAGCACCCGGCCATGGGCACCGGGTTGCAGACGCTCTGCTTGGATTGGGACTGCGACCGCCCGACCCTGAAGATCGTAAACCGACAGCGTGACCGTGGCTTCGGCCGGGAGATCGAAGCGCAACAGCGTGGTATTCGCCGCCGGGTTCGGGAGACTCGGGCGCAGGCGGATGTCGGCGCGCGTCGGCGGAGCGGAGACGCCGGACCGGAACCTTGCAAGCCCCGAGGACGGCTCGCCCCCTAGGCGCGTGTATCCACCGCCGACGTACAGATCGGAACCGTCGTTCAGGAGCGACCACACCAGACCATCGGAGTCTGGGTTCCAATCGTCGGCGAGTCCGGTCGATGTGTCGACCGCGGCAAGGCAGATCCTCGGCGCACCGCCCATGACCGAGAAGTTTCCCCCGGCAACCAACTTGCCGCTGGCCATTGCAAGGGCCCTCACGCGCGGGCTGATGATCGACCATTCAGCCGTTTGCGGATGCCAGGGCAACACGTCGCCGTCGGACAGGGCCACCGCTGCGATCGACTCTCGCGGCTCTCCACCGATGTAGTCGAAGGCGCCGCCTAGGAATAGTCGATCGCCCGCCAGACACATACTCTCGATCATCGGATTGTCTGGGCCGGGGTCCCAGGGCAGCGTATTCCCCGTATCCAGGTCGACCGCCGCGGCACCTCGCCGCGGACTCCCATTGACCGCCGTGAAAAGCCCACCGATGTACAGCACGTATTCACGAGTCGCCGTGGCGAGAACCGCGTCACTGACCGTGGGCGCCCAAGGCAGGACTTCAGCCGAGAGTGGATCGACAGCCGCGAGGCGGTCGCGGGATTGCCCCCCCACAGACGTGAACCAGCCCGCCATATAGAGCGCGTCGTTGTGAATGAACATCTCTTCCGCAAGCTCGTCCGTGTCGGCCTGCCAAGGGAGCAACTCACCGTTCAGCGTGTCCAACGCCGCGAGGAAATGCCGCGGACCCGGGTTGCCGCCGATCTCGGTGAAATCGCCGCTCACGAACACACGGTCCTTGTACGCGGCAACGCTTGAGACGAGATGGCCGTTCGGATTCGGATTCCATGGCTTCAGCTGGCCCGTCGCAAGATCGATCGCAGCCAGTCCGGCACGATGACGCCAGTCTCCAACCGTATTGAACGCGCCCCCTGCGATCAACACATCACCGCGCGCCATGAGCGAGCCGATCGCATTGTTGGGCTTGGGGTTCCATGGCAGCAACTCACCCGTATCCCGTCGGATCGCAGCCATCCAAGGCCTGCTCTCGCCATTCACGGTCTCAAAGAAGCCAGCCATATAGAGGTTGGGACCCACCAGTACCATCCGTGCGCACATTGGAGTTGGAACTCCCTCGGACTGAGGGCCCAGGAGCGGTGGCGTCCACGGCAGTGCGTCACCGCTCACGGCGTCCAATGCCGCGAGACTGACCCGCGATTGCCCCCCGATGGAAGTGAAATTGCCGGCAACGAAGAGCGTGTCCCCCACGAACGTGAAATCAGGAATCTGTGGCAAAAAGGCAAACGGATTGTCGTACACGCCGTCAGCCCTAGCATCGAAGGGCAGGACCGCTCCCGTGTGAGCGTCCAGCGCAGCGATGAGCTGCCTCACTCGGCCTGATGCACCCAAGAAGGACACGCGGCCGGACGCCCAGAGCACGCCCTCTCGATACACCAGCTTCTCCAAGTACCCCGACGCAGGTGCGCGCAGCTCCGTGACCCGGAGTGTCCTCGCGTCAATCGCAGCCAAAGTTGGGCGGTCCAGCCCACCGATGGAATCGAAGTAGCCACCCACATAGATCAGGCTGTCGCTTGCCGCCATACAGAGGACCGCAGTGAAGAAAACAGTGCTCGAGACATCGAGGCTGCAATCGACCGAAGCCCCCGTTCGGGCGTCTACACACCCCAGACTCACATGAGGTTGTCCGTTGATCATTCGAAAGGACCCGCCGATGAACACGCGGTCGCCCTTTCGTAGAATGGCTGCGACCACGGGAGGATCGATATATCCAGGAGAGCCCGTCACGCTCGGATGCCAAGCATCGACGGATCCATCTGGCAGGATGCGAGCCACATTCTCCCGCGGCAGCCCACCCACAGCAGTGAACGCACCCCCGATGTACCAGCCTCCCTCGCCATCGCCCACGATGACATACACGACACCCGTCACCTTGGGAAGGATCGGCAGCACGCGCCCGGCCCCGCCATCCAACGCAACGAGCCCGCCGGTGTTCTCACCAACCGACCGGAACGCCCCGGCGACATAGAGGGTGCTTCCGACTCGGGCCATACTGAGCACATTTCCGTCAGCTCCGGGTAGTTCCTGGGAGGTGAAGGAGCTCGAGAGTGCAGCTCCACTTCGCAGCGGGCCGCGGGACCCAGCGGCGAGCATTGGGCGCTCAAGCCCGAGGTACTGACTCGCCTTCGAGGCCCCAACACGAATCGGCTCCAACTCCTCGCGTCGACGCCCGGGCGCTCCGCCACCCCGGGCGGTGGAATCCACGGCAGCGTGCCACTCCGTGGACCCCGCATGCGCATACCCCGCGGGCACAGCGCAGCAGAACAGCCCGGCCAGCGCAGCCCTCAGCAAGGCACGCCACCGCATCGTCGTGCGAACCAGGTTGTTCAATGAAGGAGAACCACCCGGCGGGTCTGACTCCCGTTGCCGGTCTCAAGTTTCAAGAAGTAGAGACCACTCGCAATTTGCGCACTAGGGCCCTCCGCGGGACTCCACCGGAACACGGTCCTACCCTTGGGGCAATCGCGCCTGATCAGCTCGGCGCGCTGTCGCCCAAGTGCGTCGTACACTCTGAGCCGCACTGACCCAGCCTCGGGGAGCCAGAACTCGAGCTCCGCACCGCGCGCACTGCGCACAACTGCAGGGATGACCATCCGGAGCGAGCTTCCTCCCCCCGCATCGTCGTCCACATCCGCGACGGGCGAAGGCGACGGACACCCCAACTTCAAACTGTCGACTGCCGCATTGGATGCCGCCGACATGCCGGTGACTTCAATGGAAACAGCGTTGTCGTTCCACGCTGCCAGGTACTCGTTGGCGCCACTTCCCAGGTGCTCCGTGGCGTGCCAGTACTGTAGCTGTGCCGGCTGGCCTTCGGTCACGTTCTTGAGCCGCACCGGCCCGATCCACCTTGCGGGCCCGCTCGAAACCAAGCTACCCGCCGTATCCGCTGGGCTGGCGGTGGCGTAGGTCTCAAAGAACACCTGATCCTTGTCGACTGTGTACATCATCCACCACTTCTCGTTGCGCCGGATCACATGTGGGGACTCGATCGTCCTTGCATCGGTCAGAGCAGTTGGTCGTTCCGTCGATACGAATGGACGCGACGTGGCAGTCCAGTGCCGCAGGTCGGTCGATTTCGCGACACCGACGGCCATCCGCGTGAAGCTCGGAGAGTTCACGGAGTCAACCGAGACGAAGAACATCAGCCACTGGCCCGGTTGCGTGGGGTCTTCCATGACGTACGGATCGCGAAGCTGTTGGCCTGATTGCTGAGTGGCCGGGGGATTGCGCATGCTCCACGGGACATCCGCAACCGTCAGGACTGGCGCATCCTCCTGAGTCCACGTGTTCAAGTCCGTGGAAGTGGCAACGCCAATTCGCTGATTGTCCCGCTGGCCCACGACGCCGGGCATGTTCTCCTTTCGTACGCCCGTGTAGAACATGTGGTAGACGGGGCCCACTCGTACGATCGACGGTGCAAAGACATGAAGCTCGTCGAATGTGCCGGGGCGTACCTTCAAGGCCAACGTGTCGGGCCTGTCCAAGAACGCCGGACCGTGCCACGTCGTGAAGTCGCTGGTCCATGCATGGCCCAAGCGCTTCTCGTCCAAGTCGGGGGTTCCGCCAGGTTGTCCAGGTGTGAATGGCGGGTAGTACCAATAGTTGTGCCTGATGTAGAACACGTGCAACCCATAGCGGCCACTCGCAGGGTCGACGAACCCTGGTACGATCGCGAAATCCTTCGGCTGGATCGTATAGCCGTATGTGCCCGGGCCCGGAATCAGGTACTCCTCGAAGAACTGCCCGCTGCACACGCCCCCCGTCGGAGTCATCAGGCCGAGTTCGGGTTCTGGCTCCGCAGCGAGACCGACGCCCGACAATGCCCCGAGCTGCGAGCCCACGCTTGCAACGCCCTCCGGAACAGGCGCCGCCAACAGCCCCTCCGCAACGATCTGATTCGACGTTCGGCTCACCGCACGCAATGGCACCGACCACTCACCCGCTGGGGCCTGCACGCCGACAGTAGCTGCGCCTTCGAGATCAGCTCCAACCAAGCTCAGGCTGTAGGTCAGCGATTGGTGCTCGGATACCGCCGCGAGGATGGTCGGGGCGAAAGCCGCCGTGAGCCCGCCATTGATAGTGACCTCGTTAGACTCGATCACTGTTGACGCGCTACCAGGAAGAATCGCGACGACTTTGAGCTTGGCATGTGTCCCGGCCGCAACATCGACCACGTATCGCGCGGATGCCGACCACGACACCGGCGACGAGCAGAACTGAGCGGTGAACTGATTCGCAGTGCTGTCGAACGGCGTCGCTGGCGGGGCGATGACCTGGGCAAGCCCTACAGACGACGCACATGCACCAAGACTATCCGGGGCAACGAACTGAAGTGCCGCCGAGTCGGCCACGAACACCAGCCGCCATTCGGCAGGCAGACCGCCAACAAGATCGCTTGCATCGAAGTTCAAAGTCGCACGGGCGCTATCGGTCGCGACCAGATCCGTCGCGCCCCCAGCCCATCGAAGCTGAATGGCCTCAGACGGCTGCGTGCACACGGCTAGCAGCGCGACAACTCCACCGAGGAGCCTGACTACTACCCCCCCCCCCAGACGCCCGGAACGAACGCATCAGCGACCTCCAGTCTGCGTGTACACAACACGACATGGTCCGATGGCCGTCGCGCGACAAGCAGGGGGTCAAGGAGCGCGGCACCAGTTCCGAGTATCGAAGCTCGCCGCACATATTGCAATCACATTTTCTCATGTAGCCAGGTCTGCTGACTACGCTTTTTGTCTACTGGTGGGGCTGAGCAGGGATCGCGCGACACAGTACTCAACCCCAAGGCACGGCCCACCTTGCCTGCCTTTCTGCGGCGCGTCGCAGCAGCTTTGGAGTGTCTCTACTTCCACCCCTCGCGCAGCGCGCGGTCGTACGCCGCCCAGTAGGGATCCGGTTGCGGCGCGTCGAATGTGCTCACACGGCCGTCGGGCTCGGCCACCCACAGCTTGCCGTTGCCGGCGAGCACTTCGCCCACCTGAGCGGCGGCGATGCCGTCGTCCGCGAGTTCCTTGAGCACGCTTGCCACATGCTCGGGCGCCACGCACGCGATCAACGTGCCTTCGCTCAAGGACCAGTACGGGTCGACGCCAAGCACATCGCACGCAATGGCAACCGCGGGCGCCAACGGCAGCCGCGCGCGGTCCACGCGCACATCGTGACCGCACGCCTTGGCCAGCTCGACCAGCCCGCCCAGCACGCCGCCCTCGGTGGCGTCGTGCAGCGCGCGCACGCCGCGCTCGTGCACGCCGGCGCGCAATGCCGCGCGGCAATCGGCGACCACGCTCACCTGGCGTTCGAGTGCGCGCAATTGCTCGAACGCCTCGGGCTCGAGCCGTTCGCGCAGGCGCTCGGGGCACAGCCACGCCGCGATGGCGGCCGTCTCGATCGCGCAACCCTTCGTGACGATGATGTGATCGCCCACCTTCGCCATGCCAGGCGTCAGGTAGCGCCCTTCGTCACCCACGCCGATCAGCGTGGCCGCGCCGATGATCCCTTCACTGCAGCCCTCGTGGCGGCCGGTGTGCCCGGTCACCACAGCCACGCCCAACTCGGCCCACGCGTCGCTCATGGCACGCCAGTAACGCGCGAACGACGCATCGTCGAATGATGGGTGCAGGTTGAAGTCGACGCTCGCGTACGCGGGCGGGATGCCGGTGGTCCACAGATCGGACGCCACCAGATGGCACGCCAGTCGCGCGGAACGTTCCAGCCCCAGAGCGGGGATGATGCTCAGCGGATCGGTGGTCACCGCCATCACGCGCCCCGCTCCGATGCGTACGATGGCGGCGTCGTGCCCGGCGCGCGGTCCCACGGCGACCTCGGCGCGTGCCGCACCCAGATGCGGTGCGATGTCACGCGCGAAGACTTCGGGTGACAGCTTGCCGAGCACGGGGCGCGTGGCGCCGCTCATGCTGCCCGCCCGCAGGCGGGCGTCACGTCGCAACACAACGCATGCACGCGACTAGTCCAGCGCTGGCGCGTACAGGAGCGCATTCGTGAGCAACCGCTCGGTGTTGCGCCAGTAGCCGCGGAACATCACCGGGCCCTCGATCATCACCACGTGGCCATCGCCATTCGGCTCGTCGATCGCGAACGCCGTGTTCGCCAGCCGGCGCTCGGTCTCGGGCCACGTCCAGCCGGTCACCGTGAGCGGCGTGCGGTCGAAGCGCAGCGCATTGGCCCCTTCCTTGGTCGGCATCAGCATGGTGTTGCCCTGCAGCATCACCGGGATGCGGCCCTCGCCATAGCCCCACGTCAGCCACTGGCGCGGGTCGGGTGTGGCCCAGAAGATCGCGCCCGGGACGAACTGAGGCCGGCGCGAGGTCTCGGACGACAGGCTGTCGGGGTCCGGGATCTCGTCGTCATCCTTCTTCTTGGCGGGCACGCCCACGACCTTCGCACTCGACAACCCGACACTCGCGAGCGTCGGAAGTTCGGCCGCGTCATCCAGGCATACCAGCGTCCCGCCGCGCGAGACCCAGTCCTTCAACGTGCTCATGCCGCCGCCCAGCGCACCGGCCAACCCAGGCCCGCCGTCCGGCAGCACCACGATGTTGTAGCGATCCAGCTCGATGCTGCCGATGCGATCGGCGCGCACCGCGGTGAAGCGCACGCCCAGCCGGCGCTCGAGCGTGAACCACAGCCAACCGTACGCTTCGGGCGACACGGGGCCGTCCACGACCACGGCGATGCTCGGACGCTTCAGGCTGACGATGCTCTCGGAGCCCACGCCGGTGTCGCCGCGATCGGTGAACGCCGTGTTCACCGCCAGCACCTTCACGCCGCTCGTGCGCGCCAGTTGCGCCACGCGTGCGTGCAACGAACCGGGATTGCGCTCGACACGCGCGATGAACGAGCCGCGCGGGAAGTCGCGATCGGCCGCGCGCAACGGTCGCGCGGCAGTCGCCACCTTGTAGCCTTCCTGCAGCAGTCGCAGCGCCAGCCGTGCCGCACCGTCCCCTTCGCTGGACCACACGTACGCGGTGTTCGCCTCGCCGCCTTCGATGCCGCCACGCGCGTCGAAGACGACCGCGCCGTGCGTGTCGTGCATGACCAGCGGCGCCAGCCGCGACGTGCGTGCGGTGAACGGCACGCCGACCGCCATCGAGTCCGGCAGCATGTCGGCGGACTCATCGGGCGTGTTGGGATCGGGATCGGCCAGCAGCATCCCACCCGACGGCACGTCGTTCACAGCGTAGGCCGGCACGCCGTACGACAATGGCAACGCCCACGACGTGATGTCGTAGAAGCTGTACGACTCGCCTGGCGCGCGACGGCCGCGATGGATGTTGCGTTGGTACTTCTCGAGTTCCAGCCGCACGAACGCCGAGTCCACCGAGCGGTCCGCTTCGATGAGCGCACGCGCGATGCGGCTGCCCGGCTGCGCCAGGTCGATCACGAACGCGCCATTCGCGAACGTGCGCGCCACAGGCGCATGCACGGCCGGTGCAGGCGTGCCGGCACGATCGAGCCCCTTGCCCGCCGCAGGCGCGGGCTTGGAGGCATCGTCGGCCCACACCGGCCGCGCGGCCTTCACGCTGAATGCCTTGGGCACCCACAGCACTTCGATGCCCGCATATTGGAGATTTTCGGCGAGAGCGGCAGCCCGCACCGGATCACGCGCGTCGAGCACGTAGGCACGCGGGCTGTTGCCGGCCGGGGTGCACGACTGACGCGCAAAAACCAACATGTCTTTCAACCGTTCCTGCTTGAACTTGACCGCCGTCGCCACCGTGGCGAGCGAAGCCGTGAAGTGGCGCGACATCCCATCGCGCATGGTGACGATGGTCTCGTCGTCGCGACGGATGGCCAGGTTGCCGCCGCCGTCGGTCTCGTAGGTCATGCCGATCGCGCCCTGCATGGTCGGCCACACGTCCCAGTAGCCCGTGGCGTGGAAGTCGAATACGTCGCGCACGTAGTACTCCCAGCCGAACTGGTCGAACGCGGCGGCATTCGCGCGCCCGAAACGTTCCACCCAGCGCCGGTAGTCGTCCAGACCGAGCATGTGGTTCGTGGGCTCGGAAGTCGGCGGGAAGAAGAACGACGCGGTCTGCCCGTGATGATCGACGAACACCTGCGGCCGCCAGTGCCGGATCTCGCGCGACATCTGGCGCGACTCGGGCTGGCTCATGGCCAAGGCATCTCGGTTGGGGTCGAACTGGTAGTGCGTGCGCCGCCCGCCGATGCCCCACGGCTGCGAACGCTGCTGCTCGAGCGCCCAGCGCTCGGGGTTGCCCTGACCGTGCGCGTTGATCCACGTCACGAAGCGCTCGTGGCCGTCGGGGTTGTGCGCCGGGTTCATCAGGATGACCGCGTTCGCCAGCATGTCGATGGTCGCGGCGTCATCTCCAGCGACCAACTGGTAAGCGACCTGCATCATGGCCTCGAACGATGCCGACTCGTCGCCATGGATGCTGTAGTTGAGCCACACCGTGACCGGCAGTTCGCGTGCCAGCTTCTCCAGCTCCGCCGCCGGAACTCCGCGCGGGTCGGCCAGCTTGGCGTTGCCCTCGCGAATCGCGTCGAGCTTGGCCAGGTTCTCGGGGCTCGAGATGATGAACAACGAGCGTTCGCGCGCCTCGACCGTGCGGCCGAACGGCTCGCGCTTCACGCGCTCGGGCCGTGCATGCTGCAGCGCATCCAGCACGCGCTCCATGTTGCCCCACGTGGTGTGGAACGTGCCCGGGTCGTAACCCAGCAGATCCGACGGCTTGGGCACCCCGGCGTGATAGGGCCCGCGCGCATAGAAGTCGAAGCGCTGCGCGGCAGCAGCCGGCCGCGTGGCGAACGGCGCCAGCATGCCCGAAGACAGCAACACGATCGCCGCGCACACGAGCGCAGCGAGAACGGCAAGACGAACGCGGGAACGGCGCACGCGACTCCTCCGGAACGGGGGGCTATGGCTGGGGCGAGGGCAAGGCGCGCAGTGTACGCGAGCGGAGCAGCGCGGCGCAGCCGCATTGACGACCAACGCGGGTGCACGAACGCCCGGCGGAAGCCGCGCTCGGCCTCTTGACTGTCGCGGCGGGTCCGGTCGTCAGCGGACGACAAGCACCTTCTGGATTCGCGACTCTCCACCGGCACTCAGCCGGCAGAAGTAGAACCCCGGCCGCCAGGCCTCGGTGCTCAGTGCCACCTCGTGCGGACCCGCCACGAGTGTCTGTCCCGCGATCAGGCCGGCCGCCAGCCGGCCCTGGATATCGTATACGGCGAGGTCGACCACGCTGGTCGTGGGCAAGGTGAATCGCAGCATGGCTTGCGATGCCACCGGGTTCGGAACCACTGGGGCCATGGAGAGTCGGCCAGCCCGCGAGAATACGGGAACCGCGCCGCCCCGGCTTGCGGGCGTTCGCAGCACGAAGGCGGCGATGCCGCTCTGGGGCTGCCCTCCGATCTGCTGGAAAGCGCCGGCCACGAACATCGTGTCCCCGCTCGCAAGCAATGCTTCGACGGCCCCATTGCATCGAGGCCGGAAGTCGGCAAGCTCGCCGACCGCGTCATCGACCACAGCAAGGTAGGGAACGGCCTGCCCGCGAGTGCTCGTGAACGTGCCACCGACCCACACCTCGCGGCCGCTCATCGCCAGAGCCTTGACGTGCGGGAAATTGCAGACATAGCTGTCCCCCACGTCCACCTGGGGATCCCACGGCAGCACAGCGGCCGTCGCCGCGTCGACTGCGGCAGCGTCGATGCGGTCTGCACCCCCCACACCGTAGAACGTTCCGCCGAGGTAGATGGTGCTCCCACTCCGGACCAGAACCTCCACGAGCGCGCTGCAACCTGCCGTGAACTCGGGCGCCCACGGCAACAACGTGGCAGTTGCAGGATCCAGAGCCACGATCGTGGTCCGGGCGACGCCGCCGACATGATAAAAGGGCCCACTGACATAGACCCGATCGTTCTCGGGAAATACGCCCGTCGCCCGCCCATCGAGGAGCGCGGCCCAGTCGGACACCGCCGCGGTGTTCACGTCGAGCGCAGCAACAGAGTAGCGTGGCTGCATTCCCGGGCTCGAGAAGTAGCCACCGACATAGAGCCGCTCGCCTTGCACCGCGAGCGAGTAGATGCTCGAGGACAGCAAGCCGGGTGGCCCCAGCGCCCCGGCGTCCCAAGTATCCAGCGCCCCTGTGGTGCCATCCAGCGCAACGAGATTCAGTCGTGACACGTCGTTCACCACGCTGAACGAGCCCTCCACGAACACGCGGTTCCCCGAGACCACGATCGTTCGCGGCCTGCCATTCGTCCGCGGAGCCCAAGATGTCGCGCGTCCCGTGGCAAGGTCGATCGCAGCGAGCCCGGTACGGGGTTCCCAGTCGTGGACACTGCTGAACCGTCCGCCCACGAACAACTGCCTTCCACCGACCGCGATCATCTCCACCGGAGCATCGACGCGCGGGTTCCATTCGGTCGCGCGCCCGGTTCGCAAGTCGAGCGCGGCCAGGTTGGGCCGAATTGCGCCGCCGATGTGGTACAGCGCCCCAGCCACGTAAAGCGTGTTGTCACGCACCACCAGCGACAACACAGCCCCTTCGGTGAGCTCGGGATCGAAAGGCAGGGCGTCCCCGGCCTGAGTATCGAGCGCGACGAGTCCCGGACGCACTGTGCCTCCAGCACCCCAGAACGAACCCCCGATGTAGATGGAGCGTTTGTGCACAGCCACAGTGCTCACCATGGGCCACACCCACGTGCCATGAGCGACGTAGTGACGCGACGGACCAAGACGCGCATCCCATGAAGTCGCCCGGCCCGTCCGGGCATCGAGTGCCGCGACCGAATTGCGCGGCTGCCCGCCGATGGCATCGAAGTCCCCACCGACATAGATCAGTCGGTCCGAGATCGCCAGCGACCGCACACGGCTGGGCGCGGGCAGTGCGGGTGAGATGATGACGGCGTTCGGGTTCCAGGACCGCAGCCGCCCTGTCCGCGTGCCCAGTGCCGCGAGGCCGTTCCGGACCTCACCGGCCACGTGGGCGAAATCCCCGCCGGCATAGAGAACCTCTTCGCGCTGGCCCAGGCAGCGGACTTCGCCATCGGCGCCGGGGTTCCAAGGCAGAACGGCGCCACTCGCGGCGTCGAGAGCAGCGATGTCGGCTCGAGCTTGTCCACTGATGGTATGGAACGAACCCCCCACGAACAACGTGCGCCGGAGCAACAGCAAGGTATTCACGCCCGCGGGACGCCATTCGAAATCGGGATCACGAACGTAGCTGTCCTCGCCCACCACCGCCGGGGCCCAATCCGCGAGTTGCCCGTTCGCGAGGATGTGCGCCAGGTTCGCACGCGGCACACCACCCACGTGCGTGAAGTGCCCGCCGATGAACCATCCGCCGTGGCCATCCGGCACCGCCGCCGTGACCCGGCCGGCGACATGTGGGAAACGCGAATCGAGCGCAGCACTTCCACGATCGATCGCGACACCACCACCCGTGCTCGGACCGATCGCAGAGAAGTCGCCCGCCAGGTAGAGCGTCTGCCCCGAGCGAGCCATCGAGCGCACGGGACCATTGACACCCCAGAGCCGCGTGTCCAGTTCCTGCGTGCGCGCCATCGGTGAGACGAACAACAGCAGCAGGGCAGCCCACCCCAGGCGCTGTCTTCTCGAATCGAACCACGACCGCTGGAGCATGCTTACCTCGGGTTGTGCTCGAATGGGCCGCCGACGTGTCCCGGGTGGTCCGCACGGGCCCGACGCCTCACTGGAATATGAGCAAGCCTACGCTTTCCAGCACAGCTAGCCTATGGTGAATTCGCGAGTCTCGAAGAGTCCTGGTACACCATCGGATAACCGAACGCCCGTCCGCATGGGTGCGGACGGGCGCTGGTCATCAGGACTCGATGGGATGGGCGCGCGATCAGCCCCGCGGCAGGAACGCCACCAGTGCGAACGCCGCACCCTGCGGGTCGGCCAGCACCGCGAACCGGCCCATGCCCGGGATATCCGTCGGCGGCACGTACGTGAGCCCACCCAAAGATGCAGCCTTGGCCGCCGACTCATCGACGTTGGCGACCGCGAAGTAGCTCAGCCAGTGAGGCGGCGCCGGTGCTTCCTTGGGCATCCCCATCATGCCGCCGGCGGGGCCGTCCGCCTTGAGCCACGTCGTGTACGAGCCGCCGCCCATGGCAGCGGGCATGGCGTCATCCTGCACCTTCCAGCCCAGCAGTGCGGGGTAGAACTTCTTCGCGCCTTCGGGATCCTTCGCGTTCAACTGCGTCCACGCGAGGGAGCCGGGTTCGTTGAGGATCAACACGCCGATGTGCTTCCGGGGTTCCCACACACAGAACATCGCGCCCTGCGGGTCGCTGATCACCGCCATGCGGCCATAGTCCTTGACGTCGAACGGGCCCATCACCACCTGGCCGCCGAGTGCCTTGGACTTCTCCGCGCTGGCGTCCGCGCTCTCGACGGTCACGTAGGCCGCCCAGTTCGGCGGCACGCCCATCTTCACCATATCGGGCATGAGTTGGTAACAAGCCGCGACATCGAGGCCCTTGAGCTTGAAGAGCGTGTAGGTCCCGTTGGGACCCATGTCCTGGTCCTCGATCTGCCATCCGAACAGCGATCCATAGAACTTCTTGGCGGCGACGGGATCGGAAGTCGCGAGCTCGGGCCAGTTGAACGTGCCAACAGCGTGAGCGGTGACGGTAGGCATGGGGCGAGCTCCTGCGAAGGACCGACGCGGCGCAGCCGTGCCGGCCATGAGGTGAGTCCGTACGGGACCGTGGACCTTCCGTGGTGGGAGTCGCGACCTTCGCCGGGCCGCGCACAACGCGCAGGGAGCCGGCGGGGGTCGAACGCATGGAACCTAGGTCGCGAAGCCCGTTCGCGACAGGCCGACAGGTCCGGCGCGGCCGGACCGCCGACGAGCGCGTGCCTCGCAGTTCATGCCCCAGCTGGCCGGCAGGACGACCCGCGGGAAAACAAGAAAGCCCCGGGGGAGGACCGGGGCTTCTTGCATGACACCGACACTCGGGGGAGATCTCGTGCCGGCTCGCAGCTCTGACTTCTCACGCTTCGCGCTCGGGTCTGCCGGACCCTGCGCCTGCCAGTCGTTCGGGGATCGCGTCCCCACTGTGCAGAGCGTGTTGAGACATTGCCCACCGAGCATTCAGTGCAGGAGTTGTGCCGCAACTGAACAGCCATCGACCCGTGCAAACGCCTGCTTGTGAATCAACACGTTACGAGAACCGGATCCACGCTCATGGCGATCGCGACTGCATGCGTAGGACTGTCGGCGAACTGACACTGTGGCGAAATCACCCACCCCGGAGCCCGGTTCGTGCCATTCGGCGCAACCGCCAGGCTCAGGGCGTCGGCTTGTAGAGCCGCCCGCGGTCCGCCTTCTGGCGCTCACGGACCACGTTCATCACGGGCACGCCGTAACCGCAGCTCGTCATGGTGCGCTCGATTTCGATCTCGATGACCTGGCGCGGCGCGGACATGAGTCCGCGTGCGTCGCGCTCGAGGAGCGCGGCCAGAGCGGACTGCTCGAGCGGGATCGCACGAGCATGTCCGTAGAGCCGAACGATCGCGGCGTCTTCCGACGTGAACGAACACACCATGACGGTGACGGGTCCACCGGCGCGAGCATGTCGCGCGGTCTCATTTCCGCTGCCGTTGACGTCGAGATACGCGACACGCTCGGGCGACAGCATGTACAGAGTCACGCCGCCCTTGGGCGAGACATTCACCGGGCCTTCGCCCTCGGGTCCATCGGCGAGATGCGGGTCCGCGGACGCGACGAAGAACAGGTCACACGACGCGATCAACGCTGCTTGCTCCGGCGTGATCGACGGGAAGAACGACGCCATGGGACCTCGGGGGAGGTTGCGCGCGAGGGGGCGCGCGCTGGGAGTACCGGCCGCCATCGTGACGATGGCGGCCGGCGCTACGACACTTATCTCTTGCGCGCCTTCGGCCCGCGCGGGCGACCGTCGTACTTCTTGAAGAGCTGCGTCTGCCGTGACTCCATGGTCTGCAGCTTGCCGTCGATCAGCACCTGCTCGCAGTGCGTGGCGACCAGCAGCGGATCGCCATCGGTGATCTGCAGATCCGCCCGCTTGCCGGGCTCGATCGAACCGATCTCGGCGCCCGCGCCGAGGATGCGCGCGGGGTAGATCGTCACGGCCTTCAACGCCTCGTCCGCATCGAGCCCGAACGCCACCGCCATGGCGGCGTGGTGTGGCAGGTTGCGCGCGTTCGCCGCAGCAAAGCCACCGCCCTCGTCGGCGATGCAGAAGCGCACGCCCGCGCGCGACAGCTTGCCCGCCACCGTGAATGCTTCATCGTATGCCTCGTAGCTGCGATTCGGCACCGCCAGCACACCCGCCACGATCACCGCGATGTCGCGACGCTTGAGCTCGTCGGCCACGCGCCAGGCGTCGTAGCCGCCCAGCAGGATGACGTTCGTGAGCTTCTGCTCGTCGCAGAAGCGCAGCACGGCGCGGATCTGGTTCAACGCGTCGGC
>JANNWR010000417.1:0-4510 GCA_031408715.1 bacterium
AGCCCCCGCAGGGAGTCGATCCCGGTGGGGGCTCTTGCATGTGGTCGAGGTCGACTTCGAACGGGCCCAGGCTCAGCGCCGCTTCGACACCGCTTTGATGTTGGTGACGCGGGCGCGCGTGTCGAGCAGGCCCAGAGGCAGCTCGCCTTCGGCACCCACGGGCGTGGTGCCCAGGTGCACCAATCCAGTGCGTTGCGCGGCGGTGGCCTGACCCTGTTGCCGCGCCGCCGGTAGCCAGGCCTGGGTATCGCGGTCGCGCGCGGCCAGCATGAACACCACCGGCGCGTCGCCGCGATGCCCTTGCGCCTGCCAGCGTGCCACCGCGCGGCGGGCGAGCCGTTCGATCGCCACGGGGGAGCCATCGCGAACCGCGCTCGAGGTCTCGATCAGCACGAAGTCGTCACGCTTCAGGCAGTCGTCGAGGTCGATGCTGCTGGCCGGATCGACACCGCTCCGCTCGAGCGTGGCTGCGGGCACGACGCGCGCGAACCTGGTAGCGGGCCGCCACGTCCTGACCGCGCGCTTGCAGTCCTCCAACAGCGCGCGGATCTCGTCGCGCTGGCGCAAAGGCGCGGCCGTGCTGTCGCTCGCAAGGTGTTCGCGCGGCGCGATCGAGGCGTCGTCGTCGAACACCACGCCGTCGAACGGCAGGTACACGGCCAGGTCGCTCATCAGGTCCATGGCGGCGGCGTGTGTCCCGGGCAGTTCGGGTGACAGTCGCGTGCTCCAGCGCCGCGCCAGGGGCGAGCTGCCGTCGGACGGGAGCCGCCATTCCGGGCGCCGCGTCCACGTCAGGCTCAGGTTCATCGTCGGCACACGCAGCCACAGTCGCATCTGCGCGGCCGAGAACTTGGCCGCGGCCATCGTCCACACATCGGCCAGCAACGGCACCTGGTGGTTCATCGCGTAGGCCCGGACCAACTGGCCGTCACGCCGGGGATCGGGCCCGAACGGCAGCAGTACGTCGGTGGCACCCAGCGCGCGTGCACGCGTCACCGCCAGATCGAGCCGGGCGCGGAACGTGTGTTCGTCGGGGTCCCACAACGAAGCCAGATCGATCTCGGCCATGCGCACGGGTTCGGGCGGCTCGGGCAGCCAGCCGAGCCTGGGGTCGGCGAAGTCGGTCTTGCGCGTCACCATGACGCGCGGCAGGCAGCCACGCTTCAGGTCCTGGGCGGTGACCGCCCTGCCCTCGAGCGACAACGAGATCGGGAACCCCGCGAGCTCCGCCTGGGCGCGGGCCATGTCGTTGTGGCGCCCATAGGGCCACACCAGGGCGTTCACCGGATGTCGGAGCTCGGTCTTGAGTGTGCGCTGCGATGCCGTGAAATCGGCGCCGATGCGGTCGCGGTACTGCTCGCGATCCTCGTAGCGGTTCGCCTCGGTGAGCCAGCGCCTGGTCGTGGCCGCCGGGCCGCTGTCGTGCTGCGGGTTCGACCACTCGTACTGGTGCAGCGCGTGCGAGTGCGAGGCGAGGTCGATGATGCCGCTGTGTTCGATGTTGCGAAGTTCGTCCCAGCTGAGCAGGGGGTGCAACTCGGGATGTTCGGCGCCGACGTAGGACGTGATGGGTGCCAGTGTCGCGGGCACGCCCTCCTGGCGCAGCAGCGGCAGGACGTGCTCCTGGAAGCTGCGATAACCGTCATCGAACGTCAGTACCATGACGCGGGGGGGCAGCGCTTCGGGGAACTCCCGGCGCGCGACCAGCTCGGACAGGCGCATGAACGTCCAGCCTTGCGCCCGGCACATGCGGATCTGGTCACGAAGAAACTCGGGCGAGACGTCCTGCAGCGGGCGGCCATTCTCGGGGGTGACGTCGTGGTAGCACAGGATGGCGATGGTGGGGAACGCCGGGGGCGCGGCCGGCGGCCGCACGACCGAACTCGCGCGCGCCGCGATCGGCAGTGCGAGCAAAAGAGCGAGCAAAAGAGCGAGCATCAGAGCGAGCATCAGAGCGAGCATCAGTACGGCGGCCCGCGCTCGGCGGTGCCACAGACGCATCAGAACGCCCGCGAGACCGTGAACTGCCACCACTCGCGCCGATAGCCCGCTGCGGTCTGCAGGTTCGAATCACCCTTGCCCGCTTCCAGCCCGAGCGACCAATCGACGTCCGGCTTCCAGCCGATGCCTCCCTGCAATCCATAGAACGATTCGGCGCGGCCGTTCTTCTCGCGCTGCCAGCCGGTGCGAGCACGCGCGCTGAGCGTCCAATGACGGTCGGGACGATGTTCGATCCGCGCAGTCGGGCCCCATTCGCGATGGAAGTCCGGGTCGTAGTAACCGTTGTCCAGGTCGAAGTACGTGTTCACCTGATCGACGATGGCACCGAGTACGATGTTCGTGCTGCGATCGGACCACGCGTCGACGCTCGCCGAAGCACTGCTGCGTTCGCCGCGATTGCCGTCGCTGTAGCGGTTGGCACGCGCTTCGGCATGCAGCGAGACGCGCGGGATGCCATCCCAGTCCAGCGCCCCGACCCACTGCAGAACCGAAATGCCCAGCGACAGCGACCGCCGGGTGACCACCGGGGAGCGCGACGCGACGGTCTCGAGCCGCAGATGATCGATCGGTCGCAGGAGGATGCCGGCTTCGCCGCCGTCGTGCGAGCCGAGCTTGTCGGACCACGTCAGACGCGAGCCGGTCGCGTACGTCGTCCACGCCGCGCTCCACTGCACGCGCACGCCCGCGGACAGCTGCGTGACGTCGGTCTTGCCGACGGCGTCATCGGTGCGGTCGTTCCGCCACCCCAGCATGCCGGTGGTGCGGCGGGCGAGCGGCCAGCGCAGCTCGAGCGACGGACTGGCGACGTGCAGGCCGTCGCTGTCGAGTGCGCGGCCATAGCCGACCTCGAGCGTGGAACGGTGCTCGCGCGCGATGCGGCGCTCGAGCTGCACGGCCTCGCTGTCGCCGGGCGCGCCCCGCCGATACTCGGCGAGTGCCGCCTGCGCGCCCTCGTTGTCGCCATCCCAATAGCGGGCGAACGCCAGCAGCTTGCGCGCCTCGGGATCCGCGCCGGGCTCACGCACGATCGCTTCGAGTTGGTGCGTGGCCTGCCGGTTGCGGCCCGACCAGTTGAGGTTCGTCGCCACACCCAGCTTCGCGTCGCGATTGCCGGGCTCGCGCGCCAGCACGGCGCGATAGCCAGCGATCGCTTCACCATGCCGGCCGAGCCAGCCGAGGACGCGGGCGCGCTCGAGCGCGGTCTCGGTGTCGTCGGACTGGGTCTTCAGCACGGCGTCATGAATGACGAGCGCAGCACGCAGGCTGTCGGACTGCACCAGCGCACGCGCCAGGCGGCGCGCTGCTTTGCGATCGTCCGGATGGGCCGCGAACAGTGCGCGGTAGTCGCGCAGGGCACCCGCGCGGTCGCCCGCCTGCATGCGTTCCGATGCCAGGTCGGCGGCAAGTTCGTCCGCGCGTCCTGGGAAGGCCTTCAGCAGCCGTTCGTACTTCTGCACCGCGATGCCGTGCTGCCCGGTTTCGCCCGCGAGCCCCGCCTCGAGCCAGCGCAGGTCCAGGTTCATCGTGTCGCGCGCGATCGGGTCGCGCAGCAACGCCAGTGCGGAATCGGGCTGGCCGCGGTCGGCCATGGCGCGTGCCTCGCGCCACCACTCGCGCGCGGGCTCCGGCTCCGGCGTGACGGCGGTCACCGGTTGCGGCTTGACGGGCCGGCGCGCCACGCGCCCACGCGCGGGTGCCGCGTCGCTCGTCGCGACGGACGCCCCCAGCATGGCCGCGAGCAGCGCGATGGTTGCCAGTGAACGGATGAACAGGCGAGGCGCGCTCATCGCTCGGTCTTCCATTGCGTGACCGAGCCCTTGGCGGCCCCCCGCACGAGTCCCACAGGGGTTGCGAACACGGTGATGAGTGCCATGAGCATCCAGTAGATGATGGGGTAGGACACCGCGACCGGGTAGTAGCGCAGCACGGTCTTGTCGTAGCGCGCGTCGAGCATCACGCCGGTGAACAACTGGGTCAGGCACAGCGTACCGATCATCATGCCCCACCAGTTCGGGATCGGGGAGGCGCCCACGGGCGGCACACCGACCGAGTACGACAGGATCCACAGCAGGGTGAGCGCGACAAAACAGTAAGCCCACAGAATCGAGAGCATGGCCTCGTAGAACACCGGCCACATGCGGCGCGATTTCCATTCGACGAGCGCTCCGGCATGGCGGCGCGCGACCTGGGCCAGGCCGAGCGCCCAACGCCGGCGCTGGCGGATCAGTTCCGGCAGGCGCTCGGGCACGTGCATCCACACCAACGCGCGTGGTTCGTAGCGTACATCGTAATGGGCGCGCTGCAGCTTCCAGGTCATGTCGATGTCCTCGGTCGCCATCTCGGGGCTGTAGCAGCCCACGTCAAGCAGCGCCGACTTGCGGAATGCTCCCACCACGCCCGACATGGTCAGGATGCGGCCCCAGATCCGCTGGGCGCGCCGCAGCAGGCTGACGATGGACGTGAACTCGATGAGCTGCAGCTGCGACAGGAACGTGACGCGGTTCCAGAC
>JANNWR010000418.1:0-14168 GCA_031408715.1 bacterium
CGGACCCTCGTGCGGCCCGGACAGCAGTCTTGACTGCGCGCCGTGAACTTCTGGAAGGAACGCTCGCGCATGCGATCATCCCGATGTTGCGGAGCCCAGCTGTGCTCAGGCGCGTGCAGTCACCACGCGATCGCGCTCCGCGCGCGCTGCGACCAGCGCCGCCGCGGGGTCCGCGGCCGCGGTGATGGCGCGACCGAGCACGAGCAGGCTGGCGCCGTCACGTGTCGCGCTTTCTACCGTGGCCACACGCTTCTGGTCGTGCGCATCGGCCCCTGCCGGTCGGATGCCGGGTGTGACGGCATAAAACGCGCGGCCCAACCTGGCGCGCACGCCGCTCAGGTCGGCGGCCGAGCACACCACGCCCATTGCGCCGGCGCGTTCGGCCTCATCCGTGAGCGCGGCCGCAACGGCATGCAGGTCGAACGGCTGCACGAAGCCCGGCGGCATGGCCGCGGGATCGAGGCTGGTGAGGATCGTGACCGCGACCACGCGCGTGGTACCGCCCGCCTCACGGATGCCGTCGACCGCGGCACGGATCATCGCGCCGCCGCCCGTGGCATGCACGGTGAGAAAGTCCGCACCGAGGGCAGCGGCCGACGCGGCCGCGCCCTTCACGGTGTTGGGAATATCGTGCAGCTTGAGATCCAGGAACACGCGCCGGCCACGGGCCTTCAGTGCCTTCACCGCCGCTGGCCCCTCCGCCGCGAACAGCTCGAGCCCGACTTTTGCAAGCTCGGGGCCCGCCCCGAGCTTCGCATCGAGCGCGAGCGCGGCCTCGAGTGTGGAGACATCGAATGCGATGGCGAACTCGGGGACGGTGTTCAAGATCAGCCTTCCTTTCGGGTGATGGCGGCAGGCTCCTGCGCGGCTTCCGCCCGGAACGCGCCGATCAGGTCGGTCGCCTTGGCATAGCCATGTGCGGCCAGCCACGTGCGCATCTCGCCGAGCATGCGCGTCGAGGCTTCCGGTTCCACGAACGTCGCAGTGCCGACCTGCACGGCGGTGGCACCGGCGGCCATGAACTCGAGTGCGTCGCGACCGGTGGCCATGCCGCCCGAGCCGATGACGGGGATCTGCACGGCGTGCGCGGCTTCCCAGCAGCGCGCCAATGCCAACGGCTTGATGGCGGGTCCGGACAATCCGCCGGTCGCCTTGCCGAGCTTGCTGCGCATGCCATCCAGATCGATCGCCATGCCGACGAACGTGTTGACCGCGGTCAGCGCGTCGGCCCCGCCGCGTTCGCACGCGCGCGCGGTCTCGCGGATGTCGGTCACGTCGGGCGACAGCTTGGCGATGAGCGGCAGCGTCGTGAGCGTGCGTAAGCTGACCAGCGTGCGCTCGAGCCGTGCGGGATCGGCCCAGAAACGCGCCCCGCCGGCGGCGACGTTCGGGCACGAGAAGTTGACCTCGAACGCGCCGATGCCGGACTCGCGCCCCAGGGCGCGCAGCAGCGTCTCCAGTTCCTCGGGCGTCTCCCCACCGATGCTGGCGATGACGGTGGCCTTGAGTTGCGCGAGCCGCGGCAGTTTCTCGCTCACGAAGCGTTCGAGTCCGACGTTCTCGAGCCCGATGCTGTTGAGCATGCCGGCGGCGGTCTCGGCGATGCGGGTCGGGCCATTGCCGGCGCGCGGCTTCACCGTGACGGTCTTGGTGACCACGCCACCGATGGCCTTGAGATCGACGACATGCGCGTACTCGTCGCCGTAGCCGAACGTGCCCGACGCGGTCAGGATGGGGTTCTTGAGCACGAGCGAGCCGATCCGCACACTCAGGTTCACGCGGCTCGCAGCGATCGCCTTCCGTGCCGGCGCAGCGTGGCTCATGAAACGCGGTCCCAGTCGAGATCTCGCGACTCGAACACCGGGCCGTCCGTGCAGCACATCGCCCACTCGGGGTTGCCCTGCAACGCTGCGGCGGCGGCGCCTTGGGCCCGCACATGGTCGCGCGATTCGGCAGAGCGCGGCAGCGGGCAGCCGCGGCACACGCCGGTGCCGCACGCCATGACGCTCTCCATGGCCAGATGCGCACGGGCGCCATTCGCCATCGCCCAGCGTGCAACCGCGGCCAGCATGCCGTGCGGGCCGCAGGCGTGGATGACGATCGGCGCATGGAGCCTTGTCGCGATCTTGTCCAGCACATCGAGCACGTTGCCCTTCATGCCGCGGCTGCCGTCGTCGGTGGCGACATGCAGCTTGCCGCCCGAGCGCGCCAGTCGCGTGCGCGCCTCGGACAGGCCGACGAGCAACTCGCGCGTGCGCGCGCCGAACACGAACTCCGCTCGGCGGCGTGACTTCGCGAGCACGTCGGCCGCCATCAGCAGCGGAGCGACGCCGCGCCCGCCCGCGACCAGCACCGGCGTGCCGGGCTCGGCCAGCGGATAACCGCGCCCGAGCGGCCCGGTGGCCTGCAGCGTCTGTCCGGGCTGCAACTGCGCGAGGGCTCGCGTGCCGGTGCCCACGGGCGAGTACAGGAAGCCGATGTGCAGCTTGCCCGCGCGCTTCGTCACGCTGGCCACGCTCATGGGGCGCGGCAGCAGCACAGGCGACGGGAAATCGAGCAGCAACTGCACGAACTGGCCCGCCACCGGAGCGACGAAACCGGCCGGCACTTCGATCTCGAGCCAGCGGAAGCCGGCGCCATATTCGCGTTGCACGCGCACGCGTGCGCTCACCTGTCGCCAGGTGCGGGTCTTGTCGGCCATGCTCACTTGTCTTTCGGTTTCTGCTGCGCGGGTTTCTGTTTGGCGCGCTGCTTCGCTTCCAGTTCGGCTTCCTGCTTGGCCTGCTTGGCCGCCCGCTTCGCGAGCTTGGCGCTGTCGGGTGTGGACTTGGTCCACAAGCTCGAGAAGCCCAGGTTGGGGTCGACCGGCGGCTTGATCTTCTTGGGCTTCTTCTTGGCGGCACGGGCGAGTGAATCGGCATCGGACTTGGCGCGCGCCAGCGAATCCGTGTGCATCTGCACGCGCATGGCCGCGGTCACCTGCGCCAGCGAATCGGCTGCGAGCTTGCGGCGCTGGGCTTCGAACACGGCACGCACGGAATCGGACGCCGCCCGGATCTGGATCGAGTCCGCATAAGCGCGCTGGCGAAGCGAATCCGCGACCAGGCGAAAGCGCAACGAGTCCGCCGACGTGACGCGGCGCATGAACGGCTTGACGCGCGGCGCCGTCGGCAGTTTGGCCGGGCCCGCATTCGCCGCGGCACCCGCGAGCGCGCTGCTCGACACGGAGTCGACGCTTGCGAAGTCCGGCGGCGGCGCATCTTCGGAGCCGATCACCACACTGTCCGCGCGCACCACCTGGCGCTGGATCTCGGCGATGAGCGCACCGCGCCCGACCGTGTCGGGACGGGCCAGCGCACGACGCAACGAATCGACGCGCGAGCGGCCGGCAGCCGAGGTGTCGCGCCGCGCCATGCCGAGCAGTGAATCGCGCGCGACCATCGCCCGGCGCAGCGAGTCCGGCAGGTGGCTGTAGCGCCACTGCGATGGATTCCCGAGCGGCGCGGGAGCCGACGGGGCCTGCACGCCAGGGCCAAAGCGGACCGCACTGGGCTCGATGATGCTGGGCTCGGGCTTCCTGCCCAGACCCGGCGTGCTCCCGCTCAGCGTGAGCACGTCGTCCGTCAGGTCCAGTACGGGCTTCGCGATGTCCTTGGGAGCGACGATCAGGCTCTCGGGCACGAGTTGTCCTTCGGCTTCCAGGAAATCGCGCGCGGCGAGTTGCGCCTCGGTCGATGGGTACTCGCGCACGACCTTCCAGAACAGCGAATCGGCGGACAGCTTGCGGTCGAGCTTGCGCGCCAGCACCCACGCCTTGGCGTTCAGCGCGCGCGCACGCACGCCGGGCACTGTGCTCGAGTCGGCGATGGACTGATACTCCTCCACGGCGCGTTCGGGCTTGTCCTGACTGAACAGGTAGAGCTCGGCGGTGAGGAAGCGCGCTTCGGCTTTGCGCGCCATCGAGTCGGCACCGGCGGCGGTGCGGAAGCGCTCGATGCGATCGAGGTTCTCGAGCCGTTGTTCGGCCTGCTGGGCGAACGGCGAGTTGCCCGCCTGCTCGCGCACCTTGGCGTACTCGGTTCGCGCCCTGGCGAAGTCGTTGGAACCCGTCTCGTAGGCGAACGCGATGCGGTACTGCGCTTCGGACGAGAGCTGCGAACGCGGATAGTCGGCGAGCACCGAACGGTAAAGCTCGACCGCCGGATCGATGCGGCCGGCGAGTAACTCGACACCGCCCATCCGCAGGGTCAATCGCCCGTAGACCTCCTCGAGCGGAGTTCGGACCACGGTGACCGGGGGCGGATTCACGGGCAGCGCGCCGCTGGCATTCGGGGTCGATGGCACGCGTGGCGCCACGGGGATCGGCGGCGGCTGCGGGGTGTGCGAACGAGCATCGCGGAGTGTGGCGCGCGCCTGTTCGTAGTCACGGCTCGACTCGAGGCAGTCGACCTCGCGCAGCAGGAACTTGAGGCGCTCTGCATCCGTGAGCGCGCGCAAACCGAGCACGTGGAAATCATCCTGCGCCCCCGGCCAGTCGCGCTGCTGGTAGCGCGCCTCGGCGCGCTGCCGCAGCGCACGGTCGGCCAGGATATGCCCGCGGAACTTCTCGAGCACCTGGCCCGCGGATTCACCGGCCTCGCGATAGCGCTGCAACGACATGAGCGCTTTCGAGCGCTCGTACCAGGCGTACGGCACCAGCGCGTCCTTGGGTGCCTGCACCAGGAACTCGTCGAACGCCGCCACAGCCTGCTCGTGCTTGCGCGCGGCGCGGTACGACAGCCCCAGGAAGAACGCCGCATCCGGACGCAGTTCGCTCGTGGGGAAGCGCTCCTGGAACTCCTCGAGCATGGTGACGGCCTTCAGCGGATCGTCGGTGCCGATGAGTGTGCGCGCCCACATGAGCCAAGCGTCATCGACCCACTTGGATTTCGGGTAGATACCGAGCAGCTTCTTGGAATAGTCGCCCGACTTGGTGTAGTTCGAGCGCTGCGTCGTGTTCTCGCGGTCGACCTCGTAGGGCTGGCCGTCGGTGGCCTTGAGGTAGTACTTCCGCGCCAGGTAGAACGTGTTGTAGTAGGCGCACGACGCGGTCATCGCCGCGAGCACCGCGGCGAGCATTACTCCTGAAGCCAGCCGCGCGAAACGAGTTCGCGTCACGGGATCTCCCTCAAAGGCACTCTTGCAGACTGGTCACATCCAGCGGCCCGCGGCGCATGGCTTCGAGTCCGGCGACGGTGACCTGTGCGCCGGCCAGCGTGGTCACCACCGGCACCCCCATGGCCACGGCACGCTCGCGGATCGCCTTCTCGTCGTATTCCGAGACGCGGCCAAGCGGCGTGTTGATGACCATCTGGATGTCTCCGTTGTCGATCAGGTCGGCCACGTGCGGCCGGCCCTCGTGCACCTTGAATACTTCGCGCACCGGGATGCCATTCCGGTTCAGGAACCGGGCGGTGCCCCGGGTCGCCACCAGTCCATACCCCAGTTCGACCAACTTCTTCGCCATGAATGTGATGGCGCGCTTGTCGTCGTCCCGGACCGACAGCAGCACATTACCCGACGCGGGCAGGGACTCGCCTGCCCCGAGGTGCGCCTTGGCCAGTGCCCGGCCGAAATCGAGGTCCCGGCCCATGACTTCACCCGTCGATTTCATCTCGGGGCCCAGCAGGGCGTCCTCGCCCGGGAAGCGGCTGAACGGCAGTACCGGCTTCTTGACGCTGATCATGCGCGGCTCGGTCTCGGCCGGGCGGATGTCACTCAGGCGCTCGCCCGCCATGACACGCGCCGCGAGCCGGGCGAGCGGGATGCCGACCGCCTTGCTGACGAACGGCACGGTGCGCGAGGCCCGCGGATTCGCCTCGAGCACGAAGATCTCGCCCATGCGCACGGCGTACTGAACGTTCATGAGCCCGCGCACACCCAGCGCGCGCGCCAGCTTGGCGGTGATGGCCCGCACCTCGGCCACCGTGGACTCGCCCAGCGTGAACGGTGGGATGACGCACGTCGAATCCCCGGAGTGAATACCGGCTTCCTCGATGTGCTCCATGACCGCGCCGACCAACACGGTCTCGCCATCGGCCACGGCATCGACATCGACCTCGAGCGCGCCCTGCAGGAACTTGTCGATGAGCACGGGCTCGTCGACCGAAACCAGCGCTTCGTTCGTCAGCCACTCTTGAAGTTCGACGCGGTCGTACACGACCCGCATACCGCGCCCGCCCAGTACATAGGATGGTCGCACGAGCACCGGGAAGCCCAGCTGTTCGGCGAACTCGAACGACTCGGCATGCGTCGAGGCGATGCGCGATTCGGGTTGCTTCAAGCCCAGGCTGTTCACCAGGTCGCGCCAGCGCGAACGGTTCTCGGCCAGGTCGAGGCCGTCATACGACGTGCCGAGGATCGGGACACCCGCCTCGTGCAGTGCGCGCGCCAGTTTCAGGGGCGTCTGTCCGCCCAACTGCACGATGACGCCCGCCGGCTGCTCGCGATCGACGATGTTGAGGATGTCTTCGGCGGTGAGTGGCTCGAAGTACAACCGGCTCGAGACATCGTAGTCCGTGCTGACGGTTTCGGGGTTCGAGTTCACGAGCAGCACGTCGTAGCCGCGACCCTTCAGCTCGAGTGCCGCCTGCACACAGCAGTAGTCGAACTCGAGACCCTGGCCGATGCGATTGGGGCCCGAACCGATGATCAGGATGCGCGGGCGAGTCGCGTCCGGCACTTCGCACTCGTCTTCATACGTGGAGTAGAAGTACGGCGTCTCGGCCTTGAACTCCGCGCCGCAGGTGTCGACCGCCTTCATGACCGGCTTGATGCCGGCGGCCAGCCGGCGCTTACGCACGTCCATCTCGGGCAGCCCCAAGCGCGCCCCGATGTGACGGTCCGAGAATCCCATGCGCTTGGCGCGACGGATCTGGTCGTCGTCCCAGCTCTTGCCCGCGCGCAACTCGCTGTCGAAGTCGGTGATGCGCTTCATCTGGTGCAGGAACCACGGGTCGATGCCGGTGAGCGCCGACAGGCTGGCCGGCAGTTCGCCCGCGGCGAGGGCGCGGAACAGGTCGCGCAGCCGTTCGGGCGAAGGCTCGCCGATCGCGAGCTGCAGCGCTTCCAGATCGGCGGGTGCCACCGGATCGGGCAGCGTGTCGCCGCCCTTCGTCTCGAGTGCGCGCCAGCCCTTCAAGAGCGCCTCCGGGAACGTGCGCCCGATGGCCATGACCTCGCCCACCGACTTCATGCGCGTGCCCAGCCGGCGATCGGTGACGCGAAACTTCTCGAACGCCCACTTGGGGATCTTCACCACGCAGTAGTCGAGCGACGGCTCGAAGCACGCCGGCGTCTTCTTGGTGATGTCGTTCGGGATCTCGTCCAGCGTCAGCCCGACGGCCAGCATGGCACTGATCTTGGCGATCGGGAACCCGGTCGCCTTGCTGGCGAGCGCCGAACTGCGCGAGACGCGCGGGTTCATCTCGATGACGATCATCTCGCCGGTGCCGGGATGCACGGCGAACTGGATGTTGCAGCCGCCCGCTTCGATCTTGATCTCGCGGATGATGCGCAGCGAGGCGTCGCGCATGATCTGGTAGCAGCGGTCGCTCAGCGTCTGCGCGGGCGCGACCGTGATGCTGTCGCCGGTGTGCACGCCCATCGGGTCGAAGTTCTCGATCGAGCACACGATCACCACGTTGTCGTGGCAGTCGCGCATGACCTCCAACTCGTACTCCTTCCAGCCGAGCAGGCACTCCTCGATCAGGATGCTGCTGTTGGGGCTCGCCGCGATGCCGATGCGTGCCGCCTCACGCAAATGGCGGCGGTCATGCACGAGCCCCGAGCCCTGCCCCCCAAGCGTGAAAGACGAGCGGATGACGAGCGGGTAGCCCAACTGTTCGCCCAGCGCCACGGCATCCGCCACGGTCGTGGCATAGCCGCTGCGCGGCAGCCGCATACCGGCCCGCAGCATGGCCTGCTTGAACAGGTCACGGTCTTCCGCAGTCTCGATCGCGTCGAGCGAGGCACCGATCAGCTGGACGCCGTATTTTTCGAGTACTCCAGAGTGTGCCAGCGCCACTGCCAGGTTCAGCGCGGTCTGCCCGCCCAGCGTGGGCAGCAGCGCGTCGGGACGCTCCTTGGCGATGATCGCCTCGGCGATCTCGGGGATCAACGGCTCGACATACGTATGATCCGCGAACTCCGGATCGGTCATGATCGTGGCCGGATTGGAGTTCAACAGCACGATCTCGTAACCGAGCGCTTTCAGCGCTCGGCAGCCCTGCGTGCCCGAATAATCGAACTCGCACGCCTGCCCGATGACGATCGGCCCGGCGCCCAGCACCATGATCTTGCGGATGTCGGTGCGGCGCGGCATCAGGAGCGACCTTTCGTGCTGTCGCCGCCGGCGCGACGGGGCTTGCTGGTACTTGCACGCGGCACGACGGTGCGGCGCTGGGCGGGCACCGCGACCGGCTCGGGCTCGGCCTCGCCGCGCGGACGCGCGATGGGCACTTCGATCGGCACCGCGCGGCGCTTGCTGCGCTGGGCGATGAGCTCGGCGAACGCACGGAACCACGGTCGCGAGTCATGCGGCCCGGGTGCGGCCTCGGGATGGTACTGGCACGACAGCACCGGCAGCTTCGTGTGCACCATGCCCTCGAGCGTGCCGTCGTTGCCACTGAAGTGCGTGAGCTCGAACTCGCCCGGCGGCAGCGTGTCGGCGTTGACCATGAAGCCGTGGTTCTGGCTCGTGACCTCGACCACGCCCGTGCGCCGGTCGATGACCGGGTGATTCGCACCGCGGTGGCCGAACTTCAACTTGCTGGTCTTCGCGCCGAACGCCAGGCCGAGCAGCTGGTGGCCAAGGCAGATGCCGAACGTCGGGACTTTCTGAGACACGACTCGTGCGGTGCGAATCGCGAAATCCAGAGGTTCAGGGTCGCCGGGGCCGTTCGACAACATGACGCCGTCGGGCTTCATCGCCAGCACATCGTCGCCCGAGGTGCGCGCCGGCACCACGCGCACCCGGAAGCCCTCGGCGCGCAAGCAGCGCAGGATGTTGTACTTGACGCCGTAATCGCACACCACGACCAGCGGCTTGTCGCGATCCGCCGTGGGTTCCTTTGCTGTCGGACCGTTGGCGCTCCACCAGTACGGCTCGACACAGGTCACGACGTCCGCCAGTGCCAAGCCTTCCATGCGCGGGCTCTTGCGTGCCTTGTCGACCAACTCGTCGGCATTCGTGCTCACGGTCGACAGGCAACCGCGCATGGTGCCAGCCTCGCGCAGGTGGCGCGTCAACGCACGCGTGTCAATGCCGGAGATACCCGGGAGGCCCTGCTGCACGAGCAGATCCTGAAGTGTTCCCGTGCTGCGCCAGTTGCTCGGCACTTCGCAGATGTCGCGACACACCATGCCTTGCGCGCGCAGGGCGCTGCTCTCGAAGTCTTCTGCATTCACGCCGTAGTTGCCGATCAGCGGATACGTGAACGTCAGGATCTGCCCGCAGTAGGACGGATCCGAGAGCACTTCCTGATAGCCGGTCATAGCGGTGTTGAACACCACTTCGCCGGTGGTCTCGGCCTCGGCGCCGAAGCCGTCGCCTCGGAACACACGTCCGTCCTCGAGTGCGAGGACCGCGAGGCGCCGCGTCATCGAGCAGCTCCCGAATGCACGGGGCGCGCGAACTCGACACCCTCGGCAACGTGCGTGAAGCGGCCCTCGAGCATGGTGGCGAGTACCCTGCCCTGGAGCTTCCAGCCGGCGAACGGCGTGCTGCGGCCCAGCGTACGGAAGGCGTTCGGATCCACGGTCCACTCCGCATGGGGGTCGAAAAGTACCAAGTCCGCCTGCGAACCGGGTTCGAGCGTGACCTCGGGGAGCCGGAACAGGCGTCGCGGCGCGTCGGTCCACAGTTCGATGGCACGCGCGAGCGTCAGGTGCCCGGGTGTGACGAGATAGGTGATCGTCAGCGCCAGCGCGGTCTCGAGTCCGACGATGCCGAACGGCGCGTCGGTGAACGGCTTCGACTTCTCGTCCGCGGTGTGCGGCGCATGATCCGTGGTGAAGCAGTCGATCGTGCCATCGACGATGGCGGCGATGCACGCCGCGCGATCGGCGTCGGAGCGCAACGGCGGGTTCATCTTGGCACGCGTGTCGTAGTCGCCCACGGCCTCGTCGGTGAGCACCCAGTAGTGCGGACAAGTCTCGCCGCTCACGGGCAGGCCGCGGCGCTTGGCGTCGCGTAGCGCATCGAACGACTGCGCCGCCGACAGATGCGCCAGGTGCACGCGCCCGCCTGTCAGATCGGCGAGGTCGGCGTCCCGGCGGCACATGATGCTCTCGGCGACGCCCGGGATGCCGCGCAGGCCCAGCCGCGTGGCGGTGAAGCCCTCGTTCATCACACCGTCGCCCTTGAGCGAAGGATCTTCCTCGTGGCAGATGATCGGCAGCCCGGTCGCGCGCGCGTATTCGAGCGCGCGCCGCATGACCGCCGCACTCACCACCGGATGACCGTCGTCGGAGAATGCCACTGCCCCGGCGCGCGCCAGAGCATCGAGCGGGGCCAGTTGCTCGCCCTTCTGCCCCACCGTGACCGCCGCGATGGGCAGCACCTGACAATGCCCCGCCGCTTCGGCCCGGCGCCGCACCCATTCGACCCACGCCGCGGTGTCGACGACCGGATCGGTGTTCGGCATGCACGCGATGCTCGTGAAGCCGCCCGCGGCGGCCGAGCGCGTGCCCGTGTCGATGGTCTCCTTGGCGGACTGGCCGGGCTCGCGCAGGTGCACGTGCAGGTCGACGAGCCCGGGAGCCACGACGGCACCATGCGCGTCGTGCACGCGGGCGTGCTCGGCCGGATGCTCGGGCACCGGGATCACGACGCCGTCTTCGACAGCAAGCGTGAAGCGCTCGCCGGTGCGCCAGTGCGTGACGTTCCGGAAGATGGTCAGCGCGCTCATCGCACCGCCACCGAAGCCGTGAAGCCGTGCGGCCGCTTGAGCGCGTCGGCGCTGCGCTCCAGCACCGCGCAGCGCACCGAGACGCCGTTGGCGACCTGCGCGATGATGCGCGAGCGCGGGCCGTCGGCCACTTCGTGCGCCAGCTCGACGCCGCGATTGACCGGGCCCGGGTGCATGACGATCGCGTGCGGCTCCATCAAGTCCACACGTTCCGGTGTGAGCCCCCAGACCCGCGCGAACTCGCCCAGGGACGGCAGCAGGCCCTTGTCCATGCGCTCGCGCTGGATGCGCAGCGCCATCACGCCGTCAGCGCCCGTGAGCGCGCCCTCGAGCGTCTGCGCCACCGAGCAGCCGAGTTGCTCGACATCGGCGGGCAGCAACGTGCCCGGGCCGCACACCGTGACGTGCGTACCGAGCGTGGTGAGCCCGGCGATGGCCGAACGCGCCACGCGTGAGTGCGCGATGTCGCCGACGATCACCATACGGCGGCCCTCGAAGCGGCCGTCCCACGAGTCCTGCAGCGTCAGCAGGTCGGCCAGGCACTGGGTGGGATGCTCGTGCATGCCATCGCCGGCATTCAGCACGCCCATCGTGGCCAACTGCCGCGCCAGCCAAGCCGGAGCGCCCGACGACGGGTGGCGCACCACGACGAGCCCGGCGCCCATGGCCTCGAACAGCCGCACGGTGTCGAGCAGCGACTCGCCCTTGTTGAGCGAGCTGGCCGCGCTCGAGAACACGACCGTGTTGGCCCCGAGGCGCTGGGCCGCGATCTCGAACGACGTGCGCGTGCGCGTGCTGTCTTCGATGAACGCCAGCACCACGGTGACGCCGGAGAGCGTGTCGCGATTGGGCTCACCCTTGGCGAGCCATTCGCGCCAGCGCGCCGAGGACGCCAGCAGGGCCAGCAGCGTGTCGGCGGACTGGCCCTCGATGGCCAGGAAGTGGCGCGGGTCCGAGGCACTCACGCCGCGCGGCTCAGCGAGCAGCGGGCTCAGGAACTCGGCTCCCGGGGCGGACGCGAGCCCGGGCGCGGTTGCGGACACAGCGTGGCCGAGGCCCGCAGCAGCAGCTGGGGCAGCAGCGAAGGCAGAAAAAATCCCGGCGCCAGTGGGCGTCGGGGCAGTAACGAGCCGTTGCGTCGTCGACATGGCACCGTTCTCCTGGCGGACTCTCGGGACCGCCTTAAGGGTGGAGTTCTGGCACGAACCGGCGCGGAGAATAGGGTATGCACTGGGTGGGTTCAAGCGGGCCTCGCGACCTGCGGCTGGCGCCCCGCCGGGGCGATGGGTCAGGCCTCATTCACCTCGGCGTCGAGTCTGTTGTCGTCGGCCGACGATCATCTGTCGTCTCGCACGAGTGGCGCATGTGGGTCGTGCATCGCGGGCCGACCGGTGAAGGGGTCGAAGCGTCTCACACCGATCGATCGCCGGTCCGCGCTGTCGACTCCAAGTGCGTGCTCGTAGTCAGAGCGCCGGTCTGCGGGGAAAGCCTCGAAATGGTAGTGAGCCTCCGGTGCGTGGCCATGCCCAAGCCAGTCGATCCGAACTGCGAAGTAGTCCGCACCCTCGGACCGCAGCCACGTCTCGCTCGAGTAGCCACCTTTGAACGCGGGCGAGAGCCCCTCGGACCGACGGAATCCGTGCGTGAGAAGTATCTCCTCGAGGTGGCGGAGCGATCCACCAACGAACGGGGCGATCGGGGTGAAGTCTCTCATGGGTTGCAGCTCCTTCCGCTTTGGGTCTTGACGATGGGTCGTAGTCCGGCCAGGCGGCCCACAAAGAGTCGAGGCGCCTCACGCATCTTCCCTCGGCCCAACCACCGGCTCGTAGTAGACGGGTTGTCCGACCGCGATTCGCCCGCGCCGAGTCACGGCCCGGTAGATCCCGCAAGGTGGTGAGGCGTGGTGTGTCTTGAGCGGCCTGACGTTCACGATCAGCAACTGGCCGCGCCTCGGACCGGCCGGTGCATGCCGAAGTTAGATGGCGGCTCTCGATGCCGGGAATTCATTTCCGCGTGGGTGCACGTCGCGCTGGGAAGAGCTCGCCGGACGGGGTTGGATCATCACTTGGCCGGGAGATTCTCCGACGGGAGGGGCTTTCTGGAATACATACCCACCGGATGGCCAGACGGATCGAGGACGAGTCCGATGGCTCCGGTCCGGTTGGTCAGGTTGAAAGGGAACCCGGGTGCGAGCGTTCCTCCCAGTGACTTTGCTTTATCGCAACTCGCCTGGATGTCGGTGACCTGAACATAGACCACTCCGTTGAAGCTGCTGATCTTGCCCTCGGCAACTCGAAGCGTCCCGATCCCCTTGCCACTTGCGACGATCTCCACGGCGTAGTCGGTTCCTTCCAAGGGAGTGAAGGTCCAATCGAAGAGCTTGCCGTAGAACTCCTTGGATTGGGACATGTTCGTCGTCGTGACGTCGAACCAGGCGATGTGTCCACGACCGACATCAACGTGGGGCAGCTTCCGTTCACTTGCCTGGAGCGGTCCGGTTGCGAGAGTCAGGGCCACGGTCATCTCCAGAATTGCGGTACGCATGTGTGTTCTCCTCATGGTCCGGCTGAGTCCGATCAGGCAGCTTCGTGGTCGGTGTGTGACGGCCGCCGGAGTGAACGATGGCAGAAGACCGCTCCGCAGGTACGCGCACGAACTAGTCCCCGAGAAGGCCGCGGGCCTGCGGGTGAATGTCTCCGTTCAACATCAGCGTGTTTATCGCCGAAAATGGAATCTGGATCTCGCTACCACCCGAAGGCCGAAAGCGAATCGCGGAACCACTCACCTTGCCGAGAAGGCGATCACCAGAGTGCAGCCACAACTCGTCGACAGGGAACTGCGGTGGGTTCGTGAAGTGGATCCAGGCGACCCGCTTCTTCGCCAACATGACGGCGCCAAAGCCCGTCTTCACCTGGAACTCCTTGTTCAGGACCGTACCAAGAAGCGAGTCTCCCCTGCGTCCGATGACCATGTCAGATGCCGCCATGTACGCTCCTTTTCATCCCGCGTGAGGGTGGAACTCCGCGCTCAGCTGACGTTCCGGTTGAGCGGTGGCGCGTCCGCGCATGAGCTTCCCGCCACTTCACAGGTTGCCCTGCTGCGCGGCCGCTGGTACGAAGAATATAGGTTGCCCTACCGTGATTCGCCCGCGTCGAGTGACGGTACCGTAGACCCCGGCCTTGTTGTTCCTCAACCGCACGATTGCCTTCAGCATCTCGG
>JANNWR010000419.1:0-15694 GCA_031408715.1 bacterium
ACATCACGTTGTGCACGGCCGCGCTGCAGTCGTTGCGCCGGGGGTTTCCGGACGCGCCGCTGCACGTGGTGACGGAGCCACGCTTCGTTCCGCTGCTCGAAGGGCAGCCTGGGATCGAGCGCGTGTGGGGGCTCGAGCGAACCACCTCGGCGAGCCTGCGGCTGATCGGCAAGCTCCGAAAGCTCAAGCCGGCGCTGGCCGTCGACTTCTTCGGCAACTCCCGAAGCGCTGTGCTGGCGCGCGGCACGGGGGCGCGCTCGGTGTGGGGTTACGACATGCGCGGACGGCAGCATCTCTACCATCGAACCGTGCCACGCGTGCAGCATCCCGGCGGGGATCGGCGCGAGTACGCGGCCGCCTCGTTAGTGCGCCTTGCGCGTGCTGCGGGAGGTGCCGATATCCCGGCATTCCCGCACCTCGAGCTGACCCCGGGTGCGCGCGCCGCCGGCGAGCGCGTGCTCGCGGCCGCGGGAGTGCGCGAACCGGAGCGGACTGTGGCACTCGTGCCGGCGGGTTCGTGGCCCAGCAAGACCTGGCCGCTGTCGCACTTCGCACAGCTGGCTCTGCAGCTTCACGCCGCAGGCCATCCGCTCGTCGCGATCGGCGGGCCGGGCGAGGAGCCCGTGCTGCGCCGACTCGCCGCCCTCGTGCCGGGGTTGCCCACGTTGTCGGCGCCGGACGTGGCCGCGCTCGCAGGTGCGATCGCCCCGCTGCGTGCATTGGTCGGCACCGACAGCGGTCCTCGGCACCTGGCGATCGCGTTCGGCGTGCCCACTTACACCTGGTTCGGTCCAGCGCATCCCGATGCCTGGACGCCGGATGATCCCGCGCACGCCTACTGGCGCACCCCTTTGCCGTGCCGCGCCTGCGAACTCACGCAGTGCGCCCATTGGAACTGCCTCCCAGCCCTGACGGGCGCCGAGGCTTCGGCGCGCGTGCTCGCGCACCTCGAGCGTCATCCGCGCGCGGATGCGCGTGCCTCCGGGGAGGCTCGGCATGCCTGAGCACGCCGGCCGCTGGCCGCTGTCCGTGCTGTTGCTGGCGCGCGATGAGACGAGCGATCTCCAGGAACTGCTGCCGCAGCTGACTTTCGCGAGCGAGATCGTGGTGGTGTGGGACCCGCGCGGGGACCAGGCGACGCGCACTTGCGCCGAGCGGCTCGGAGCGCGCGTCTTCGAGCAGGCGTTCGTCGGATTCGGCCCCCAGCGCCGCTTCGCGCTGTCGCAGTGTACCCAGTCCTGGGTGCTGTGGGTCGACGCCGATGAACGGCTCGATGCGGCCGCCGTCGCTGCCATCGGCCGCGCGGTGCAAGCACCCGACGGGGGCCCCAGTCACTACCGGCTGCAGCGTGCGACCTGGTTCCTCGGCCGGCGAATCCGCTTCTGCGGCTGGCAGGATGAACTCATCGTGCGTCTGTTCCGGCGCGCAGCGGCACGGTTCGACGATGCCCAGGTGCACGAACAAGTGCAGGTCTCGGGCAGCGGTCCCGGCAGGCTCGATGGCCTGCTCGAGCATCACAGTTATCGCACGTACGCGGACTGCACGACCAAGTGCGTGCGTTATGCGCGCGCCGGTGCGGTGCAAGCCGAGCGTCGTGGCCGCCACGCCGGACCTCTCGACGTGCTGGTGCGACCGCCGCTGCGCTTCTTGCGCCAGTATGTCTGGCAGCTCGGGTTCCTGGACGGTGCGCATGGGCTCGTGCTGTGCGGTTTCGCGGCCGTGCAGGTGTTCCTCAAGTATTCCGAACTGTGGCGGCTCTCGTCCGGGCGTGCTGCGGACGGTTCGCCATGAGTACCGTGGGCTGCTTCGGCGCGTATGACGATGCCTACCCGCGCAATCGGATCCTGCGCGCCGGATTGGTGAGCGCGGGCTACGGTGTGCGGGAAGCGCACGTGCGCGGCCAGCGCGCCTGGCTGCGCTACCCGGCGCTGGCGAGCGCGTGGTCACGAATCGCCGCGGAGTGCGATTCGCTGCTCGTGCCCGAATTCCGGCACAAGGACATGCCGCTGGCGCGTCTGCTGGCCGGCCGGCGGCCGATCGTGTTCGACCCGCTCGTGTCGCGCTGGGACACGCTGGTGGAAGACTGGCGGCTGCACGGTGCCGGCTCGGGCCAAGCGCGCTGGAATCGCGCTATCGATCGCTGGGCTTTCCGGGCCGCGGACCTGTTGCTGTGCGATACGTGGGCGCACGGCGAACTGTTCGTCGAGCTGGGGGCCGACCGTGCCAGGCTGCGCCGGGTCCTGGTCGGTGCCGAGTCCGAGTTCTTTGAAGTACCACCCGCTCCGACCGAAGGACTCGTGCGGATCACGTACGTCGGAGGCTTCCTGCCGCTGCACGGTGTGCGCACGCTGCTGGAGGCTGTCGTGCTGCTCGAGCAGCGCGCCTCGAACCTGCCGCCGTTCGTCGTGCAACTCGTGGGGGATGGCATCGAATACGACAGTGCTCGGGAGTTCGCGACGCAGTCGAAGCTGCAGTGCGTCGAGTTCACGGGCCGGCTGGCGTACGCCGACGCGCCGCGCGTGCTCGAACCCACGCACATCGCGATCGGCGCGTTCGGCACCGGCGAGAAAGCCGGCCGCGTCATCCCGCACAAGCTGTGGCAGGGGCTGGCCGCTGGGCGCGCGGTGGTGACCGGTGACGGCGATGGCCCGCGCGAGGTGTTCGAGGACGGCGTGCATCTGCGACTGGTCGCGCGCGGGGACGCCGAGGCGCTGTCCGACGCGCTGGGCCGGCTGATCGGCTCGCCGGCCGAACGGGAACGATTGGGAGCCGCTGGACGCATGCGTGCGCTCGAGCTTGGGACTCCGGAAGCGATCGGCCGGCAACTCGATGGCTGCCTGCGCGAGTTGGGGCTGGCGCCCGCCGTGCGTCCCGTCGTGGCGGGGGCGTGATGCGCATCGCGCATCTCGATACCGGGCGCAGCTGGCGTGGCGGGCAGGGCCAAGCGTTGCTGCTCATGCGCGAACTGCGCGCGCGCGGACACGACCAGTTGCTGCTCGCTCCCGACGGCCCGTTGCTCGAACGCGCGACGGCCTCGGGTTTCGAGGTCCGCCGCTGGAATACTCGTGGCGAGTGGTCGCCGTCCGGCACTTGGGCCGCTCGCCGGGCGCTGGGGGCGTTCCGGGCCGAAGTCGCGCACTGCCACAGCGCGCACGCGCATGCGCTCGGCGTGCCGGCGGCGCGCTGGGCGGGTGTGCCGGCCGTGTTCGTGTCACGGCGGGTGGATTTCAAGGTGCGCAAGAATCCATTCAGCGCGTTCAAGTACGCACTGCCGGTCGATCGTTATTTGTGTATCAGCGAAGGAGTTCGGGCAGCGATGCTCGCCTCCGGCGTCGCGGCGGCGAAGCTCGCACTGGTGCCGAGCGGAGTGGACTTCGCCGAACTGCGTGCCGCCGGCGAAAGGGCCGTGCCGCAGTTGCGCACGCTGCTGGGGCTGCCCGCCGATGCCGAGATCGTCGGCACCGTGGCCTCGCTCGCCCCGCACAAGAACCACGCGCTGCTGCTCGAGGCGGTGCCGGCCGTGATCGCACTGCGTCCGCGCGCGCACTTCGTATGGCTGGGAGAGGGTGAGTGCCGCGGCGCCCTCGAACAACGTCGCGCCCGGCTCGGGCTCGAGCTTCGCGTTCACCTGGCCGGGTTCCATCCCGAGGCACGTGCGCTGATGCGTCAGTTCGACTTGTTCGTGCTCTCGAGTCAGCTGGAAGGTCTATGCACTTCGCTGCTGGACGCGCAGGTGCTCGGGGTCCCCATCGTCGCCACCGCCGTCGGGGGAGTGCCGGAGGTCGTCCAGGACGGGGTCAGCGGCCGGCTGGTCCGTACACTTGACGCCGGGGCGTTGGCTGCGGCGATCGTCGAGGCACTGACCGACCCCGGAAAGCGCGCGGCCTGGGTGGCCGGCGCGCGGACCTCGGTCGAGGCATTCAGCATCGGCCACACCGCGGAACGCACGCTCGCGTGCTACCAGGAGGTGCTCCGTGAGCATGGCCGTGCGAGTTGACGTGGACTGGTCGAATGCGTGCGGGAGCTGGGCCGAATAAAACGGGGTAAGTGCTTGACGCTCCAGAAGTCACGAGAGTAGCTTCAGGTTGATTCCCAACGCCCAAGGAGGAGCCGTGGGTTCCAGTTTTCTCAGTAACTTCCTGAGCTTCTGGCCAGTGATCCCCTTGCTCGGGATCGTCATCTTCTTCCATGAGTTGGGGCACTTCCTCGCCGCCAAGTGGCGCAAGGTCACCGTGCTCAAGTTCTCGCTCGGGATGGGCCCGGAGATGATCGGGTTCACGCGGGGTGGCACGCGCTACTGCCTGTCGTGGATCCCGCTCGGCGGCTTCGTGCAGATGGCGGGCGACTCGCTCAAGGACGACGGCTCGATGCCCGAGGGCGGGCCGGAGAACTTCCTCACGCATCCATGGTTCGGCCGCGTCATCATCGCCATCGCCGGCCCGGCCGCGAATCTGGTGATCGCGTACTTCGTCGTCTTGTCCATGTTCGTGATCGGCATGAAGCAGGTCGACCACGTGAACCTGTTCGGCAAGCTCGACGCCGCGTCGGCCCCTTACGCCGCCGGGGTGCGCGAGGGCGACCAGTTCACGAGCCTCGCAGGCAAACCTCTCACGCGCTGGCACGAGTTGGTGCGTGCGGCGAGTGACATCGACAGCAAGGTGCCCGCCGTTCTCGGGTTGGTGCGAGAGGGTCAGCCGCTGACGGTGACCATTCCCGCGGGACAGACCCAGAAGTGGTTCGACGCGCTGAACCCCCCTCCGACGCCCGCGACGGTGGGTAGCGTCGCGCCCGGCATGCCGGCGTATCGCGGCGGTGTGCTCGAGGGCGACCGCGTGCTGGCGGTCGATGGCCAGCCGGTCCTCTGGTTCGAGGACATCGTCGAGAACCTGAAGGGCAAAGCCGACCAGCCGGTGCGCTTCCAGCTCGAGCGCCAGGGCAAGCCCTACGAACTCACGCTGAAGCCGATGCGTGCCGACCCCGAGCATCCGGACAGCAAGAATGGTTTCGTCGGGATCGGGGCCGCTCGCGACCTGACGTTCACGGACAAGCTGTCGTTCGGCGCCGCGATTCCCGCCGCGTTCTCGGGCACCGGCTCGTTGGTCCTGCTGGTCTACAAGAACCTGTGGATGACGTTGTCGCGTCCCGTCTACTACCGGCAGGCGGTCGGCGGCCCCATCCTGATCGGGCAGATGGCGAGGGATTCCGCGAAGCAGGGTCTGGACAGTTTCCTGTACCTGCTGGCGATGATCAATCTGGCCATCATGTCGTTCAATCTCCTGCCCGTGCCGCTGCTGGATGGTGGCCACATCACGCTGGCGCTCATCGAGGCCGTGCGGCGCCGGGCGATGTCGGGCCGCAGTTACATCAACTTCCAGAAGGTCGGCCTCGTGTTGGTGGGTTCGCTGTTCATCTTCATCTTCTCGCAGGATATCCTGCGACCCATCGAGCGCCTGCGCGCGGTCGACAAGGCTCCCCGGGAGACGACCACGGTTGATTCCACCCACCGCTAGCTGCGGTTCGGGACGCGCACGCGCAGCCTCGTCCCGCGCCCGCGCGATGCAGGCGCCGGCCGGGCTTCGCGGGGTCGGCGCATGCGTCGCGGCGCTGGCGCTGGCCCTCGCGACGCTGGCGCCGCCGTCGGCGCACGCCCAGAATGCCGGCGAGCTGCCGGCCCAGCTGCGCGTCATCGCGGGCGTGAAGTTCCGCGGCAACAAGCATGTCGGCTCGCGCAAGATGAAGGCGGCGAATCTGAAGACGCGCCGGCCCTCGCTGGTGCCGTGGCGCGACCGCCCTTCGCTCCGGCTCGACTTCCTGCGGGCGGACACGGCGTCGATCGCCGCGCTCTACCGGCACTACGGCTACCTTGACGCTCACGCCTACTGGGTGCTCGAATCGACGCGCGATCCGGCGGCGGCACGCGTCGTGTTCGTGGTCGAGGAGGGTGCGCGCTCGGAGGTTGGTGCGGTCGCGCTCGAAGGGTTGCATGCCTTCCATGACCGCGAGCTGCGTCGCACGCTGTTGTCGAAGCCCGGCCGGCCGTTCGATCCGGCGTTCCTGCCACTCGACACGCTGCACCTGTCCGCGCTCTACCAGGAACGCGGCTATCGTCCGCACACCTTGGCGAGCGCGACGCGCGGGGTCCCCAATCCGCACACCGTCGCGGTGCGCTATCAGGTGGTGGAGGGCGTGCGTTACACCATCGGCAGCATCGACTACCAGAGCTCGGGCGGCTCGCTCAGGGAGTCACTGGCGCGCCGTGAACTGCTGCTCAAGACAGGGGATTTCTACCGCCGCAGCCGGCTGGACGAGAGCGTGCAGCGGCTGTACGACACCGGGCTTTACAGTCAGGTCCAGGTGTCGACGATCATCGACACCACGGCGGGCGTGCTCGACCTGAACCTGCGCGTCGCTGAGCGCCGGTCGCGCTGGGTGGACCTCGGCATCGGCAGTGGCTCGGCCGACATGTTCCGCTTCTCGGGTTCCTGGGGGCACCGCAACCTCGACCGCAATGCCCTGCTCGGTTCGCTGAACGGCGAGCTCGCGATCGACCGCCAGCGGCGGGACTCTCAGAGCGAGGCCCGCATCCTGCGCGCCCGCAACAGCCGTGTCAGTGCGAACCTGGTCGAACCGTGGCTATTGGGCTTGCGCCTGCAGGGCCAGGCGACGACGTTTTACGAGCAGTTCAGTGACGATCGCGACCCGCGCTTCCTGCAGCATCGCGACAGTCGTGGCTTCGAACTCGGTCTGCTGCGCGAGTTCTCGCGGCTGTTCCGCGCCAGCCTGAGCGGCCACAGCGCGCTCGTGCACCAGAGCTACGACGTCTTCTTGTCTGTTCCGGGCGTCCCGGACTCGATCCAGGAGGCGACCCGGGATTCGCTCGGGCAGGTGCTGGAGCGCTATTGGGACAACGGCCTCGCGCTGTCCTTTTTCCGCGACAGCCGCGACGACCGCATCTCACCGACCCGGGGCTCGCTGCAGACCGTGGTCGCGGAAGTCGCGGGCGGTCCACTGCGCGGCAAGAGCAGTTACGAGAAGCTGCAGGTGATCTCCTCGTGGTACTCGCCGCGAGCGAACGGCTGGCAGCTCGCGGCGCGGGCCTCGGGCGGCGTGATGGGGCCGATCGGAGACGTCTCGAACACGTTCGCACCCGGGCAGCAGGATGCTCGGGTGGCGCGCGTTCCCAAGGAACGGCGCTTCTTCATCGGCGGCATCAATTCGCTGCGCGGCTACGACGAGAACTCGATCCCCGCGGACGGCGGGCTGGTGATGCTGCTCGCCAACGCCGAGGCGCGGATCCCGCTGTGGGGGCCGTTCGGTGCCGAGGTGTTCGTCGACGTGGGCAACGTCTGGGCGCGCCCGGAACACGTCCGGCTGGCGAACTTCGTCGCTCCGTGGGACGCGCGGCGGGGCCAGCCCGGGGACCTGCGCTACACCTATGGCGTCGGGGCGCGGCTCATGCTGCCGTTCGGGCCGCTGCGCTTCGACCTGGCGTGGAGCCAGAACCCGGACTTCAAGGGCTCCACCATCGGCAAGGAACCCCAGCGCTTCGCCTACCAGTTCGCGATCGGGCCGAGTTTCTGAGCATGAGTGACGACGACCTGCCCCCGACCCACGAGCCACCCGGCGGAAGCCCGCGCGAAGGGGGGAGCGAGCCGCAAGGCGTCGTCGAGGCCATCCGCGAGGAGATCGAGGAGGCCGTCGAGCACGTCCCGCAACCCGTGCGCTGGACGGTTGGCAAGCTGATCCGGCTGGGGGGCCTGATGCTGCTCGGGCTGGTGGTGCTGGGCATCGTGAGCGTGGTGCTGTACCTCACCAATCGCACCGAACTGGTGGCACGGGAGCTATCGCTGCTCTTGAACCGCACGCTGCGTGACCACAGCGACCTGGTGCTCGACCTGCGCGACATCCGTGGCAATCCGTTCAGCGGTTTTCGTGCGGTCGAGCCGCGCGTGCGCTTCCGTGACGGCGCCACGCTGCTCGCGGCGCACGAGATGCGCGTGAACTATTCGCTGTGGAGCCTGCTCACCGGCGGCGAGGGGAGCGTCGACGTCGTCCTGGACCAGCCCGAGGTCCGCCTCGTGGGTGCTGACGGCGCGTGGCGTCTGCCGAGCTGGCGGAGTGACCCGAGCAAGAAGCGCGCGACCCATCCGCGCATGTTGCAGGTGCGCCTCAGCATCCGTAACGCCCGCGTCGTCACGCCCAAGCCGTACGGCGAAGTGAGCCAGATGCAACTCGACGCCATCGCCAACACCGGCAGCTCGACCCGGGTCCGCGTGCAGCGCCTGACCTGGGAGAAAGGACCGTGGGAGAGCAAGCTCGAGAAGTTCACCGCCGACCTGGCCGCGGACCACGACGGGCTCACGACGCACATCACCGACCTGCGCACCGCCGATATCGAACTTCGCGCCGAGGGTGGCTACCGGCGCGGGAACCCGTTGCGCCGGGCGCATGTCGCGGTCGGCCGCGTGCGCTGGCGCTGGCTGGCGAAGGTGTTCAACAACAAGTCGTTCGACGTCCCGGGTGAGGGCGCGTTCGTGCTCGATGCCTCGGGCAGCCATGACTGGCTGGGGCGCTTCCGGACCACGCTCGAGTGGGACGGTCTGGCCGCGGAAGGCTCCGGCGTGGCGCGCTGGGACGGCAGCCTTCTCGCCATGGATTCGTTGCGGGCACGGTCCGAGGCCGGTGACGTCGTGGGTTCGCTGCGCTGGTCGCGCGCCGGCTGGGAGATCGCCGGTGACGCCAAGCATGCCGATCCGTCCAACTGGCACATGCTGCACCTGGATGGCTGGCCCAAAGGCGACTTGAACGGCTTCTTCCGCTATCGCGTCGACACGCGCACCAAGTCTGTTGCGGTGCTGGAGGCGAAGCTGAAGGCGTCGGAGTGGCAGGGTTGGCGCGCCGATCAGGCGCTGGTGCGGGTCGACTTCCCACCCGTTGCGGCGGATTCGTTCCGCGTCGACGGCGTGCGACGCGGCGGCAGCTTCACCTTGCGTGGGCGCACCGGGCGCGACGGCTGGAAGGGGCCGTACTCGATCCGCAAGCTGCCCTTGGACGAGTGGCCCGACGGGCGGGCCACGGGGCTCACCGGCACGCTCGAGCTCGCCGAGGGCATGGTGGAGGCACGCTCGGGCCAACTGTTCGTGACCGGCGATGTGTCCGGCAGTGGCACGAACTGGGCGTCGGCGAAGTTCGCGAACTGGACGCTCGAGGGTGTGCGCGGCCGCTTGCTGCCCAAGCCCGACCTGATCGCGAAAGCCACGGCGACGAATGGATTTTTCACGGGTATGCACATCGATCACTTGAGCGCCCCGATCGTGCTCGGGGATCAAGTGGTGCGGTTCACGCCACTGGTCGCGCTGGCCGGCGACACCACGCTGACGATGACCGGGCAGGCGGCGTGGAACGGGAAGTCGTGGTGGATGATGCTGCCCGCGGCCGAGGTCGCGAGCGGGCAGTTTCATTTCACGGCCGAACCTCCGGTTCGGCTTTCGGGCGACGAGCAAGGCACCGTGCTCGAGCGCGTCATCGCCAACGACCGTGGGGCACATGTCGAGGCGCGCGGTCGCTGGGCCGCGCCCGGCGGGCCATACGACTTCGAGTTCACGGGCCAGCGGCTCGACCTGTCGCGCGTCGGCTTCCCACTGGACTGGGAGCTGGGAGGCCGCTCCGACCTGAAGCTCACCGTCCAGGGACGCTCGGGGGATCCGCGCTGGAGGTTCGAGGGCAGCGCCAGCGATCCCACATTCGGCGGCCACGGCACCGACTCGCTGTGGTTCGTGCTCGGGGGGGGGCCGCGCCGGCTCGAGCTCCAGGATGGCTTCTTCCGGTTGGGCAGTGGTTCGCTGCGCGCCGCGGCCGTCGTCGAACGCATGCCGGCGGCATTCCCGGATTCGCTCTCGCCCACGGCGTTGCTGCGCTGGCTCAAGGATGCCGGCAGTTGGCGCGGCGAGGCCACGGCGACCGCCATGCCGCTCGGCCCACTCGCCAGCCTGTCGCCGTCGCTGTCGAGCTGGGACGGCCGGCTCGGCGGCAAGCTGACACTCTCGGGCCGTCCCGGCGCCCCGGTGCTCGATGTGGATGCGCAGGCGGACCAGTTCGGCTGGCGCGACATCCGTACCGAACGCGTCACCTTGAAGGCGCACTACGCCGACGGCCGCGTCGAGGCCCGCGAGCTGAAAGCACGCATGCAGAACGTCGAATCCACCGCCCAGCTGAGCGTGCCGCTGCACCTGGCGCTCGGCGACCTGCCGAGTGTGCCCAACGAGGCCATTCACGGACAGGTCGACATCCCGGCGGGCGACCTGCAACTGCTGCCGCTGTTGGTGCCGCAGTTGCAGTCGGCGCACGGCAGCTTCCAGATGTCGGCGCAGATCTCCGGCACCACGAAAGTTCCGCTGCTCGCCGGCCGTGGCCGCATCCGCGATGGCGTGGTGCGCCCGATCAATCGCAGCGAGGTCATCGAGGGGCTCGGCGCCGACCTTCACTTCGACCAGTCGCAACTCCTCCTCGACACGCTGTGGGCGCGACAGGGACGGACCGGGCGCATGTCGGCGCACGGCGTGGTGAACCTCGATGGCACCCAACTGCGCAACTACCGCTTCGGCCTCACCATGCGCGACTTCGCGGCGGCCGAGGAGGGACTCTATGCGGTTCTGTTCGATGGCGACTTCGTGGTCAGCGATGGGCCGCGTGTCGCGGGTGAGCGCCTGCCGCAGGTCACGGGGCAGGCCCGGATCAAGAAGGGTGTCATCGAGTTCGACTTCGCGAACCAGTCCGAGGTGCAGAAGCGCGCCGCCACCACGCAGCCGTTGTACTGGACGTACCGGCTCAAGGCCGACGCCACCAGCAACCTGCGCTGGCGCACCGGCGACGCCGACATCGAGTTCAACGCCGACCTCGACCTGCAACAGACGGCCGACTCGTTGCTCATCTATGGCGAGATGCACTCGCTGCGTGGCACGTACTGGTTCCTGAGCCGGCGCTTCAAGATCCTGAACGCCGACGTCACGTTGGACAACCAGCGGGGTGTGGATCCGTTGCTCGACATCGCCGCCGAGACCCGCCTCACGGCGGCGGCCGGAGAGAGCAACGAGACCATCACCGCCCAGATCACCGGGCGATCGAGCCAACCGTTGGTGTCGCTGACGAGTTCCAATCCGAACACGAATCAGCAGGACATCCTCGCCGCGCTCACGGTCGGCAACGTCATCGAACCCGGCACGAATGGCCTGACGCGCCAATCGGTCGCCAACCCGCTCGACAACTACTTCACCCGGCAGTTGAACGCGCAGCTGTCCTCGGGGCTGTCCGAGGCGTTCCGCGGCGCGATCAGCGAGTGGGAGCTGCAGCGCGACCGGGGCGGAGTGCTGTCCGGCGAGGGCAGCCTCGTCTTCGGGGTGGGCACGCAGGTCACCGACAAGTTCGCGTTCCGATACCGGCAACGTGTGCCGGGCCAGGACCGTCCGGTCACGAACACCCGACTGGATCCCACCGACCTGTTCGAGCAGAACGTCGAAGCCGAGTACCGCCTCAACCGCTTCATCTACCTGACGAGCGGCGTGTCCCGGCGGCGCGGCGCTGCTACCGGCGCCAGCCAGCAGAACACCGACTACAACGTGAACCTGAAGGCGCGCTGGGAGTACTGAGCGGCGCGCCCGACGCCGGGCGGGAACGCTTGGGCCCTTGGCGGTGTAAAGTGTTGCGGCCGCACCTGCCCCGCGGCGGACCCGGGAAGAAAGGACTTGTCGGATGACGTCTCGCTGGATGAGGCCCCTGTGCACGGGGGGCGTGCTCGCGGCGGCGCTGGCCGTGGCGGGGGTGGCGCACGCCCAGTACTTCGGGCAGAACAAAGTGCAGTACCGCGACCACTCGTGGCACTCCATCAAGTCCGATCATTTCGAGGTGTACTTCGACGCGGGCGCCGACAGCCTGGCGATGCGCACGCTCGACCTGGCCGAGAAGACGCAAGCCGAGTTCTCGGTTCGCTTCGGTCACACGCTCAGCAAGCGCATCCCGATCATCCTGTACGCGTCGCACCATGAGTTCGCACAGACGAACATCACCAGCGACCTGATCGACGGCTCGACCGGCGGGTTCACCGAGGCGCTGCGGGACCGTGTCGTGGTGCCATTCTCCGGCTCCTACGAGGACTTCCGGCACGTCCTCGTGCACGAGTTGGTGCACGCCTTCCAGTTCGACATCTTCTACAACTCGCCCGGCGTCTCGCTGCTCTCGGGGCAGGGGCTGTTCAGCATCCCGCTATGGTTCGCGGAAGGGATGGCCGAGTACTTCTCGCTCGGCATGGAACCGAACGCCGAGATGTACGTGCGCGACGGCACGCTCACCGGTTACCTGCCGCCGCTCGAGTACTCGGGCGGCTATCTGGTCTACAAGATGGGGCAGTGCGCGATCGAGCACCTGATCCTGCGCTATGGTGAGGACCGCTTCCGCGACATGCTCAAGAAGACGCGCCAGATGCATAGCTTCGAGCGCGCCTTCCAGCGGACCTACGGCATGTCGGCGCGCCGCTTCGACGAACAGTGGCGCGAGCAGTTGCGCAAGAAGTACTGGCCCATGGTCGCGGAGCTCGATCACCCCGATAAGTTCGCACGCCGGCTCACCGACCATCGCCGGGACGAGAGCGTGCTCAACTTCTGGCCTTCGGTCTCGCCTCAGGGCGACCGGATCGCCTATTTCAGCGACCGCCGTCAGTACAACGACGTCTACATCATGTCCGCGTTCGACGGGCGCGTGCTGTCGCGGCCGGTCCGCGCCGAGCGCAACCTGATGTTCGAGGCCATTCCGCTGTTGCGCACTTCGATCACGTGGTCGCCGGACGGCAGCAAGCTGGCATTGATCGCGGGGAGTGGCGGGAAGGACCGGCTGTACGTTGTGCGGGCCGACGATGGAAAGCTGCTCCAGACCCTCGACATCCCGGCGGGCGAACTGTCGTTCCCGTCGTGGTCACCGGTCTCGGACTCGATCGTGGTCTCGGGGCTGGCGGGAGGGCGATCCGACCTCTACATGGTGGATGCGGGCAGCCGCGAGGTCACTCGTCTGACCGACGATACCTGGGACGAAAAGGAAGTCACCTGGTCACCGGACGGCAAGTCCCTGGCGTTCGCCTCGGACCGCATCGCACCGGTCGTGCTGAATCCCACGAAGCGTGCGGATGGCTTCGGCCGTTACGGCCTCTACCGGATGGACCTCGCGGCCCGTATCGTCCACTTCCTCCTGGACACCTCGGGCGAGGACCATGCTCCGGCGTGGTCACCGGACGGCCGGCGGCTGGCGTTCATCACCGACCGCAGCGGTGCTCCGAATCTGGCTCTGTTCGACTTCGGCGACAGCACCATCACGCAGCTCACCGATGTCACCGGCGGTGTCCTGTCACTGTCGTGGTCGCGGGTCAACGACCGGTTGGTCTTCGCGGCGTTCGACCGTGGTGGCTATGACATCTTCGCGGTCCAGGAACCGCTGTCGTCCAAGGCTGTGCTGTCCCGGCTCCAGAAGGCCGTCCCGTCGGCCGTGGCGCTGGCCGAGATCACGAAGGACCCGCTGCCGAACCGGCCACTCGCACCCGGCAATCGTGGCGCGCTGATCGGCAGCTGGCCGGATTCCGCCAGCACGCCGGATACCACGGCGTCGATGCTTTCGGGCCGGCCACGTGGGTCGTTGGGGCCATTCCGGCCGGTCATGTCCGAGCCGCCGGCGTGGAATGGGGGAGGTTTCCCGGCTCCGATGCCGGCCGAGTTGGCGGCCGACACGGCCAAACGAGCCCCGCGACCGGTGCTCACACCGCTGCTCGAGCGCGGCGGTCCGTTCGCGCTCTCGGACAGCGTGCTCGGCCAGAAGCCGCAGCCCTTCCGTTGGCGTCTGGCGCCCGAGGCCATGCAGGTCGGAGCGCTGGCCGCGAGCAGCTACGGGTTCGCCGGTTCGACCCAGATCGTGTTCAGCGACTTCCTGGGCGACCACAGCCTCTATGTCGCCGGCGACGTGTTCTCGAACTCCGTCAGTGACGCCAATGTGCTGGTGCAGTACGCCGTGCTGCCGCACCGATTGGACTGGAGTCTCGGGGCGTTCCACTTCAAGAACTACTATCAGTCGCGGGTCACCACGCTGGGTGAGCAACTCTCGGGTGCCAAGTTGTTCTCGGAGCGTTCGTTCGGTGTGCTGGGCGGCGTCAGCTACCCGTTCGACCGGTTCCGCCGTGCCGAGCTGTCGTTCACCCAGATGTTCGTCGAGGAGCAGTTCTTCATCGAACGTTCGAGTGGCAACTTCGAGCGGGCCAACCGGGAGTATCGTTCGGTGACCTCTCCATCGCTGTCCCTGGTCACCGACAACTCGCTGTTCGGAGAGTTCGGGCCGGTGAATGGCAAGCGCTGGAACCTCACCTACAGCCCGTCGTTCGCGGTCTTCCCAAAGGCGCTCTCGTATCACACGGTGACGATCGACCACCGGCGCTACTCCGATCTCACACACGGCTACACGTTCGCGTATCGGGCCCTGGCGGGCATGAGCGTGGGAGAGGACCCGCAGTCGTTCCGGGTGGGCGGCTTCTCGACCATTCGCGGCTTCCCGGATTTCGATCTCATCGGAACGCGGCTCGCGATGGCGAACATCGAACTGCGCTATCCGTTCGTGGACAACCTCGGCCTCGTCGGTCCGCTGCCGATCGGCAACCTGCGGCTGCGGGGCGCGATCTTCGCGGACATCGGCACGGTGTGGAACGAGGGTGTGACCCCGCGCTTCTGGGTGCGGGATGAGCGCGGGCGGCACTTGCGGGATCCGTATTTCGCGTTCGGCACCGGCATCCGGTCGTGGATATTCGGACTGCCCATGAAGCTCGATGTGGCCTGGGCAGCGGATCTGCAGCAGAGCAAGCGGCCGCGCTGGCATTTCAGTATCGGGCCCGAGTTCTAACCGCCGCGAGACTTCAACTGGTCTTGGAACGGCCTGCCCCCAGTGGATTGAACTCCACTGGGGGCTTGGGCTTAGCCCCGGGAGACGATGTGAGTTCGGAAGCCCGCCCCGGCGCGAATCCGGCGGGCGGTCGAGCCCCGATGCGCCCGGGCAGAGGTTCTCGGATGCTCGCCCCTGCAGCGCCGTGCTGGAAGTGCCGATGCGAGTTCCGGTATGATTGTCAGCACGGATGGGGTCGCGCGGGTCATTCCGGCTCGCGGTGGCTCCGAACCCGGTACGGGATCGCGGTGGGTGCCAGGCACTCGCTCGTGGTCCGGAACAGAGGGAGTCCCGTCATGTCCTCACCTCGCAATCCGGTGCGCCTCGAAGTCTCCGCGCGCCAGCCCCGCACGTTCGACGCCCCGCGCCTCCCGGATGGCCATCGCGCTCCGGTGAGCAGCTACTTCGGGCGGCACGTGCTCGACTTGATCAAGCTGCGCGAGAAGCTGCCGCGCGAGATCTACAACGCACTCGTCTCGACGCTGCGTCACGGCACCCCGCTGACGCGCGAAGTCGCCGACACCGTCGCCTCGGTGGCGCGGGATTGGGCCGTCTCGCATGGCGCGACGCACTTCACGCATTGGTTCCAGCCCATGACCGGCCTCACCGCCGAGAAGCACGACAGTTTCGCCGACTTGAACGTGCAGATGTCCGGGGAGTCGCGCGTGCTCGAGAAGTTCTCGGGCTCGCAGTTGTGGCAGAGCGAGCCGGACGCCAGTTCGTTCCCGTCGGG
>JANNWR010000420.1:0-1898 GCA_031408715.1 bacterium
TGCCTGAGCCATACACCGGGCCGCAACCCAGCGACACATGAGCGGCGAGCGTGATCGCGGTCGACGCGCACACACGCGCGACTTCTTCCACGGCGATCGCGTACGACACGGTGTCCATGATGAACGCCGAGATGCCGTTCGCACCCTTCGTGGGATCGGTGACCGCGGTGAACGTGATGTACTTCGCATAGCTGGCGTTCGTGATGTAGATCTTGGAACCGTTTACCTTGTAGGCGTCGCCCTGCTTCACGGCGCGCGTTTGAGTGCCAGCGGCATCGGAGCCCGCGTTGGGCTCCGTGAGCCCGAACGCACCCAGCACCTCGCCCTTCGCCATGGGGGTGAGGAACTTGAGCTTCTGCGCCTCGGTGCCTGAGCCATACACCGGGCCGCAACCCAGCGACACATGAGCGGCGAGCGTGATCGCGGTCGACGCGCACACACGCGCGACTTCTTCCACGGCGATCGCGTACGACACGGTGTCCATGCCTGCGCCGCCGTACTGCTCGGGGTAGGGCAGGCCGAGCAAGCCGAGTTCGGCCATGTGCTTCACGGCGTCATGCGGGAACGTCTCGGTCTCGTCGAGTTCGCGCGCGCGCGGCGCGACGATCTCCTCGGAGAACTTGCGGACCATCTCGCGAACCTGGTGGTGCTCTTCCTTCAGCATCAGCATGGGGCTGGGACTCCCGAAGACGATGACCCGCTCGAGTGGCGGCCCGCGAACGGGCGGCCGATGCAGCGGCCATCTCGAGCGACCTTGGATGGGGGGACGATCACCCAGAAACTACCTGAAATCGGGACCGCGGGGCGAACGCCGCGCCCGATTCGCTAATGCACCAGCGAATCCAACTCCGCCGCGTGGGTCGCCTCTTTTCCGGCGGCGTCGAACGCGTGTCCGACCGCCGAGGCCCCGGGGATGTCGGATTTGGAGAGCACGGTGTCACGCTGCGACTGGCTGAGCGTCGAGGCGGGCTTGTCCGAACGCTCGCAACCGGCCACACCGAGGGCGGCAACGCAAAGCGTGATCAGGGCGAAGCGGGCTGGGCTCGACATCCGATTCATGGCAGAGGCTCCGTTCGGGTGGCAGGGATCAGATCGGCGCGCTCGGTCTCTTCCAGGCCGCCGCGCGATCGCAGCAGCGCTTCCAGGGCGGCTCGCGCCACGACGCGGCCGGCGTCCGCCCACGGATACTCGTAGGCGCCGCCGGGGAGTTTGGCGCTCGGGACCACGACGCGTCGTGCCGCACCGAAGTAGACCGCGAAGCGCAGCGGGATCGGCCGGCCGTTCGCGGACGCCGCGGCCGGTGGTGTGGCCGCCGTGAAGATGGTGAGCCCGCGCGAGGTTCTCAGATCGCTCATGCGCGGGCGCGGGAGCACTTTGTCGTCACGGTGCTTTTTCGGCTGGTTGACGCGCACCTCGGAAGGCACGCCGATGGTGATGTCCAAGAGCCATGTCTGGTCGGTACTGGTCGCGTCCAGCAACACGAATGAGTGCGACTTGGGCTCCGCGTGCGTCCATGCGTCGCCAGTCTGCCGCTCGCACGCGAGCTTGCCGGAAGCGAACTCGGTCTGGAACGCGGTCATGAACACGCGGCGCGCGGCGGAATCCGCCGGCGTCCCGACGAAGCCCTGGATGACGACCGGCAGCGTCTCGGCGCGTACGCACGCCGCGCCAGTGAGCATCACGGACAGCATCAGCAGTCGCAGTGCTCGCTTCATGGCCACTCGAAACATCGCACCTCGAAAAATGGCCCCTCGAAACATGGTTCCTGGAATCATGGTCCCTCGATCCACCGGCATGCTCGTCGTTGGCGCGGGCGCTCTCCCGCGCCGACCCTGCTGGAAACCTCAGCTCTGGGCATCGGCCGTCAGCGGAGCACTCTCCACCAGCCTCCGCCCGAG
>JANNWR010000421.1:0-28366 GCA_031408715.1 bacterium
AAGGTCGAGGGGACCGAGGACATCACCGAGATGGCGTTGTCGGATGGGCGTGGGGACGCCCTGCCGATGGTGCGCGATTCGAGCGCGAACGTCTGGCGTGTGAACTACCGGGTGCCGCTGCGGACGAAGACCGATCGGCTCGGCCTGGCGGTCACCGCCAAGAACGAGTCGAACCGCTGGCGGCGGGTGTGGCTCTTCCTGCAGGTCGACAACGGCAAGCAGCAGGTGGAGACCGAGACGCCGGATGAGATGGAATGCGAGCACTAGAGCTCGACGATGACAGTCGTCACGCGGCAGGCCGCACACGTCAGGCCCGCGGGCACAAGGTCCTCGGAACCACGAAGGGCGGCGCCAGGGAGGCGCCGCCCTTCGGGCGTTGACCCGGGAGCAACATGAAGAGTCGTGGCGCCCGCCTGGAAAGCGCAGCCCGGGCCTTCGTCCCGAACGTCGTGCGACCAACGACCCGGGTCGCCCGCCTCGCGGACACCTGCTCCCAGTGCTATTTTTCAGGTGTTGTCCCGGGGTTTCCATCGCCTGTTCCGGGACTCTCACCGCACCTATTCCACAGGAGCACCCGCCGTGAGCTCGTTGCCCACTGCTGACTCGTTCATCTCGCGCCACCTGGGTCCAAGCGACGCCGACGTCAAGGCCATGCTCGGCACGCTCGGCTACCCGACGCTCGACGCACTCATCGACGCCACCGTGCCCGCCAACATCCGTTTCAAGCGCCCGCTCGCGCTGCCGGCGGCCATGTCCGAGCAGGATGCGCTCGCGGCGTTCGCGCAGCTCATGTCGCAGAACGAGGTGTGGCGCAACTTCATCGGCATGGGCTACAGCACCACGCACGTGCCGGCCGTGATCCAGCGCAACGTGTTCGAGAACCCGGGCTGGTACACGGCCTACACGCCTTACCAGGCCGAGATCGCACAAGGCCGGTTGGAAGCGCTGCTCAACTTCCAGACCGCGGTGTGCGACCTCACGGCCATGCCGATCGCCAGTGCCTCGTTGCTCGACGAGGGCACCGCGGCCGCCGAGGCCATGCAGATGGTGCATGCCTCACGCGACGGCCGGAATGTGTTCCTGGTTGCCGACGACTGCCACCCACAGACCATCGAAGTGGTCCAGGCACGCGGCCGTGCGCGCGGGATCACGGTGCGGGTGCAGAAGGCGTCCGCGTTCACGCTCGACGCCACCGTGTGCGGCGTGCTGGTGCAGTACCCGAACACGCTTGGCGGGATCGACGACCAGCGTGCGCTCAGCACTCGCGTGCACGACGCCGGCGCGCTGGTGGTCGCGGCCACCGATCTGCTCGCGCTCACGCTGCTCACCCCTCCGGGCGAGTGGGGCGCGGACGTCGCGGTGGGCAGCGCCCAACGCTTCGGGGTGCCATTGGGATATGGCGGCCCGCATGCGGCGTTCTTCGCCACGCAGGACGAGTTCAAGCGCTTGCTGCCCGGCCGCATCATCGGGCTGTCCAAGGATGCCAACGGCAAGCCCGCCCTGCGCATGGCGCTCGGCACGCGCGAGCAGCACATCCGGCGCGAGAAGGCGACCAGCAATATCTGCACCGCCCAGGTGCTGCTCGCGGTCATGGCTGGTTTCTACGCCGTCTGGCACGGTCCCGAAGGGCTCAAGCGCATCGCACTGCGCGTGCGCCGCATGGCGACGGCGTTCGCTGCCGGCGTCCAGAAGAGCGGACACGCCGTGCTCGCCGCTGAGTTCTTCGACACCGTGCATGTGCGGTTGGGCGCCGGCCGCAAGGTTGCCGAGCTCAAGCAGGCCGCCGAAGCCCGCCGCCTCAACCTGCGTTATCTCCCCGAAGGCACCGTGACCGTGTCGTTCGGTGAGACCACCAGCGATGGCGACCTGGCCGACCTGCTCGCGGTATTCGGCACGGGGGCGGCGCCTTCCGCTTCGGATCTGGGCTCGCTGGGTGGGGACAGCAAGTGGGGTGCAGCGTTCGTTCGCAGCAGCGCATTCCTGACGCATCCGGTGTTTCACGCTTACCACTCCGAGACCGAGATGATGCGCTACCTGCGCAAGCTCGAATCGCGTGATCTGTCGCTCACGCATTCGATGATCGCGCTCGGCAGTTGCACCATGAAGCTCAACGCCGCCGCCGAGATGTTCCCGGTGACGTGGGCGAACGTCGGGGGACTGCACCCGTTCGCGCCGGTCGAACAGGCCAAGGGCTATCGCGCCATGTTCGATCTGCTCGAACACGCATTGGCCGAGATCACCGGCTTCCATGCCGTGTCACTGCAGCCCAACGCCGGCTCGCAGGGCGAATACGCCGGGCTGCTGGTGATTCGTGCGTACCACGAGTCGCGCAACGAAGGGCACCGGAACATCTGCCTGATCCCGCAGTCGGCGCATGGCACCAACCCGGCCAGCGCGGTCATGGCGGGCATGAAGGTCGTGGTGGTGAAAACCGACGCCAACGGCAACATCGATGTCGCGGACCTGCGCGCCAAGGCAACGGAGCACTCCAAGAACCTCGCCGCGCTCATGGTCACCTATCCGTCGACTCACGGCGTGTTCGAGGAGGCCATCACCGACATCACCAGGACCATCCACGAGCACGGCGGACAGGTTTACATGGACGGTGCGAACATGAACGCCATGGTCGGGTTGTGCCGCCCCGGCGACATCGGTGCCGACGTGTGTCACCTGAACCTGCACAAGACGTTCTGCATCCCGCACGGTGGCGGCGGTCCGGGCATGGGCCCGATCGGCGTGGCCGCGCATCTGGCGCCGTTCCTTCCCGGCCATCCGGTCGTCACGACCGGCGGCACGAAGGCCATCGGCGCGGTGAGCGCGGCTCCGTGGGGGAGTGCCAGCATCCTGCCGATCTCGACCATGTACATCATGATGATGGGCTCGGAAGGGCTGACGCTGGCCACCAAAGTTGCCATTCTGAACGCCAACTACGTGGCCAAGAAGCTCGAGCCTCACTACCCCGTCCTTTATAAGGGGAAGAACGGCACCATCGCGCACGAGTGCATCGTCGACCCGCGCGGATTGAAGTCCGCGAGTGGCATCGACGAAGCGGACATCGCCAAACGGCTCATGGACTATGGCTTTCACGCGCCGACGGTCTCATTCCCGGTCGCCGGCACGCTCATGATCGAACCCACCGAGAGCGAATCCAAGGCCGAACTCGACCGGTTCGTCGGGGCCCTGGTCGCGATCCGCGCCGAGATCGACGACGTCGCGGCCGGCCGACTGCCCAAGGACGACAATCCCCTGAAACATGCGCCGCACACGCTCGAGGTGGTGCTTTCAGATACCTGGTCTCGGGCCTACTCGCGCGAGCGCGCGGCGTTCCCGTTGCCATGGGTGCGCGAGCGCAAGTTCTGGCCCAGCGTGGGCCGGGTCGACAACGCCTTCGGCGACCGCAATCTGGTGTGCGCGTGCCCGCCGATCGAGGAGTACGTCTCCGTCTAAAGGTTGTGCAGCGAAGAACCTTGGCGCCCCCGACCGCGTTCGCCCCCGGTCGGGGGCGAACTGCTTCAGGCAAACCGTTCGAGCCGGTGCCGGAGGATCGCGCTCGTGAGCCCCTGCCTTGGAAAGAAGCTGCGTTGACGATGCGCGATCGTCACGGTGCCGACGGCAACGAGCTTGCTGCGCTCCTCACGCAGCCGCGCCGGTGTGCATTGTGCACGATTGACGCGCGCCAGACTTCGCTCTGGAGATGTTCGTCTGGACGCGTCGCGGCATGAGTACAGCTGAACATGTATGGACTGAGTGAACGCGCGAACACTCGCAACGAACGACGGCACGGGTTCACGGCGAACTGGTTTTCGGAAAAGTTGCTGGGTGCAGTAGCTCATGGGATGACTTCGTTCGTGCAGCTTGCATGTTTGCATCTGCGATACATATGAAATGTCGAATTTATCTTGAGGGCCGTGTTTCAGATGAGTATGCTGTGCATGCGTTCGACCGATCACTGCCGGTCCCTTGAGCGCTCGTCCAAGACAAGCAGCTTTTCCCACAGGTAAGTCCCTACCTAGTGCGGCGCCTCTCCCTCTGGTCCGCAAGGCCCAGCTGGCGTGCGCACTGGCGCGAACCCTCTCTCCTCGCGCTTCAGGTGGTGATGCGCCTGGACTCCGTGCTGTGCACAGGAACTGCCCCCGCCATGTTCCGACAAGGTGACTACGATGTGCGCGAGGCCCTTCGGGCCATCGCTCGGCGTCGTGCGGTCGTTGCCGTCTCGACGCTCGGTTTCCTGACTCTTGCCGTGGTCCTGAACCAGGTGACGCGTCCCGCGTACCGGACCTCCGCGCGCCTCGCACTCCATGCGACGCAGAGCCGATCGGCCCTGACAGGCGCCGTGGTCGAGAGCCCGACGCCGAGTTCCGAGAACCTGACGCTGCTCACGACAGCCGAACGCATCATGAGTCGTGACGTACTCGAGCAGGTGGCCATCGAGTTGCGCGCCTCCAAGCGTGTACTGCGTCCGGAGCCCCTGCGTCTGGCCGCCGGATTCGGGGCTGCCCCCGCGTCCGCCGCGCCGGTCGCGGTCAGCGCAGTACCGCTGCGCGAGGACATCGAGCAGTTGCTCAAGTCCGTGAGCGTGCGGCCCATCCGCGACACGCGCCTGGTCGATATCCAGGCCGAACACTTCGACCCGGCGATGGCTGCGGTCATCGCGAATAGCGTCGCGCAGCAGTTTCTTGGGCACGAGGCCGCGAGCCGCCGGCACGAGAACGCCGTACGCGTCACCGCGCTGCGGCAGCAGATCGACGAAGTGCGCAGTGCCATCGAAGCGGGGGAACACGACCTTTACGGGTCCCGCCGCGGGAATCTGGCCCTGAGCGGGGAACGCACCCGTCAGCTCGCGGGTGCATCCAGCGAGATCAGCTCGGACCTGCTCAAGGTGCGCGCCGAGTTGCGCGTGCTCGATGCCCAGGCCGGGCGCATCCAGTCCTTTCGCATCGCCGGGGCCCCGGACTGGAGCAATCCTCCGGTCCAGACAGCTGCGCTCGACGAGTTGTATCGCCAGCTCCAGAAGACCGAGACTGATGTGGCCGGCTTGCGCCGGCAATACCGCGACCAGAGCCCTGAAGTGGTCGCGGCCGAAGCCCAGGTGCAGGCGGTGAGAGACGCCATGCGCCGGGAGCTGCAGAAGGCTGGTTCTGACCTCGAGGGCCGGCGCGAAGGCCTGCGCGCCCGCGAGCAGGGACTTCTGCAGACCGCCTCCTCGACCGAGTACACGCTGAAGGCGCTGAGTGACAGCACCTACAAGTATTCGACGATCGAGAGCCGGCTGGCAACGCAGCGCGAGGTGTTCGCGCTGTTGCTGAAGAAGGTCCAGGAGCAGGAAGTCGCCCAGACGGTCGAGCCGCCCGCGGCGGAGATCGTGCAAGCGGCGGTGATCCCGCTCGAAGCCGTCCGGCCGCGGAAAGTCCTGAATCTCGGAGTCGGCGGCGTGGTCGGACTTCTGTTCGGAGCGGGTCTCGCGCTGGCACTGGAATGGGTCCGCCGGACCATCCGGACGCCGCGGGACGTCGTCCACGAACTCCATCTACCCGTCGTGGGGATGATCCCGCGCCGTTCGTAGTCCCGACTCTCTCTCTCTTCGGTCTTCTCTCTCTCATCGCGCGCCCCCCACGGCCCGCGATTCCCAAGACGCAACCCAGCCGCAGGAGGCTCCATGGAGCGTGTCATCACTTACCAGCACGGCCAGCGTCCCGCCGGCAGCTCGCTCGAATCCACCTACTTCGAGACGCTTGCCGCGACGGTCAGCGAGCATGTGCAGCGCGGCGTCAAGACGCTCGTCGTCACCAGCTCGGGGCCGGGGGAGGGCAAGTCCACCGTCACCGCGGGGCTGGCGCGCGCGCTGGCCCGCTCCGGCCGCATGAGCGTCGTCGTGGTCGACACGGACCGCTATCGTCCCACGATCCACACGCACTTCGATGTCGATCACCAGCGCGGACTCGGGGAGCTCCTGAACGAGCTCTACCATCTGGATATCGGCCGTGAGACTCCCGACCAGTTCGGCATCGGGGACTGGCTCGAGATCCTGCAGGCCCAGTCGCGCAGCGGTGAGCTGCTGGTCACCGACGCCGACGAACAGTTCCGCCTGACGCTGCACAAGGGCCATCTCCGCAGCATCCAGATGCCGACCCACATCGAGGACATGCGTCTCGGTCAGCTGCTGTTGCGTGACCAGCGCATCACGGAAGCGCAGCGGGACAGCGCACTGGCCCTGCAGCGCACGTCGCGTCGCGCGCTCGGCGAAGTGCTTCTGGGACTCGGTTACGTGAGCCGCGAGGACCTGGGAGCGGTGCTCACTGCGCAGATCCGCGAGTCGTTGCGCCGCCTGCTCGCACTTCGCCGTCCGGAGTGCCGCTTCACCGAGAGCGCCGATGCCTGGCTGCCGGCCACCTCCGGACAATCGGCGGAAGCGCCGGACGCGCCCATGAACGACATGCTCGGCGAACGCGTGCTCGACCGGCTGGCCGACTACCTCAAGCGGCCGTTCCTCACGAACCAGATCCCGAGCTATCTGCAGGACACCTCGCACGGGAACCTCAAGATCCTGGCCTGTGGGTCGGCGCCCTACAACCTGCTCGAGGAAGCCTCGTTCCGACCGTTCACCAACCTCGTCGACCGGCTCGGTCGTGTGTTCGATGTCGTGCTGATCGACACGCCGCCCGTCGCACACGCCAGTCCCGCCGAGGTCCTGGCGGGCATGGCCGATGGCACGCTGCTCGTGGTCAAGGCGGACGGTTATGACATCCAGATCGTCCAGCAGGCGAAGGTCCAGCTGGAACGGTCACGTGCGCAGTTCATCGGCGTGGTGCTGAACCATCTCGATGTCCGGCATGCGGATCCGTTGCTCTACTACTACGGCGCCTACCAGCAGCACTGAGAGTCTCGCCCCGGCAACCGCGACGCGCTCCTCTCCAGCGCGTCGCAGAGGAAAACATCCATGCGCGCTGACTTCCTGCCTTTCGCTCTCCCCCTGATCGGTGAAGACGAGATTCAAGCCGTCGTCGAATGCCTGCGCTCCGGCTGGCTCACCACCGGCAAGCAGGTCAAGGCGTTCGAGGGCCAGTTCGCCGAATACCTCGCGGAAGGCCTGACGCCTCCCCATGCGCTCGCGGTCAACTCGTGCACGGCAGCGCTGCATCTGGCGCTCGAGGCTGTGGGAGTGGGGCCTGGCGACGAAGTCATCACCACGCCGATGACCTTCACGGCCACGGCGGCGGTCATCGAGCACCTTGGCGCGCGCCCGGTGTTCGCGGATGTCGACCCGGTGACCCTGAACATCGACCCGCAGCAGATCGAACGCCGTCTGAGCGCACGCACCAAGGCGATCCTGCCCGTGCATTTCGCCGGCCAGGCTTGCGATCTCGCTGCGATCCATGCCATCGCCCGCTCGCATGGCGTGCCCGTGATCGAGGACGCGGCGCACGCGATCCCGACTCGCTATCAGGGCCAGCTCATCGGGATGCACTCCGACATCACCTGTTTCAGCTTCTACGCCACCAAGAACATCACCACCGGTGAGGGTGGCATGGTCGTCACCGCGAACGCCGAGTACGCCGAGCGCATGAAGCTCATGCATCTGCACGGCATGAGCCGCGACGCCTGGAAGCGGTACACGCAGGCCGGCTCGTGGTCCTACGAGATCCTGGCGCCGGGCTTCAAGTACAACCTCACGGACCTGGCAGCCGCGATCGGCATCCAGCAACTGCGTCACTGCGAAGCATTCCATCGCCGCCGCCGTGCCATCGCCGACCAGTACGATGCGGCATTCGCCGGTGTGCCGGGCATCGCCACGCCGCTAGTGGCCGATCGCGACGGACATGGCTGGCACCTCTACGTCATCCAGGTGGACCCGGCGCAGATCCCCATGGGTCGCGATGCGTTCATCAAGGAACTGGTGGCACGCAACATCGGTGTGTCGGTGCACTTCATCCCATTGCACGTCCAGCCGTACTACCGCGACCGGTATGCCCTCGCGCCGGGCGACTATCCCAACGCGCTGGCGGCCTACGAGCGGATCGTGTCGCTGCCGCTCTATGCGCGCATGTCCGAAGCCGACGTGCAGGACGTCATCGAAGCAGTGCAGGACGTCGTGCTGGGGGTGCGGTCATGAAGCGCACCATCGATCTTGTGGCGGCGGTGCTGGGCCTGCTTCTGTTGTGGCCGGTGTTCCTCGTGGTCGCGATATGCGTGAAGGCGGAGGATGGCGGACCGGTGCTGTTCCGCCAGGAGCGCATCGGCCGGCTCGGCCGGCCGTTCCGGATCCTGAAGTTCCGCACCATGACGCCGGATGCACCCGCGCGCGGGCCTGCCATCACGACGCGCGGCGATGCTCGGATCACGCGGGTCGGCACGATCCTGCGCGCGGCCAAGCTCGACGAGCTGCCGCAGTTGTGGAACGTGTTGCGCGGTGAGATGAGCCTGGTCGGATCGCGGCCCGAAGTGCCGCGCTACGTGGACCTGTTCCGCAGCGAATACACCGAGATCCTGCGGCTGCGCCCGGGTATCACCGATCCGGCGTCCATCCGCTTTCGCGACGAATCCGAGTTGCTCGGAGCGTCGGCCGACCCCGAAGCCACCTACATCGAGCGCATCCTGCCCGAGAAGCTGCGCCTGGCGCGCGACTATGCACGTCACTCGTCGCCGGCCTATGACCTGCAACTCGTGTTCACCACGCTCATGTGCCTGGTCTACCCGGCGCGGGCGATCGAGCGGATCGCCGACTGGCTGACGCCATGGCGCATGGTGCTCGGAATCTTCGTGCAGGTGGTCGCTGTGGTCGCGGCGTTCGTGCTGGCGGCGCTGCTGCGCTTCGACGGCCAGGTGCCGGCGTCCGACATGCAGCTGCTCCTGCGGGTCCTGCCGCTGGTGGTGCTCGCCCGCGTCGTCTGGTTGCATGCGTTCCGCCTGTTCCACGGCGTGTGGCGCTACTCGGGCGTTCACGATCTTCGCAATATCGCCGCAGCCGCGACGTTCGGCACGCTGACCTGGTGGGCCGGTTCGCACTGGCTGCTCGGTGCCACGACCCTGTCGCGGGGTGTGGTCGCGATCGATTGGCTGCTCACCATCACATTGCTCGCTGGTATCCGGATCTCGCGCCGCTTCCACCGCGAGATGCGGCCGGGTGTCGTGCCCACCCACCGGGTGCTGCTGGTGGGGGACGAAGACCGCATGGCGCGGGTCGCGAGCGAGCTGCTGAGCCGTCCGGGGCGCGACTGTGAGGTGGTGGGAATGCTCAACGGGGATGTGCGCCGGAAGGGCGTTCTCATCCATGGGGTGCCGATCCTCGGCACCAAGCGCGACCTCGCCGATGTCATCCGGGCCACCGATCCGGACGAGATCCTGTTCGCCATGTCGGAATCCGCGGACGGCGCCAAGCAGGCGCTGCTCCAACAGTGCCGCGTGCTCGGCAAGACGGCGCGCAGTGCGCCCGACGCCGGCGACTCGTTGCTGCGCGAGGAGAAGCCCTCGTTGGACGGCAACTACCGCCCCGAAGACCTGCTGTTCCGCGACGCGATCACCACCGACGGCGTCGCGGCACGTTCGGTCGTCGGCGGGCACTGCGTCGTCATCACCGGCGCGGGTGGCTCGATCGGTTCCGAGATCTGCCGCCAGGTCGCGGCCTGCCAGCCCTCGCGCCTGGTGCTGTTCGAGCGTCACGAGTTCGCGCTCTACGAGATCGAGCGCGAGCTGCGCCGCAAGTTCCCCGAACTCGCGCTGGTGCCCGTCATCGGCGACGTCGCCGACGAAGTCCGCGTGAACCAGGTGTTCGCCACCTTCCAGCCCCACGCCGTGTTCCATGCCGCGGCCTACAAGCACGTGCCGATGATGGAGCGCAATCCGGTCGAGGCGATCCGCACCAATGTCGTCGGAACGCGCACGGTCGCGGAGGCCGCCGTGCGGCACGGCGTCGACGTGTTCCTGCTCATCTCGACCGACAAGGCGGTCGAGCCGGTGTGCATGATGGGCATGTCCAAGCGCCTGGCCGAGCTCACGCTCCAGCTCATGAAGCATGGTTCGCGCACGCGCATCCTCACCGTGCGCTTCGGCAACGTGCTCGAGAGCAGTGGCAGCGTGCTGCCGTTGTTCCGCGAGCAGATCGAGCGGGGCGGTCCTGTCACGGTGACGCATGCCGAAGTCACGCGGTTGTTCATGACCGTGCCCGAAGCCGTGCAGCTGATCCTGCATGCGGCCAGCATGGGGCGCGGCGGGGAAGTGTTCGTGCTCGACATGGGCCGGCCGATCCGCATCGTCGACTTGGCCAAGGCGCTGATCCGCATGTATGGCCTCACGCCTGGGAAGGACATCGAGATCGCCATCACCGGACTGCGTCCGGGCGAGCGCCTGTTCGAGAAGCTCCTGAACGATCACGAGTCGGTGTGGAAGTCTTCTCACCCGAAGATCCTGCGCGCGGTGAGCCACTTCACCGACGAAGACGTGCGCGCCGAGATGACGGAGCTCCAGCAGGCCGCGGAGTCCCGTATCGGTGGTGAGCACGACGTCCTGCATGTCGCGCTGGAGCAAGTCCAGGCGTGAGTACTGCGATCCTCCATGAGGCGCCCGTTCGGGCGCGGGTCGCGGTTCACCACGTGCCCGCTTCGGTCTCGAACGAGACCGCTGGCACTGCGGTGCGCCATGGCTATCTCGTGGCGGCGGCCGTACTGGCGCCCCTGTGCGTGCCGGCCGGCCCAGGCCAGACCGCGGCGCTGGACTTCGTGAACGTGCTCGCCCTGCTGGCGTCGTCATTCCTGCTGCTAGCACCCGGCGTGCGCTTGCGTGTGCCGATGCTGGCGCCCGCGGCGCTCATCGTGCTGGGCAGCCTGCTCGCCCTGATCCAGGCGCCATCGATCCGGCTGGGTGTGCTGGCGCTGGCGCAGGACATCTACCTGTTCGCGTGGTTCGTACTGCTCGCGAACCTGCTGCGCACGCGCGCCGACCTTCGCGTGGTGCTGAACGCCTGGACCGGCGCGGCCGTGGTGGTGTCGCTGCTCGCTCTCATCCAGATCGTCCTGCACGACGGCTCGCTGGCCGGGTTCCTGGGTTCGCGCGGGTTCCGGCCCGCGGGCACGCTCTACAACCCGAACATGCTCGCCGACTACCTGGTCACGAGCCTGTTCCTGGCGAGCGTGGCGCTGCATGGCCGTGCCTGGCCGCTGCGGGTGGTGGTGGGTGCCGTGCTGTTCGCGGGCCTGCTGGCGACCAAGTCGAACGGTGGCATGGTCGCGCTCGGCGCGGGTTCGCTGGCGTGGGTCGTCGTCCGCGCCCTGACGAAGCGTATGCCGCTGGTGGGGATGGTCGCGGTCGTCAGTCTGGTGGCGGCCGTTGGCGGCGCCGCGGTGTGGGCTCACGGCGAGTGGGGTGTGGGCGAAGGCGCGCTGACGGCGTTCCGTCAGCATACTTTCGCAGGCCGGCTCGAGCACAGTTCCGAAAGCCGCCTCAAGATCTGGGATCAGCTGCAGCGGACCTACGCGCGCTCGCCACTGGGCATCGGGCCCGGGAACAGCGGCGCGATCAGCCTCGGCATCGCCGAGCGCGAGCGCCCGGATTCGTGGATGTCGAAGGAGGCGCACAGCGACTACCTGGCTTACGCGATCGAACGCGGGCCGTTGGGCGTGATCGGACTGCTGTGGTGGACGTTCGCGGGCTTCGCCGCGGTCGCCGCATGGGCGCGAAGCGCACGTGCGCCGCACCGTGAGTCGCGTTCGAGTAGCGTCCGCTCGGCCCAACGGTATGTGCGCCTGCCTGCAGCCGCGTCGGCGCTGCGTCACGAAGCCGGATGGCGCGACGCCCTGACCGCTGCGATGGCGGCAGCGCTCGCGGCCTCGGCGATGCACTCCACGGTCATCGAGAAACTCCACTTCCGGCACTTCTGGCTGTTGCTGGGCCTCGTGAGCGCGAGCGCATTCGTCGCAAGCACGCCTGCGGAAGCTGCTCCTGTCACCCGCAGCACGCCGGCCGGCCCCGCAGTGGCTCTCGCGCTGCCGGACCCGCGTCGGGTGAGCCGGACTCTCCCGGACGGCACCGTGGCGGCTTCGCGTGGCGCGCTCCCGGTGGGGGTGAAGTCATGAAGCCCATGCCCAGCGCCGAGCGTGCCTTCCAGCGCGAGACGGTCCGTATCGTCGATGTCATCAATCTCGGCACGTCCGCCGAGACGCTGCTGCGTGAACGGGTGCTCGCGCTGCGCGCCAAGGGCATCGACAACTCGGTCGTGTGCATCGACGGTCCCGCAGTCGCACGCCTGCTGGCCGCGGGTGTGCCGGTGCACACCGTGCCGCTGCCGCGCGGTCTCGATCCGCTGAAACTGGTGCGCGCCACACTCGAACTGGCACGCTGGTTCTGTCAGGTGCGCCCGGACATCGTCCATACCCATTGCACGGTCCCGGGCGTCGTCGGCCGGATTGCCGCACGGCTCGCAGGCGTGCCCGTCGTGATGCACACCGTGCATGGTTTCTGGTTCCACGACGACAGTCCGGCGTTCGAGCGCTGGCTCGGCGTGACGGTGGAGTCGTTCGTGGGCCGCTTCACGGATCTGCTCCTGAGCCAGAACCACGCGGACATCGAGCAGGCGCTGCGTCATCGGATCGTGCCGCGCGATCGCGTGCGTCATGTCGGTAACGGGATCACGCTCGCCCGCTTCCCGGTGGCGCCGCCGCGGCTGGCGACGGGCGTGCCGGTGATCGTGTGCGTCGCGCGCTTCGAACCGGTCAAGAACCACGAGCAACTGATCGAGGCGGCGCGCTTGCTCGCGGCCCAGGGTCAGGTGTTCGAGCTGCGTTTGATCGGGGGCGGCGAGGGCCAGGCACGTTGTGAGGCTCGGGTGCGCGAGGCGGGGTTGGAGTCTCGCGTGCGCTTCCTGGGCTATCGCGACGACATCTCGGCTCAGCTCGCGGACTCCGACATCGCGGTACTCACCTCGCGCAAGGAAGGCATCCCGCGCGCCGCTCTGGAGGCCATGGCTGCAGGCCGTCCGGTGGTCGCCACGCGCGTGACCGGCACTCGGGAAGTCGTTCGCGATGGGGACACCGGCATGTTGGTGGGCATCGACGACGCCCCGGAGCTCGCCGCTGCGCTCACACGACTCCTCGCCGATCCGACCGAGTGTGCCCGCATGGGTGCGCGCGGCCGCGAGGTGGTCGAAGCCGAGTTCGACGAGGACGAGGTCGTGCGCCGCATCGAACGTGCCTATCGCGCGGGGTTGCGGCTGCGCGGGCTGCCGGTACCGGCAGCGTTGACGCAGGAGGTGCGCGCATGAGCGCCATGGCCCCGATGGCGACGGCCGTGACCGCACCCCTCAACGTGGCGCGCGTCGGGCGCAACACGCTGTATCGCGTGGCGGCGCAGGCGGTGAGCGCCGTGATCAACGTCACCGGCATGATGCTGCTCGGGGGGCAGCTGTCGGCAGCCGGTTACGGGGAGTACGTGTTCTGGTACGCACTGGTGCCGCTGTTCGCCAGCGTCGCCGACCTGGGTGCCGGTGTGATCGTGACGGGGGCCATCGCGCGTGCGCCGCACGACACGCGGCGCTTGCTGGGCGATGCCCTGCTCGTGCGGGCCGCGGTCGCGGTCGTCGTGCTGCTGGTGATCGCTGCGGCAGTCTGGCCCGTGCTCGGTGCGGCCCGCGGCCTGGTGTTGCTGTGCGTCGCCGCCGCGGCGCTGATGGACTTCAGCCAGGATGCCGCTGTGTGGGCGAGCCGCGCCCGCGAGCGGCTCGATGTCGAAGCCGTGTTCCTGCTCGTGAGTCAGCTGGCCTGGCTCGCCGGCATCGCCGTGGCCCTGCACGCGGGAGCGGGCCTGCCCGTGCTCATCGGCACTGCCGCGGCCGCGTTCGCGTTGCGGATGCTGGCGGGTGGGCTGTGGTTGGCGCGTACCGGCCTGCTGCCGCGTTTCGTGCTGGACCGCACCCGGCTCGTGGCGCTCGTGATCGAAGGCTGGCCGGTCGCGATGTCGCTGTTCCTGGTGGTGCTGTACGGCCGAGCCGGGGTGTTCGCCTTGCAGGCGTGGTCGTCCGCGAGTGAAGTCGCCTGCTTCAATGTCGCCTATCTGCTCGCCCAGCCGCTCGGCTTCGTGGCCTCGGCGCTGGCGATGTCGGTGTTCCCGTCGGTGGCGCGCATCGCCGACACCGATACGGCCGGGCTCCAGCGCATGCTGCGCGCGGCGAACAAGTTCCAGTACATCGTCGCGTGCCCGCTGGCGGCCGGACTGTCGATCACCGCGGCGCGCGTCGTGCCGTTGTTCTTCCCTGCCGGCGCCGGGTTCGAACGTGCGGCGGCCGGGCTCGCGGTCATCGCGCTGTCCCTGCCGTTCGTGTTCATGAACCTGCAGTCGCGCTACCTGCTCGCCGCTCTCGGCCGCCAGCGCACGTACCTGATCGCCGTCGCCATCGGGCTCGCGGTCAACGTGGCCGGTTGCGCGCTGTTCGTTCGCAGCCACGGTGCGGTGGGTGCGGCGTGGACGTTCGTGGTCGCCGAGGCCGTGGTGTTCGGAATCTGCCAGTTCGCCGCCCGCGCCTACTTCGGCGACACGGGAGCTGCGACCGAGGCTGCGCGGCCATTCGCCGCGGCCGCGGTCATGGCCGCCGTGGCCGTCTCGCTCGGCCCGGTGCCCCTCGCGCTCGCGATCGCAGTTGGCGCAGTCACATACGCGGCTGCGCTCGTTCTCACCGGTGCCTGGGGAGCTTCGGAATCCCAGTCGCTGTACCGCGTCTTCACCTCGTTCCGGGCGGTGCGTGCTCCCCACGCGTCCGCGCGGCGAGAGCCGTCATGAACGCGCCGTTCCAGGCGGCGCGTGGTCCGGAACCTGCGCTCTCTCCGCAGGTCAACCAGGAGGCTGTCATGTCACCCAGCACCGCGCTCGAGCCGTCCTTGCTCGGGTCTATCGCGTCGCGTCCGCCCATGGCCCTACCGGGTGCACTGGAACTGCTCTCGCTGAACGGTCATGACGCGTCCGCGATCGACACCCGGCTGGCCGAGATCGCGCAGCACGACTTCGTGACCTCGGTGCTCGGGTTGCCGGACCGCCATCAGAAAGGGGCGATGGAGGTGCCTTCGAGCATCGGCATCGCGACGCGTGGCGTGATCGTGCCGGAGTTCACCTCGGTCGCGGTCAACGACGGCATGGGCGTGATCGCCACCGACCTGAATGCCCGCGACCTGACGCCCGGGCGCATCCAGGCGCTGTTCGCCCGCATCGGTTCGCACACTTCGGGACATGTGCTGGAGCGCAACCGCTACAGTCTGGATCGCGATGACCTGCGCCGTGCGCTCATCGAGGGTGGCGCCGGCGTGGTGCAGCGCTACGGCTTCGACCCGTCGGTCGTGGAGCGCATGGAGAATGGTGCTCATATCGACTTGCCCGGCGACCCCGCGCGCTGCCTCGAGCGCTATGTGCCGCCGATGCTCCTGAACGAACGACTCACGGCATCCGAGATGGGCTTGAACTTCGGGGGCAATCACTTCCTCGAACTCCAGGTCGTGGACGACATCATCGATCCGGTGGCCGCCGCCCAGTGGGGACTGCACCGCGGGCAGGTCGTGGTCATGTACCATCTCGGACCGGGGCCGTTCAGCGGCACGCTGCTGCATCACTTCTCGCGCCGCAGCAAGATCGACTCGGCGCGCGTGCCGGCGTTCTTCCTGTCGAAGCTGTGGTTCCACTACCTGCAGCGCGCCGGCGACGGCTCGATGGCTTCCAAATGGCGCACGCACTTCCGCCAGAACGGCTTGACCGCGATCGCCGAGGACTCGCCCGAGGGGCTGGCATTCCGCGCCGCGCTCGCCATGGCGATGAACTTCGGATACGCCTACCGCCTCGCCACCGTGCGCGCCGTCATCGATGGGTTGCGCGAGACGCTGTCGCCCCGGGTGCAGGCGCACCTCTTGTTCGACGTTTCGCACAACGGCATCACGAACGAGCAGTTGGGTGGTGAATCGCGCTGGGTGGCTCGTCACAACGCCTGCCGGCTGGTGCCCGGCGCGCCCACGATCGTGGCTGGCGCGTGGGACGTGCCGTCGTACCTGGGTGTGGGGGAGAGCGACTCGAATGGCCACATGCACTCCTACGACCACGGTGCGGGGCATCTGATCGAACAAGCTCGCGAAGCCGGCCGCATGGCTCCGACTCGCGACACCGTGACGCGTGTCCGCATGACGCGCGGCCGTGACGCTCAGGTGACGAGCTCGCGCTCGATCACCGTGCTCGATTCGCTTCCGGTCGACCAACTCATGCAGTGCCTCGCCCAGGGCGGGCTCATGCGCACGGCCGTGCGCCTGCGCCCCATCGGCAACCTCAAGAACTAGGACGGAACCTGACCATGATCACTGCACGCGAGATTCGTGAAGTCTGCCAGGCCGGCAAGGACCGGGACCCGCGTTGGTACCGGGTCCACCGGAGACTTTCGATCCACCTGACCGCGGTCCTGCTGCGCACGCCGGTGACACTGAACCAGGTGTCGCTGCTCATGATCGCCGCGGCCATCGCCGGGGCGGCGCTGTGCGTGCCGAACGACCTGCGCGTGAACCTCGTGGGCGCGGCGGTTCTGTATTTGTCGTTCCTGCTCGACAAGGTCGATGGTGAGATGGCCCGTTGGCGCGGCCAGCCGTCGGTGATCGGGATCCTTCTCGATCGCTTCCATCATCGCCTGGCCGAGCCGCTGTTGTTCCTGGCGGTCGGAGTACGGGCCTCGCAGGTCACCGGGTCCACGGTGCCGGTCATCGCCGCGCTCGCCAGCATGCTGGCGGCCAACATCATCGAGGAGACCCAGCAGTTGCCGGCGTTCATCGCCACCAAGCACGCGCGTGAGACGCGCTCCTGGCCGGTCGCGCGCCGCACCCCGAGCGCCGGCCTGCTGCGCGTGGCCGCCGTCATGCGCGTGCTCAAGACGTTCCGCATGTTCCTGACGCTCATCCCGATCGTGCTGGCGGTGTACGCCGCCGAAGCTCTGCTCGGCCGCTCGCTCTCGACGGGCTTCCTGATCACCTCCGCCAGCGCGCTGTGGGTGTACGTCCTGTTCCAGGCGTGGCTCTACTTCCACGGTCAGCTCGAAGCCGACATCGCGACGCTCACTCTCGAGTTGCCCGCGCTGAGCGCGACCACCGGCCAGCCGGCTCCCGTTGTGCCGGTGCCCCGGCCCGCCCGGACGGCGGCGTCCAGCTCCCGCCCTGCGGGAGCGCACGCGGTCGCACCGCTGCTCCTGCTTCTGGCCGGTCTGGGGCTGGCGACGGCCGCGCAAGCCGGGACGTGGTATGTGGACAACACCAGCCCCGGCGCTTCGACCAGCGGGCCGGGTACGGAAGCACAGCCTTACAGCACGATCGGCTCGGCGCTGAGCGCGCGCGCTGCCGCCGGCACCACGCTGCTGGTGAAGCCGGGCGTGTACCGTGAACAGGTCACGATCCCGGCGTCCGGTTCGAACGGCCTGCCGCTCGTGCTTCGCGCCACGGCTCCCGGTGCGGTCATCGACGGCGCGGACGACTTCTCGGATCCCAGCAAGTGGACTTTGCTCTCGGGCAACGTGTGGCGGGCGAGCAGTGTGAACTGGTCGCCGAAGCAGGTGTTCGCCGATGGCCAGCGGCTCACCGTCTCCACGGCTTCGGTGGGCTCATTGCCCGCGCGCACGTTCCGCTACGTCTCGGGTACGGGGCTGTACGTCAATGCCGGCGGGGGCAACCCCGCCACGCGAGCTTGTGCGGTCGGGCGGCGGACCAACGCGCTGACGATGAGTGGACGTTCGTGGGTCACCATCGAGGGCTTCACGCTGACGCGCACCGAAGACCGTGCCGTGCAGTTGTCGTCGCAATCGAACGACGTGGTGTTCACCGGGAACACCGTGACGTTCTCCAACAAGTACGGTATCTACCTGACCAATTGCGCGCGTGTGCGCATCGCCGAAAGCGTGTTCAACGACCACAATCACCACGGCATCATGCTGACGTCCGGCTCGACTGAGTGCGTCATCGAGGGCAATGAGTCGGCGCGCAATGCGCTTCCCGGGACCCGTGCGGCCAACGGTATCCACCTCTACAGTTCACCGAACAACATCATCCGCAACAACCGCTGGCACGACAATCAGGACACGGGGGAGCACTTCCAGACCAACGCCAACGACAATCTGTCCTACAACAACCTGAGCTGGAACAACGGGGACCACGGCTACGACCACCTGCGGTCGGTCGGCACGGTGCACATCGGAGACGTGGCGTACGGCAATTACAAGGACGGGTTCTCCATCGAAGGGTCCGCTCCGAACACGCGGCTGAGCAACTGCATCGCCATCGACAACGGATTCACCACGGGTGAGTTCAACTTCTGGGTGGATGGCTCCTCCGCGCCAGGGCTGGTCTCGAACGACAACATCTTCTGGAACTCCAACGGCCAGGCGCCGGTGAAGTACATCACCACGATCTACCCGACCGTGGCCGCATTCACCGCGGCGTCGGGCCAGGATTCGCGCACGCTGCAGACCGACCCGCGCTTCGTGAACGCGCCGGCTGCCAACTTCCATCTGCAGCCGAATTCGCCCGCGATCGACAACGCCGACAGCCGTGAGGCCGGATGGCCTCTGACGGACGCCGAGGGCAACCCGCGCGTGGACAATCTCGCCGTGGTCGATGCGGGGCTCGGAAGCGTCCCGTATGCGGACCGTGGCGCGCTCGAGTACCAGCCCTCCGGGCTGCCGCCGGTCGCCGTGCTCACGGCTTCGCCGTCGTCCGGCACCGAGCCGTTCACGACGACATGGAACGCGAGTGGTTCCACCGATCCCGAAGGCGCGATCGTCTCGTACTTCTTCAACTTCGGTGACGGCACGAACGCCGGACCGCAGCCTTCGCCGCTCGCCAGCCACACTTACGCTGCCGGAACGTGGACAGCGACCGTGACGGTCGTCGACGCGCAGGGCTTGTCGGGGACCACCAGCACCGTGTTGTTCGTGAACCGCGCTCCGCTGCCCGCGCTCGGCGCGACCCCGTCCTCGGGCCGCGCTCCGCTCAATGTGACGCTCAACGCCGCGGGTTCCACAGACAGTGACGGCAGCATCGTGGCTTACACGTTCGACTTCGGGGACGGTACGACTGCCGGTCCGCAGGCGGGCTCGACGATCACGCACAACTACGGCACCGGGACCTGGCTCGCCCGGGTGACGGTGCGCGACGATCGCGGCGCGAGCACCACGCTCGCCACGCCGGTCACGATCTCGGTCCTCGGGCCGAACCAGCCGCCGCTGGCGGTACTGACGCTGACGCCCTCGCTCGGGCCGGCGCCCTTGACCGTGACGGTCGACGCGAGCGCTTCGAGCGATTCGGACGGCAGTCTGGTGTCGTACGCATTCGACTTCGGTGACGGCACCAGCCTGCCGGCACAGCCGGGTTCGGTGGTGTCGCACACATTCGCGGGCGGGACCCGTACGGTCAGCGTCACAGTGACCGACAACGACGGCGGCACCGGCACGGCTTCGGCCACGGTCACCGCCACCACCGGCAATCAAGCACCCAACGGCGTCATCACCGCGCCTGCGGGCAGCGTCACACTGACGGCAGGCCAGAGCGCGCTGTTCACGGCCACGGCCAGTGACCCCGACGGCCCGCTGCCACTGGCGTACTCCTGGAATTTCGGCGGCGGCGCCCCGTCTTCGACGCTGCAGAATCCCGGCCCGGTGGTGTTTGCCATGCCAGGGTCTTACAACGTCACGCTCCAGGTCCGCGACGGCCTCAACCTGCTCGACCCGACCGCCGACACCCGCCTCGTCACCGTGCTGCCGGCTGACACGACCATCGCGGCGGACCAAGTGCACTGGACGATCACCGGGCAGACTTCTGTGACGTTCGACTGGCGGGGCCCGGGGAACGCGATTCACTTCGGACTGACGCCCGCCTATGGCACCACGGTTCTCGCGAGCACACCGATTCCGCTGCCCTGGTCCTCGGCTGGTCCGTTCTGGGAAGCCCGGCTCACGGGTCTTCAAGAAAACACGCTCTATCACTACGCCATCGGAAACGGTCCGGACCATACGTTCCGCACCCCGCTGCCGCGTGGTTCGTCCGGTTTCACGATCATGGCCGAGGGGGACATCGGCTCGGCGGTCAACTACCCGCCGGTGGCTGGAGTCCAGTCCCAGATCGCCGCACAGACCCCGGCGTTCGTGCTCGCCCTCGGCGACCTGACGTACGGCAATGAGAGCGGGATCGCGATGGTCGACAATCACTTCAACGACATGATGGTGTGGTCGCGTGACGCGGCCTATATGCCCGCATGGGGCAATCACGAATGGGAGAGCGTCACCGACGACCTGCGCAACTACAAAGGCCGGTTCGATCTGCCCAACCCGCGCATGTCCCCTGACATCCCGCCGCCGAACGACGGGGGCGAGGACTGGTACTGGTTCGACTACGGTAACGTGCGCTTCATCGCGTACCCGGAGCCGTTCTCGAATGCGCTCGACGATTGGTATCCGCGAGCGCTCGCGATCATGGATTCGGCGCAGGCGGACGCCAGCATCAATCACATCGTGACGTTCGGACATCGTCCGGCCTATTCGAGCGGGCATCACGGCGGGGAGACGCGCCTGAAAGGTTACCTGGACCAACTCGGGGCATCGCACTCCAAGTACGTTCTCAACCTGAACGGGCACAGCCACAACTACGAACGCACGACGCCGCAGTCCGGTGTCGTGCACCTCACGGTCGGCACCGCCGGAAGTCCGCTGGAGGACGATCCCAACGGCTTCGGGTGCAGTTGGGCGGGCGGCTGTCCGCCGCCCGCATGGTCCGCGTTTCGCGCCTTCCACCGCGGGCCATTGCGTCTGCGCTTCACTTCGGGCGGCATCGAGGGCGCACTGCTGTGCGGCCCTGCGGGCAACGGCGCGGTGGGTGGTCCGGACGACATCAACTGTGCGCTCGACACCATCATCGATTCGTTCGTCATCGGCACGCCGACGCCGGACCGCCCACCGGTGGTGAGCGCGCCCGCCCTCGTGGTCGGACTGGAAGCGGACACGATCCGTGTGTCCGTCACGGTGAGCGACGCGGACGGCGACCCCATCACGCAACTGAGTGCCGACCTGTCGCAGTTGCCTCAGGGCAGCGACGCCGCCTTCGTTCCCGGGCCCGGGTACACGACGGGCCTGCTGACCTGGCACCCGACGCCCGCCGATTCGGGCCTGTACACCGTGACGTTCTCGGCCAGTAACGCCCTCGCGGGAGCGGCGACCACCACCATTCGCGTGCTGGATGTCGATCATGCCCCCGAACTCACGGCATCGGCCGCCTCCGTGCAGATGACGGAGGACAGCCTGCTCACGCTCACGGTCACGGCACTCGATTCGGACGGCCAGTCCCTGACCTCGCTCACCGCCGCCGTGCTTCCAGTGCCAGCCGGTGCCGCGCCGCAGTTCGTGCCCGGACCGGGATTGGCGACAGGCACGTTCATCTGGCGGCCGGGTTTCCAGGACGCCGGTGCTTACACGGTGCGTTTCAGCGCGGCGAACTCGCTGGTCGGAACCCTCGACGTGCCGGTCCAGGTCGCCAACGTCGATCGCGCGCCGGTGCTCACCGCGCCGTCCTCGGCCAGTGCCGTCGAATCCAACCTGCTTTCGATCGCGTTCACAGTCGCCGATCCGGATAGTGACGCCATCGACTCGCTCGTTGCGGACCTGACCGAACTGCCAGCTGCGAACGACGCGGTCTTCACGCCGGGGCCCGGAAATCGGACCGCGACATTCACGTGGACTCCGACGTCCGCGGACTCGGGCTTCTATCACGTGACGTTCCGGGCCACGAACGCGCTGGTCGCCACCACCACGACCGCGATCAGCGTGGGCGCCGGCGACCGCAAGCCGGTCCTGTGGGTTCCCGCGCTGGTGAACGGCAGCGAAGGGGCGCCGCTCACGGTCGCGCTGACCGCGGCGGACCCCGACAGCGACGCGATCACGAGCCTCGTGGCCGACCTGTCGGGCCTGCCCGCCGGGCACACGGCCGCGTTCGTGGCGGGTCCGGGCAATCGCTCCGGCACGCTCAGCTGGACGCCGGGCTACTCGGATGCGGGTGACTGGATCGTGCGTTGGATCGCCGGCAATGCGCTGGCCGAGACCACGGTCACCGTGCTTCGCATCGGGAACACGGATCGCGCTCCGGTCGTCACCGCGCCGGCCACCGTCAACCAGACCACCGGACTGGTGGTGATCGTCGACATCGCCGCCTCGGATGCCGACGGCGATGCCATCACCGACTTGTTCTCCGACTTCTCCACGGTGCCGATGGGAAGCGATGCCACCTTCACGCCAGCCCCCGACCGGCGATCTGGGCGGTTCACCTGGACTCCGGGAGCGGCGGACACGGGCAGCTTCAACATCACATTCACCGCGGTCAATGGCATGACGGGCGTTGCCGCAACGCTGGTGCGGGTCGCGCGGCCCAACCAGGCGCCGTTCGCGGTGTTCAGCATCACGCCGCGCACGGGCAATGCTCCGCTCACCGTCACAGCGGACGCGACCGGTTCGGTCGATCCCGACGGAACGATCCTGTCGTACCGCTTCGATTTCGGCGACGGCACCAGTGCTGGACCGCAGAGTTCCCCGGTCACCACTCACGTCTACGGGGCCGGTTCGTGGACCGTGCGCCTGACCGCCACCGACGCGTTCGGCGCGGTCAGCACGGTGACGCTGCCGCTCACGGTCGCCGCGGTGCTGCCGGGGCCGAACCTGGTCGGAAACCCGTCGTTCGAGAGCAACGCGCTCGGCTGGAGCGCGTACTCAGGCTCCACCTATACGCGAGTCGCCGGCGGTTTTGACGGCAACTCCTCGGTGCAGGTCGCGGGACCCGCAACGCTGTCCGCCTTTGGCATCAACGACAGTCCGAACTGGGTGGGCAATGCCGGCCCCACGGGAACGCGCTATCGTTTCAGCGCGTGGGTGCGTTCGGTGAACTCGCTCGGTTCGGCCCGATTCCAGATTCGCGAGTACCTGGGCAGCACGAAAATCGGAGCGACCACGTTGTCGGCACCGGTGCAGTTGTCGCCGGTCTGGCAGCTGGTCACCGTCGAACATGTCACGCAGTCGGCGGGATCGACGCTCGATTGCCAGGTCTACGACCAGCCCGTGGCGACCAGGGAGGTGTTCCTCGCCGACAACGTGTCGATCTGTGTCGTCCCGGCGGGCCTGGCGAGTGCGGCAGCCGCGGCACCCGATACTTCCGGCGCCGCGAGTCCGGGCTCCGGGGTGGGCGCGGAGTCGTTGGCTCCCTTGGTGTTCCGTGCCCACATGGTCCCGTCGATCGTACATGCCGATGCCACCCTGAGCTTCGTCACCACCCGGCCCGGTCCGGTCCATGCCGAGCTCTATGATGCCTCCGGGCGCCGGGTGAAAGTGCTGATCGACGGCGAGTCCTACGCTCCGGGTGCGCATCTGGTCCGGGTGGATGGGCATGGGGACGATGGCCGGTCGCTCGGCTCCGGCATGTACTTCTATCGCTTGCAGACGGCCGAGCGTTCGGCCACAGGACGGTTCGTGATCGTGCGGTGATGCGGGTGGGGCGTTGGGCCCCGTTCGCTGGGAAGGGTGGGTCTCCTGATGTGCGGCATCGCAGGCCGTTGGAACTTCGAATCGGGCCGTCCGGTCCCCGCGGAGCAGGTGCGTCGCATGTGCGATGCCATCGCGCATCGCGGTCCGGACGACTCGGGCGTGTGGTGTGAGGGCGCGATCGGCCTGGGTCATCGCCGGCTGAGCATCGTCGACCTGTCGGCGGCGGGTCACCAGCCCATGAGCAGCCCGTCCGGCGGGTGCTGGATCGTGTTCAACGGGGAGATCTACAATTTTCTCGAACTGCGTGCGGAGCTCGAACGGGACGGTGTGACGTTCCGTTCACGGACCGACACCGAGGTCATTCTCGCGCTCTATGAGCGGCACGGCATCGCCTGCCTCGAGAAGCTGCGTGGCATGTTCGCGTTCGCGCTTTATGACGTGAATGAACACAAGCTGTTCCTGGTGCGTGACCGCGTCGGCGTCAAGCCGCTGTGCTACGCCACCAACCGGGATGGCATCGCGTTCGCATCCGAAGTCAAAGCGCTGCTGCAGGACCCCGCGATCGGTCGCGAGGCCGACCCGGTGGCGATCCACCACTACCTCACGTACCAGGCGGTCCCCGCGCCGATGAGTGCGTTCCGAGGCGTGCGCAAGCTGCCGCCGGGGCACTACCTCGAGGTGCGTGCCGGTCGCGTCGAGCTGCACCGCTATTGGAAGCTGTCGTACGCCGACCCGTTCCCCGTGCGGTCGGCGAGCGACGAGCGTGCGCTCGAGGCCGAGCTGCTCGAGCGGCTGGAGCAATGCGTGAAGCTGCGCATGATCAGTGATGTGCCGCTCGGGGCCTTCTTGAGTGGCGGAGTCGATTCGAGCGCGGTGGTGGCGTTGATGGCCCGGCACTCGCATGGACCCGTGCGCACCTTCTCGATCGGCTTTGATGACGACTCCTACGATGAGCTGGCGTTCGCGCGCCAAGTCGCGTCACGCTTCGGAGCGAAACACATCGAATTCACGGTCAAGCCGAGCGCGCTCGAGATCCTGCCCCAGCTGGTACGCCAGTACGACGAGCCATTCGCCGACGCCTCGGCGATCCCGACGTGGTACGTGTCGCAGCTCGCGCGCGAACACGTCACCGTGGCATTGAATGGCGACGGGGGCGACGAGAGCTTCGCCGGTTACGACCGCTATGTGGCGAACGCCTATGCCCAGCGCCTGAGCTTCTTGGCCCCCGTGCTGGGCAGCGGCGCTGTCCGCGGGCTGCTCGATGCGCTGCCGCACGGGGCGACTTCGGCCAGCATGCGCTGGCGGCTCAAGCGGTTCGTGGCGCAGCTCTCACGCTCACCCGAGGCGCGGAACGCGGCATGGCTCGCACAGTTCGACCCCGAGGCCAAGGCCATGCTGTATCGCTCCGCCTTCCGGGCGCAGACCGGCCTGCGCGACGCCGAGCAGTTGCTGTATGACAAGTTCGCGGCGAGCGATGCCCCTGACTTCCTCAGCAAGGTGCTCGATGCCGACGTCCAGACCTATCTGTCGGACACGCTGTGCACCAAGGTCGACATCGCCACGATGACGCATGCGCTCGAGGCGCGCTCGCCGTTCCTGGACCACACGCTCATGGAGTTCGCGGCCCGTATCCCGATGCGGCTCAAGCTCCGGGGCGGCCAGACCAAGCGCATCCTGAAGCGCGCTCTGCGTGGCGTGGTGCCCGATGCGGTGCTCGACCGTCGCAAGATGGGATTCAATGCCCCGGTCGACCGCTGGCTGAAGGGCGAGTTGCGTGAGATGGCGAACGACCTGCTGCGCTCGGACCGCGCGCGCTCGCGCGGCTGGTTCGAGCCGGAGTTCATGGCGCGCATGCTGGACGAACACGATCGCGGCACGCGCAACTGGCACGTGCAGATCTGGAACCTGATGATGCTGGAGTCGTGGCAGCGCGAGTTCGTCGATGCGCCCACGCCGGCGTCGGTGCTGGTGCCGTGAACAGCCATGCGGGCACAGCGGGCGATCCCGTGCGGCTAGCGCGGGTGCTTCCCGCCCGCGGGCGGGATGCTGTCCTGGCTGTCGCGTGCGTCGAGCACGTAACCGCCGAACACGCTCTTGCTGCCGCAGCCGGTCCCGCAGTCCTGCGCCCAGTCGCTGGCGAACAGGATGCGCCGGCCATCGGGCGACGGGACGCCATGCGCCTGTGCGCGATAGACGCTCGCGGTGCTGTGGTAGTGCCCGAAGCGCTGGACCGAACCACTGCCATCGAGCTTGACCGCCACCAGTTCACCGTAGAAGCGCCGGCCGACATACGACGGCGAACGGTCGAAGCTGACGTAGAACCAGCCGGGCCGGCTGGTGGCGCGGGCGGAACCGTGCGCGTAGCCGGCTTCGTTGGCCGGATCGGTGAGGCTGGTCACGCGCCCGTCGCGCAGGCGGACCTTGACGACGCGTCCCAGGGTGGATCCCGGGCAGGCGCGGCCGCCGATCAGGACGTCTTCATTGTTGTCGAACGGGTCGAGCGCCATGTCGGCATGTTTGAGCGGGAACACCCAGCCGTTGGGTCGATTGGCGAAAGAACCGCAGCGCAACGAGGTGTTCGCCATGCGGTGCGGACGGATGACCAGGTTCGTGTCGACCTCGAAGATGCGGTGCATATCGCACAGGGTGTCGCAACTGGTACCCACGGCGCCGTACTTGACGTCGATGTAGCGACCGGATGGCGAGATCGAGATGTTGCCGATCCGGCAGTCCGTGGGCGTCTCCACGTCGAGGCTGCAGGGCGGGAGCGTGTAAACCGGTCCGATGCGCTGGTGAGGATAGGCGGGGGCGTTCGGCGCCCTGGGGTCCATGTCGACGACGACCATGCGCGAGGCATCGGAGATGACCACGAAGCGGCCGTCGGCCGATACGTTGCCCTCGCCACTACCGATGCCGTAGTTGGCCGCGAACGGCAGCGTCCACGTGCGCGTCTTGATGCAGCGCACGACGTCGAACCACATGAGCTCCGTGCCGGCACGGTTGACGTTGATCTGCTCGTCGGCGTGGTCCGGGCTCGGGTGCCAGCGGTAGTCGTAGGTATCGTACGCGCTGCACGGCGTGCCGACGGGCTGGTACGTCTCGCCATCCAGCAGCAGAGGAGAGCTGGCGGCGGCGCCGCCGCGGTTCTCGATGCTGATCAGCGTGCCGGTGGCGTTCCACGGCTGCTGCTTGGAGTAGATCTGACGGGCATCGGTGCCCCAAGTGCCCAGTGTGCCTCCGAGCGCGGTGCCGGGATCCGCGGTGATGCGCGTCAGCCGGGTGCCGAACACGGGATCGAGCAGGGTATCGCGGTAGGCCGGTCTGGGTACCGCGGGGATGCTGAACACGGCGGACGAGTCGGTGAGCGTCCCGAGGAAACCCGGCACGGACGCCGCTCGCACGGGAGACTCGCTGCCACTGGCGAGAAGTGCGATGAGTGCGGTCGCGAACACGCGGGGCAACACATGTGTGCGCGGGCGCAAGTGGGGAACGTCGCGGGTCGTGCGATGCGAAGTCGGGAGAGGCATGTGCGCGAATCGTACCACGCGAGCGCCGGGGGCCATGCGAGGAACACTCCAATGAATGCAAGTTCGTCGTGAACCGTGACGCTGCGGGTGCCCTCGCCGGACGACGGGGGCCTCCGCGGTCACGGTACGAATCATGCAACGTCTGATGTGCCTGCGTCGTCTAGAGCTCTCTCTCTCTCTCCAGTGCCCGCTTCACGGTCAGGGGTTCCCATGTCCATTGTCCATCCGCAATTCCGCTCGCGCTCCCGTGCGATCGGTTCGTGGCGCCGAACAAGATACGAGGCCACGTTGCTTAACGCACTGTTCAGTCTCACGTTGCTCCTGTTTGCCGCCGCTGCATGGGCTCAAGTGCCCATCTATATGGGAGGGAGCACCTATCACGTCGACGTCCAGCATCCGCTGGCGAGCCCCGCGGGCCCCGGTTCCCCGGGGCAGCCCTACGACTCGATCTCGAATGCGCTGCTCGCGCACCACGACACGACGACGATCATCCTGGTGCACCCGGGTGTGTACCGAGAACGAGTCTCTGTTCCGGCGTCCGGGAACGCGCGTCACAAGATCGTCCTTCGCACCACGGGTCCTGGCGTCGTGCTCGATGGTGCCGATGATCTCGGTTCTCCGGGGAACTGGCTGCCCTACTCGGGGGACGTGTGGTTGGCCCCGGCCGTGGATTGGTCCCCCGTGCAGGTGTTCGCCGATGGCAATCGCCTGTTGCCGGCCGCCGTCGCACCCGCGGCTCTGGAACCCGGGGCGTTCGTCCATGTGCCCGGCAGCGGCCTGTTCGTGAATGTGGGGGGTGACAACCCCGGGGCGCACGCGGCCGCCGTTGGCCGGCGTTCGCACGGCTTCCTGGTTTCAGGCAAGTCGGACCTGGTCATCGATGGCTTCGAAGTCGTGCGGTGCGAGGACAAGGGCATCGAGGTGATCTCGAGCGAGCGCGTGATCGTGCGCAACTGCCGGGTGACCGGTGCATGGGGTGGCGGCATCGGGGTGGAGGCGAGTCGCGACGTCGAGTTGTTCCGGAACTCCGTCAGTGACAACAATCACCATGGCATCCTGTTCCGGCTCGGGGTCACGAACTCGCGAATCGAGGAGAACGAATGCTTCGCCAATGCGCACGTGGGCGAAGCGTGGGCCACCGGGATCTACCTGTCGGGTTCGCCCGGAAATGTCATCGAGTGCAACCGGGTGCACGACAACCAGGACAGCGGCATCGAGGTGCAGACGGGCTCCAACGACAACATCGTGCGCCAGAACATGTCGTGGTCGAACGGCGACCACGGCTTCGCGCAGCTCTACGCGACGGGCACCGTGCTCATCGGCAACGTGGCGTACA
>JANNWR010000422.1:0-23794 GCA_031408715.1 bacterium
ACACCGAACGTGCGCTTCGCGGATGACTGCTGACTCAGCACGTAGTTGCCGAGATTGCCGTGGTCGAGAGCCCACCACGGCCGCTGGTCGTCTGGTAGCGTCAGCCCGCCCGCCGAGTTGTACTGGCGGTGCAGCGGCCACCAACCCTGCAACGAGTCGGCCGCCTGGATGCCGACCGTGTTGTCCCAGTCCCAATACGCGCCATTGGGATCGTTGATACCCGGCAGGTACGAGCCTGTGTAGATGTTCCAGTAGTTGTCGGGCGCGGTGTGGTTCGTGAACGACTTGCCCACATACACCGTGTCGGGGTCGGGCCCGGCCGACACACCCAGACGCGCGGCGCGCGAGCCGATGAGTGCGCGCACCGTCGCCACGTTTCGCAGCAGAGGTTCACCGCTGCACTCGGATTCTGCGGACGCGATGGACGGGAAGAGCATGAGCCACGGCAGTAGCACCATGGTGATGCGCGGGTGAAGGCGCATGACAGACCTCGCGGTAGGGTCAGCCACGAGACCTGGGGGGTCTCCCGCGGGACTGACAGTCCATCCAACGGTGCCGTAGGCCTGGGAGTGCCGGGCACGTATGAAGACTGTTGGATCCACGGCACGGGCAGCGACCGATGCCGTTCGATGCAATTAGATGACAGAGTGGATGTCGAATGCCACAAGAAAAGCGAACGAGTTCGTGACATTCGATATCAACGATTCCGGCACGCGGCTGGACAGTGTGCTGAGCGTAAGCGTCAGTGCCTGAACATTTTAGGCCTTTCTGGCAACCTTATCTGCGGGCGGGATCCTGTCCCGCGCCAGGTTGAATGTGGTGCCTGCGCCGATCCCCGTCGCGAAGCTCAGCGCCGTGCCTCGCGGCTCCGCCCCCACACCGCCAGAGCGAAGAGCGCAAGCGCGAGTGCGCCGTACACGACCCAAAGCGTCGCCGATCGCGGCGCGGTCACGCCGGTGTAGTCCACCTCGGCAAGCTGATGCATCGGGCCCACGTACCACGCGAACAGGTACAGCACCTCGAAGGCCTTGGCACTCCCGGTCCATACGCCGCTCGCCAGGGCCAGCGCCGGCACGATCGCCGCACACAAGAGCCAGCCGAGCAGTGCGGCGCTGTCGCCCGCGACCACAAGGCGCACCAGCGCGGGTGCACCCGCGAGCAGCATGACGATCGCACCCGCGAGCCATGCCGCGGGCAACAGTTGCTGCACGGGACGGGGGCACGAGAACAACACTCCCGCCACGCCCTGCTCCCGTTCGCGGTGGCCGAGCGCCGACCACATGAGCGCGGGCCAGAACGACGCCAGCGGCAGCACGATCCGTTTCACACCGTCGAGCGGCACGGCGAGTTCCGCGATCAGGAAACCGAGCATGCCGATGTACCACCACGGCGACATGCCCTTGAGCAGCAGCGCGAGTTCGGCGCGCACGACGCCCACGAAGGCCGGGCCGCGACGCGCGACCGTGAGGCGGGACGCACTGATGCTCACGCTGTTGGCTGCGGCCGGCGCGCGAACCCGGGGCGCGAACGGCCAGCGCGGCTGGGCGGGAGTGCGAACGCCACTGCGCGCGGTCGCATCGAACCGGTCGAACAGCAACGCCGCCGCGAACACGATGGCCGCCGGCAGTAACAGCCAGGGCACGCGCGAGGCCATGACCCGGGCATCGGGCTGCACCCCGCGCCACTCGAACGTCACGGCGCCTCGATCGCGAAACCGCGGATTGAAGTTGACGCCCATGCTGATCTCCTGGGGACGCACGGCGGCGTCTGGGTGCTGGGACAGCATCTCGCGGCGGACGTCCTCGACCACGACGCGTGCTCCCGTGAGGTCGGCCCACATCGAGCCGCCCGGATCGTCGACACGGCCGGCCGCCATGACGAGCGGCAGCACGAAGAACCACGCGATGTTGCCGAGGCCTCCGCGCAGGAACCTGACGCAGTCGAACAGCACTGCGGAAGCCGCGGCGAACAGCGCCAGCGGGAACGTCAGCGTGGCGAAGGGCGCGAGCGTGGCCAGCACGTCGACACGGCGGTCCTCACCGAGCAACTGCTGCTGGATGAGCGCGGCCACCACCACCATGAACGCCTGCGAACCGAACACCGCAAGATTTCCGAGTGTGCGCGCCCACAGATAAGTGAGCGTGCTCACGCGCGTGGCGGCCAGCACCTGGCCCACACCGGTGCGCCGGTCGCGCTCGACCGAGCCCTTCACGAGGTAGAAGCCGATGAACAGGAACCAAACCCCGGTGAGCATCGCGGTCACGGTGCCGACCCACGCCGAGTTGTAGACCGGGCGATAGACATCGTCGAGCGTGAACGTGCGATACGACGCGCCGTTGGGCGGCAGCATGTGCTGGCCCAGCCACAGCATGATGAGCAGCGACACCAGATATCCCGGGCGCCGTGTGCGATCCAGAACATCCGCCCACACCATTCGCACGAGCGGACCGAGGCCAGTACCACGGCGTGCCGGCTGGCTCTCGTTCGTCACGAGCGTCGTCGGGAACGCAGTGCTCATGCCGCCGCCGGCTGCGCGCCACGCTGCAGCAGCAGGTAGGCGTCCTCGAGCGACGGCTCGACCGCGCGTGCGCTCGCGCCCGGGGCATGCTCCGCCACGACACGCGCCAGCACCTGCGTGCCGCGACGCAACGTCGCGCCGACCAGATGTCGCGCGCGGAGGGCATCCAGTTCGGTCGCGGGCAGCTCCAGCTCCCACACCCGGCCGCGCACGCGGTCGAGCAGTTGCTCGGGCGTGGCATCCGCGAGCAGGTGCCCCTGCCCCATGAGCGCGATCCGCGTCGCGGTGGCCTCGACGTCCGAAACGATGTGCGTCGACAGCAGCACGATGCGCTCGCCGGACAGGTCGCCCAGCAGGTTGCGAAAACGCACGCGCTCTTCGGGATCGAGCCCGGCCGTGGGTTCGTCGACGATCAACACCTGCGGATCGTTGAGCAATGCCTGCGCGATGCCGACGCGCTGGCGCATGCCGCCTGAGAACCCGCCCAGCGCGCGATGGCGCGCGTCCGTGAGGTTCACGAGTTCGAGCAATTGGTCGATACGCTGGCGTGCGCTGCGGGGCTCGAGGCCCTTGGCCGCGGCGATGTAGTCCAGGAACTCGAGCGGCGAGAGCTGCGGATACACACCGAAGTCCTGCGGCAGGTAGCCGAGCGTCGCACGCAACGCGTCGGGCTGTTTCGCCAGATCGATGCCGTTCCATAGCACACGGCCGGCGCTGGGCTTGCTGACGGTGGCCAGGATGCGCATGAGCGTCGACTTGCCTGCGCCATTCGGCCCCAGAAGGCCCGTGACGCCGGGATTCAGCGTGAGCGTGAACTCGGCCAGCGCCCAGCCACGACCGGGGTACTTCTTGCCAAGGGACTCGATGACCAGCTGCACGGCGCCTCCGCGGGTTGCCCGGGAACACGAACGCCGGGCAGGGCCCGCATGAAACGGGTGCCGCGCCCGGCGCGACGAGAGGTGCTACGCGCGCGATGTGTTCGGGGTTGCGCCAAGCCCGGCTGAGCCGGTTGGTCTGGCGGGCGATGGATCCCGCTTCAGTCTGCGATGGATTCCAGCAGGGGTATCAGCTTGGGGATCTCGATGGAGCAGACTTCCCAGACCAGATCCAGATCGACATCCAGATAGTCGTGAACGACGCGATGGCGCATCCCGATGATCGCGGCCCATGGAATCGATGGGTGCGTCTCCCGGAATGTCGGTGAGACCTTCCGCGCAGCCTCTCCGATCATCTGCACCAGATGCGTCAGCGCCAGTTGCAGGTCCTCATCGCCCGAAAACGCCCCGCGCCCGAGCCCACTCGTGCGTGATGTGATGCGTCGGGCGGTGTCCAGCATGTGACCGATTTAGATCCGGTCATCATGCTGCATAGAGCTGCTCCGCCGAAGACAGCACATGCGGCCGAAGCCGATGGTTCAAGTAGGCCTCGCGAACCAGATCCACGCGCCGGCCACCGAATATGGACGACAGCTCCGATTCGAGCTCGAGGAAGCGGAAGCCGAGCACGGCATCCGGCTCGAACTCGACCAGGAGATCGATATCACTCGAAGACGTGAAGTCCTGACGGAGAACGCTCCCGAAGACCGAAAGCCGCCGGATTCCGTATCGATGGCAGGTCTCGGCCAGCCTTGCCGGATCGAACTGGACTTGAAGTCGTGACGGCGTGCACATGGGGTCTCCGAAGTGGTTCAGAGGACAGCATATCTCAAGTTGCCATCGGCACCACAGGTACGAGAAGGCCGTCCTCGGCCCGAATGGGGGCACAATCCACGCTTCGCCACTCGACCGTCGCCAGAACTGCGGGAAAGCCCGCTACTCCTCGACTTCCGCCGGCGGCGACAGCAGCCACTCGAGATCGGTGCGGCTCAATGATCGCGCGAAGCTCTCCTCGCCCAGCAGGTCCTTGGCCAAGGCGCTCTTGCGTTGCTGCAGCTCCCAGATGCGCTCCTCGACCGTGCCTTCGGTGAGCAGGCGGTAGGCGATGACCGTGCGCGTCTGGCCGATGCGGTGCGTGCGATCGATGGCCTGGGCCTCGATGGCCGGATTCCACCACGGATCGAACAGGATCACGTAGCTCGCGGCCGTGAGGTTCAAACCGAGCCCGCCGGCGCGCAGCGACAGCAAGAAGACGCACGGCTTGGGGTCGTCGGTGAACGCACTGACCACGCGCTCGCGGCGCGTCGTCTGGCCGGTGAGCATGTGGTAGGGCACGCCGCGCTTGCCGAACTCGGTCTCGATGATTTTCAAGCACTCCACGAACTGCGAGAACAGCAGGACCTTGTGGCCTTCCTCGAGCAACGGTTCGAGTAGTTCGAAAAGCGCATCGAACTTGCCCGAGCCCAGGCCCTCGCGCCCGCCCGCCAGCAGTGGATGGCAGCAGATCTGGCGCAGGCGGGTGAGCGTGGCGAGCACGGGCATGCGATTGCGCTCGAGTCCCTGCGGGTCCGACAGCAGCGTGCCCAGGAACGCGCGCGCGCGGCCCAACTCGGCCAGATACAGCCGGCGCTGGCCGGCGGTGAGCGCGCAGTCGATGCGTTCTTCCACGCGCGGCGGCAGTTCCTGCGCGACCTGCTGCTTCAGCCGGCGCAGCAACAGCGGGCGCAGCCGTGCAGCGAGCAGCCGGCGGCGGTGCGGCGGGGCCTCGGGCGTGTCGTAACGCGTCGAGAACGCCGAGCGCGAGCCGAGGAAGCCGGGATGCACGAACGACACGATGCTCCACAGATCGAGCGCACGATTCTCGAGCGGCGTACCGGTGAGCGCGACGCGATAGCGTGCACGCAACTCGAGTGCGGCACGCGTCACGGCCGCCGACGGGTTCTTGATCTGCTGTGCTTCATCGAGGATCACGGCGCGCAGCGGCAGCTCGCGCCAGAACGCGATGTCCTGCCGCAGCAGCGCGTAGTTCGTGATCACCAGATCGTGCTGCGTCACCTTGGCTCGATGGCCGGCACGCTCGCGGCCGCTCTCGAGCACCATGACCTTCAGGTCGGGCGAGAAGCGCTTGGCCTCGCGCGCCCAGTGATGCATGACCGAGGCGGGGCACACCACCAGTGACGGTGCCGGAGCCGCTTCGGTTTCCTTCAGGTGCATGAGCCACGCCAGTGCTTGCAGCGTCTTGCCGAGCCCCATGTCGTCGGCCAGCACGGCACCCAGTCCGATGCTCGCGGTCCACGCCAGGAAGTCGAGCCCTTCGTGCTGGTAGGGGCGCATCTCGGCATCGAGGCCCTTGGGCTGCGGCACGCGCGGCAGACCGGTGAATGCTGTCAAGCGTTCGCGCAGCGCGCGCACCGCTTCGAGATCGGCCGCTGACGCACCGAACGTCTCGAGCGCGTCGAGACTCGCGGGATCGGCTTGCGCCAGCTGCCACAGCGGCACACGCACCTCGCCCGCTCCGGCTTCGAGGCCCAGATCGGCCAGGCGCTTGGAGGCCTCGTCGAACTCCTCCAGATCCGCACGGCGCACCCAGCCACTCGACAGCTTCACGAATGGCGCGCGACTCGTGCGCAGCAGCGACAGGTCTTCTTCCTTCAAGGCCAGGCCCTCGGCCTGCCACTCCGCCGAGACGGTGAACCAGTCCATGCCCGTCGACGACACGCGCACCGTGGGTACTGCGCGCCGCGCCTTGAACAAGCCGCTCGCACCGATGTCGGCGAACCAGCGCACGCCACCGGGACGCGCTTCCCATGAATCCGCCAGTGCTTCGAGCACATGACTCGTGAGCCGCAGCCACCAGCCACTCGGTGCGCCCAGCGGCACACGAGGACCGCGCCGGCGCTTGCCGGACTGATCCCCTTGCGGCAGCGACTCGACCCACTCGACCACCGGCTGCACGTATTCGGGGTCGGGCAGCTCGAACCAGGCGCCCTCGCCACCTTCGATCGCTCCGTCGTCACCGCCCTCGGGCGACAAGTGCGCGAGCGCGGCCATCGCGGCACTCGCACCCGCGTCGGCCTGCGCGGCGGCCATCGCGGCGGCGAGTTCCTCGGCCTGCGCTTCCTCATCGAGCACGGCTTCGTCGTCGGTCGGCGCGGGTGGCGCTTCGATGAGCGGCGGCGGTTCGGCCGGTGCGACTTCTGCGGCCGGCTTGACCTCGGGATCGGGAACGGTGACCGCTTCCATGCCGGAGACCACGGTGTCGTCGGGATCCAGGCGCATCCAGCCCATCGCGGGGCGGTACTCGAACACCGCGCCCTCGGGCGTGATCGAGCCCGGCGACCACTGGGCCGCGCGCGCCGCGGCGAACACGCGCACACGCAGCCAGTCGTCCGTGGCCAGCTCGAAGCAGCCGATGACATCGACGTCATGGATGCGCGTCAGACGGCGCAGCGCGGTGCGCACCACCGGGAACGAGCGCGACAGCTTCTCCAGCACCGCGCCGTCATTGCGGCGCAGCGCCAGCCCGCCTTCTTGCAATAGCTTCACGACTTCCTTGGGCGGCTCGTCGACGATGCGCACGAAGCGCCCGCCTGCCAGCGCCACATGCGTGCGCCCGCCCGAGGCCAGCCCGAGCGGCGACAGCAGCACCGAGTCCTGGAACGCGCGCGTGGTGCCGTCCGCCCATTCGAGCGACAGCTCCAGACGCGGCGTCTCGCCGCTCGTGTCGCACACCGGCACGACGCGCACCTCGACCGCATGCAGACTGGCGCGCGTGCCCGGCTCGACGCCGGCGCGGCGCGCGAGCGCTTCGGGCAGGTCGGGGCTCCACGTGAAGTGCGGCGACTCCGGCACGCGATCGAGCAAGGCCTGCATGCGCTCGCTCGTGAGTTCGATGCGCGTGCCGCCGGGAGTGTGTGGCGCGGCGAATTCCGAGGCGGTGAGTGCGCGCAGCAAGCGTGCTTCGGGCGGCGCGAACAACATGGGCTGGCGCTTCAGATCGCTCGCAAGCTGTTCCAGCTGCCGCCACGTGCGCGGCGCGTCGCTCAGGCCACCGCCGGTGACGCGTGCCTCGAGTGCGAGCATCGCGCCGAGCGGGCCCGGCTCCAATTGGAGGATGGCGCGCAGACGGCGCGGCTCCGCCGGGCTGCGTTCCGCCCAGTGCGCCAGCGCTTCGACGGCATGATCGTGGCGGCGCGCCTCGGCGGGGTCGACCGGATCGGGCTGGCGTTCGCGCACATGCATGCCGGCGGGCTCGGCCGCCAGCTCGGGTGGCGCGATCTTGGCCCAGCGCGCGTGCTCCCAGCGTCCGGCCCGGCGTGCCTCGGCGAGCAGCAGCACCGCGAGCGCGTAGGCGTGCTCGCAGGCGCGGCCGGCGAGACACGAGCACAGGCTGGTGGCGCCGTCTTCGTTCCACGCCCAGCGGGTGACGAAGTGATGGCCGTCGGCCACATTCGCGCGCACACCGCGCGCATCGGCCCCGACCCCGCTCAGATTCGCCGGCACGGCGAGCTCGCGGCCGCGGGTGGCGCGATCGGTGGGCAGCTTCGCGATCGCCTCGCTCAATGTGTCGAGCGCCATGCGTGGCAGGCCTTTTGCCAGCAGGGAGAGGGTGGGGTCCATCCCCGCAGCATCGGGGCGAGTGGCATGTCGGCGCAAGTATCGGTGCTTTCTCTGCCATCCCTTCGAGTCCCGAGTGCGTGCTACCGTCACGGCACCTGACGAATCCATCACTCGTGACGGAGGACTCCGCCGTGTCCCAGGACCTTTATCCCGTGAAGCCGCACGTTCGCGAACGCGCGCACATCGCCACGCTCGAACAGTACGAGAAGATGTACCGGCAATCGCTCGAGGATCCCGCGGCGTTCTGGGGTGAACAGGCCAAGACGCTCGACTGGTATCACCCGTGGCACAAGGTCATGGATTTCGACTACGAGCAGGTCGACTTCGGCTGGTACCTGGGCGGCCGGCTGAACGCCTGCTTCAACTGCGTCGACCGGCATGTGGAAGCCCGCGGCGAGAAGACCGCGATCGTGTGGGCGGGCGACGAGCCCGGCAGCTATCGCCACATCTCTTACCGCGAGCTGAAGCACGAGGTCTGCCGGCTGGCGAACGTGTTGTTGGCGCACGGCGTGCGCAAGGGGGACCGCGTCTGCATCTACATGCCGATGATCCCCGAGACCGCGTATGCGATGCTGGCGTGCGCTCGTATCGGCGCGGTGCACTCGGTCGTGTTCGGCGGCTTCTCGGCGGAATCGCTGCGCGACCGCATCCTGGACGCGGGCTGCAAGGTGCTGCTCACCGCCAACGAAGGGCTGCGCGGCGGCAAGCCGGTGCCGCTGAAGGCTATCGCGGACCGCGCCATCGAGGGACTGAGCATGGTCGAGACCGTGCTCGTGGCGCGGCGCACAGCGAAGGACGTGCCGATGCGCGAGGGCCGCGACCGCTGGCTCGACGACGAGATGAAGCGCCAGCGCAGCACGTGCACGGTGGCATGGATGGGTGCCGAAGACCCGCTGTTCATTCTTTATACGTCGGGCAGCACGGGCAAGCCGAAAGGTGTGCTGCACACCACGGGCGGTTACATGGTGTATGCGGCCATGACGCACAAGCTGGTGTTCGACTACCACGACGGCGACATCTACTGCTGTGCGGCCGATGTCGGCTGGATCACCGGGCACACGTACATCGTGTACGGCCCGCTCGCGAACGGTGCGACCACGGTGATGTTCGAATCGACTCCCGTGTACCCGGACCCGGGCCGCTACTGGCGCATGGTCGACGATCTTGCGATCAACATCTTCTATACTGCGCCCACGGCGCTGCGTGCCATCGCGCAGGCTGGCGACGAGCACGTGAAGCGCTATTCGCGCAAGAGCCTGCGCGTGCTGGGATCGGTCGGCGAACCGATCAACCCCGAGATCTGGCGCTGGTACCACGACGTGGTCGGCGATGGCCGCTGTGCAGTGGTCGACACCTGGTGGCAGACCGAGACCGGCGGCATCCTGATCACGCCGCTGCCGGGTGTGACCGCCGCCAAGCCGGGTTCGGCCACGCTGCCGTTCTTCGGTATCAAGCCGATCGTGGTCGATCCCGAGAGTGGTGTGATCCTGGAGGGCAATGGCGTCTCGGGCGCGCTGTGCCTGGCCACACCATGGCCCGGGCAGGCGCGCACGGTGTGGGGCGACCACCAGCGCTTCAAGGAGACGTACTTCACGCAGTACAAGGGCTACTACTTCACGGGGGACGGCTGCCGGCGTGATCAAGACGGCTACTACTGGATCACCGGCCGCATCGACGACGTGCTCAATGTGTCCGGGCACCGGCTCGGCACCGCCGAGGTCGAAAGCGCGCTCGTCGCACACGAAGCCGTGGCCGAGGCGGCCGTGGTCGGATTCCCGCACGCGATCAAGGGACAGGGCATCTACGCTTATGTGGCCCTGTCCTCCGAATGGGCCAGTCGCGCGGGCGCCGAACTGGAGGGCTCGCTCAAGGAACAGGTGCGTCACGCCATCGGCGGGTTCGCGGCTCCTGACATCGTGCACATCACGACCGGCCTGCCCAAGACGCGCAGCGGGAAGATCATGCGCCGCATCCTGCGCAAGATCGCCGCGGGCGAATATGACGGCATGGGCGACATCAGCACGCTCGCGGAGCCCGAAGTCGTCGAGAAGCTGATCGAACAGCACCGCGCGCGCAGTTCTTCGCGGGGATAGCCCGCCCGCCGACACGCAATCTGCATGGTGCGCGCGGCTTGATTTCGGGTGCAGGCCCCCGGTTCAGACCGTGCGCGTGTCAACCGCAGCGCCGTGTGACGCGGTCCTGAGCGCTCCTGGAGCGGGGCCGCACGCGGTTGGGCGAAGCCGCCCAGTGTCTGCGTGATCCCGCGCAGTGCGTATGAAGTCATCGCATAAGCGCAGATTATCATTGCTGCGCTCAGGCGCCATTCCTACACTTGTTCATGTGCTGAACTTCTGAGCGCCCTCCTACCGCGACCCTTGCCGCGCGATCTGTTCGCGTGGTGCGGTGGGTTCCAGAACCAGCTTCGAAACCACCATGCGTGCCGTGACACGGCGTGGCTTCAGCGTACGGCGGATTCTCTCCCCCCCTGCCGGCTCGCTCAGCCCCGTACGACGCGACGTGTGTGGCGGCATCCCGCACCGGCCCCCTTCCGGCGCATTGCCAACGGTTCCACAGCTCGTCTCTCGGCGGAGGGTCCCCACGTGAAGCGTTACTCCCTTGCTGTACTCGCCATGCTGGTCGCCACGGCGGCCATGACCGCACCCGCTCACGCTGGACTGCGTGTGCCTCAGATCGTGTTCCCGGCGACCGCACTCGCTTCGAGCCTGGGTGCCCAGGGTGAATCGATCGACGTGCTCACGCAGCAGCAGGAAGGGCTGGTGTGGGGTTCGACCGTGTCCACGAACTCGACGATGACCATCCAGTTCGAACTTCCCGGCAACCCGCACGGCAACGAGATGGGCATCGCCAGGCTCGATGCCGCGGGCAAGGTCCCCTTGGGCCTCGTCCCGGTGTTCCCCGCATCGGCCGGTCCGGGCTGGTTCGCGGTCGCTTCGTTCCGTACCGGTGGCGGGCTGGTGGTGAACCTGTTCGATGCGAGCGCCAACCTCATCAGCCGGACCAGCTCGTCGGGCGTGAACCGCCAGCTGTTCGCCTACTACATCAAGAACGCCGGTGGCACGTTCTACAGTCACGAGGGCATGAACCCCGACTTCAAGGTTCACTCGCTGGCCTTCGCCGGCACGGGTGAGAACGCGGGGTCGTGGTGGCTGGCGTGGGAGGACGCGACGTTCCCCACCTACGACGACGCCGAATACGACGACGCGCTCCTGTTCCTGGAATCGCTGAACCCGACGCCGGTGAGCCAGGCGTCGTGGGGCCGGGTCAAGACGCTGTTCCGGTAGGGCCAGGGGAGTTGTCCCCGAACACACGAGCTGAGTGCGACGCCCGGGTTCGCCACCCGGGCGTCGTGCGTTTCCCCCCGTCCGTCCGCGCGCCTGCCTTGCGCGACACTGGAAGCGCAGCGCAGACCTGCACTGCCTATGTGCGGGACGCGCGGCGGCCCGAACCGCGCTAGACTGTCTGCCCATGCCCCGTCTCCTCCTGCTCTACAAGCCGTACAACGTGCTGTGCCAGTTCAGTGCTTCGGGTGGGCGCCCCACGCTCGCCGATCACGTGGACGTGCCCGGCATCTACCCCGCGGGCCGGCTCGACACCGACAGCGAGGGTCTCGTCGTGCTCACGGACGACGGCATGCTGCAGGCGCGCATCACCGACCCACGCCACAAGGTCGAGAAGACATACTGGGTGCAGGTCGACGGTGACATCTCCGAAGACGCACTCGAACAACTGCGGCGCGGGGTGCTGCTGAACGACGGACGCACCAAGCCCGCGCGCGCCGAACGCATCGAGGAGCCGGCGCTGCCCCCGCGCGTGCCGCCGATCCGTGTGCGGCGCGACATCCCCACATGCTGGATCGAGCTGGCGCTGCGCGAGGGGCGCAACCGCCAGGTGCGCCGCATGACCGCGGCGGTCGGGCACCCGACGCTGCGACTGGTGCGTGCCGCCGTGGGCCCATGGCGATTGGACGGGATGCAGCCCGGGCAATGGCGGGAGACCGCACCGGTCCTGAGCCTGCTGCGATGACCCGCGCCGGCGGCCGGGTCCCCTCCCGAGCACTCTCGGCGCGTGTGCCCGCAGGGAACACCGCGCGATCCAAAGGTACAGCGTGAGCACACCGCTGCCGCCGGTGAAACGGCTCGGTCCCTACGAGCTCGTGGGCGCGCTGGGTGCGGGCGGCATGGGCGAGGTGTGGCTGGCGCGTGACACGCGGCTGCAGCGACAGGTCGCACTCAAGCTGCTGCCGTCGCGACTGTCGGCGGATCCCGAACGCATGGCCGCGTTCCGCAACGAAGCCCTGGCACTCGCCGCTCTCAATCATCCGAACATCGCCACCATCCACGGGCTCGAAGAGCTGCCCGGCGGTCCGCTCGTGCTGGTGCTCGAACTGGTCGAGGGCGAGTCGCTGGCGAAGCGGCTGGAGCGCGGCGAGCTGACCGTCGAAGCAGCGCTGCAACTCGCTTCACAGGTGGCGCTGGCGCTGGAAGTCGCGCATGAGCGCGGCATCGTGCATCGCGACTTGAAGCCCGCGAACATCATGATCGGCCCGCGCGGGCTCGTGAAGGTGCTCGACTTCGGGCTCGCCAAGCGCACGCATGGGCTCACCCAGGAAGCACCAGCGGGGCAGGCGATCCCCGAGGCCGCAGCCGGCGCAAGCCTGACCGGTCCGGTCGCGGGCACACCCGGCTACATGAGCCCGGAACAGGTGCTCGCGGGCACGCAGGGCCCGCGCACCGACCTGTTCGCGTTCGGCTGCGTGTTGTACGAATGCCTGAGTGGTGCGCGCGCATTCCCGGCGGACGACCCGTACGTGGCCATGGCGCAGGTCTTGAACGACGCACCGGACATGGCACGTTTGCCCGAGCGCACGCCGCCCGCCGTGCGCGCCATGCTATTAGCCTGCCTGCAGAAGGACGCCGACGAGCGCCCGGGTGAGGCGCGCACTGTGCGCATCGCGCTCGAAGAAGCGCTCGGCATCCGTCGCGCCAGCGCACTGCGCGAAGGCGAGACCGTGCAGACGCCGCACAACCTGCCTGCGGCCGCCACGAGCTTCGTGGGCCGCGACAGCACGCTTGCCGAGTGCACGCGGGCGCTGGCGGAAACGCGCTTGCTGACGCTCACCGGCATGGGCGGCTCGGGCAAGACCCGCGTCGCGCTGCAGTTGGCGGAGCAGCACCTGCACGTGTTCGTCGATGGCATCTGGTTCGTGGACGTGGCCCCGCTCACCGACGCCAACCGTCTGGTGGAGTCGCTCGCGGCCGCGGCCGGCATCCGCGAGGAAGCCGGACACACGCTGCTCGAACGGGTGCGCACGGCGTTCATGACGCGGCGTTCGCTCATCGTGTTCGACAACGCCGAGACCCACCCGGGCGCGTGCCTGGCCCTGGCGTCGGAACTGCTCGCGCACGGCACGAACATGAAGGTCCTGGTCACGAGTCGCGAGCCCTTGGGTGCGGCAGGCGAGACGATCTACACGGTGCCGGCCCTGGCGGTGCCGGGCACCGGCGTTCGCACCGCAGCCGCGGCGGAGCAGAGCGAGGCCGTGCGACTGTTCTGTGAACGCGCGCGTGCCGCGTCGCAGGACTTCCAGCTGAACGATGGCAATGCCGGCGCGGTGGCCGAGATCTGCCGCAGACTGGACGGCATCCCGCTCGCGCTCGAACTCGCCGCCGCGCGCGTGCGCCTGCTCGGTGTCGACCAGATCCGCGCCCGCCTGGGCGACCGCTTCAAGCTGCTGACGCGCTCCGGCAGCGGTGCGCCGTCACGGCAGCAGACCGTGCTCGCGGTGATCCAGTGGAGCTGGGACCATCTGCTCGAGCCCGAACAGGACCTCATGCGGCGGCTCGCCGTGTTCACGGGCGGCTGGACCCTGGAACGCGCCACCGCGGTGTGCTCGGACCACGGTGATGAGTTCGAGGTGCTCGACCTGCTCACGCGTCTCGCCGAACGTGCGCTCGTCGTGCTGCAGCGCGCCGCCGACGGCAGTGTGCGTTATCGCTACCTGGAGAGCGTGTGGCGCTTCGCGCTCGATAGGCTGGAGCCGAGCCTCGAGCATGCCGCCATGCGCGAACGTCATCTCGAGGCGTATGTGGCGCTCGCCGAGGACGCGGAGAAACGCATGACCGGTTCTGGGCTCGCGATCGCGGTGCGCGAGCTCGATACCGAGGAGGACAATCTGCTGGCCGCGCTGGCCTGGTGCGCACAGGCGCATGATGGCGTGTCCCTGGGCCTGCGGCTCGCGGCTGCGGTGTACAGGCTGTGGGCGATCGAAGGGCGTTTCTCGCTGGGGCTGCGCGCACTCCAGGAGGCACTCGCGCGGGATCACGCGCGCGAGCCGACGGCCGAGCGTGCCAAGGCGCTGGCGCGCGCCGCGGGCTTCGCGCTCACGATGGGCGACTACGTGGCTGCAGAACCGCTGTTGATCGAGAGCCTCGAGCTGTCACGCGCACTCGGCGATCGCAAAGGCGAAGCGCGCGCGCTCGCGGGTCTGGGCGTGGCGACGTTCTACCAATCGCGTCTCGAGGACGCACTGAACTTCGGCGAGCAGAGCCTGGCGCTATACGAGATTCTCGGCCAGGAGCGCGGCGTCGCGATGTCGCAGCACAATCTGGGCACGCTGGAGCAAGCGCTGGGTCGCACGTCGCGGGCGATCGATCACTACACAGCGGCACTCCCGCTGCTCGAAGCTGGCGGGGACAGTGCGACCGAGGCGCTGTGCCGCGCCGGACTTGCGGAGTCGTTGGTGCGCAGTGGTGACCATGCGCGCGCGCGTGACGAACTGTTGCGGTGCCACACGATCCTCGAACAACTCGGGTCCAAGCGCGAGATCATGTACGTGCTCCAGGCGCTCAGCTTCCTGATGCACGCGCGCGGCCGCGGCCAGGACGCCGCGCGACTGCTCGGAGCGTCCGAGGCACTGCGTGCCACGGCGGCGATCTCGCTGACCCCGTACGAGGAGAGCGAGACGGCGTCCTTGCTGGAACGGCTTTCCGGCGAGTTGGGTACCGTGGAGCTGGCCGTCGCGAAGCAGGCCGGAAGCATGCTTCCGCAGGACCGCATCCTGACCGAGGTGAAGCTCCTGCTGGACTCGGTACAGGTGGACTGAACTTCGGCACAGTCCGGACGATGCAAGTTGCAACGACACGGGAATCGCCAGCCAGAGAGCGGTTCGAATGCATCTTTCGAGTTGGCGTGAACGGCCGCGACACCCTACACTCTTGAATGTCGTTCAGTCTCTCTCGGACCCACTCCGCGCACCCCTGCCAGCGCTCCCCCGCGCCCCGCGGAAGTCCAGCACGAACTCCGCATCACCCCCACCATGGATGGTCGACCGAATGCCGGGCGCGCGCGTGCGCACACCCGGCTCCGATTCATCATGGCAGTCCCGGGATCTCTCTCCCAACCGGATCCAAGAGGTGCACAGCATGCGCAGAATCCTGACCACGGTGTTGCTCGCTCTCGGCTGCGTGCTGGCGGTCGCACCCGCCGCGCATGCGCAGTCGTTGTTATTCGACTACGTGGGATTCGACTTCGAGTCACCCAACCCCGACCCGCTGTCGTTCGGTGAACCGGGCAGCGGTTACGTCGCACTCGGCACCGTGCCCTATCTGTTCGCGCCGCTCACGTCGAACACGGTCGCCAACGAATACACGTTCATGATGAACGGCCTGGCGCCTTCGGGCCCGCCACAGGTGTTCGGACAGTTCCGTATCATCAACTACACCACGGGCGGAATCACGATCTACGAGGACGCCAAACTCGGCGGCACGACCGCGGACTTCGGCTTCAGCCCGCCCAACGCCACCGCTCCGGCATCGTTCACGGACGGCACGGCCGTGCTGGTCGGTACGCTCACGAACTTCCAGTTCGTGCTCGACACCGTGAGTGGCACCGGCAGCTTCGAAGCCGTGTTCAACGTCACCGGCGGCAGTCAGGTCGGCAGCTTCCCGCTCAACCAGCGTCGCGGCTGGACGTTCTCGGGGGCCACGACTAATGCGCTCAACATCCCCGCGGGCTACGCGCACCAGATCGACGGCCAGACGTTCCTGGACGCCCCGAGTGCGGCGCGACGCACCAGTTGGGGTCAGCTCAAGCAGGGTTACCGGTGATGCGGCGCTTCATGCAGACGCGCCCCGCGCCGCTGTCCACCTCGAAGGAGACGTTCATGAAGCGCTGGCAGAAGACGCTGTCGATCGCGATCGCCACGGTGGCACTCGCGGCCCCGGTGTTCGCCGCCGGTCCGGTCATGGACTGGGACCCGGCCTACTTCTATTCGCAGTCCCCGGGCATGACCCCGCTGTCGCAGCCGGTGGGCGGCATCCTGCGCTGCGTCGGCACGATCAGCGCGTTCGGGCCGCCGCTCGCGGACTTGAACCCGACGATCCCCGCGATCGAGTACACGTTCGTGCTCGAGAGCCTCGTGTCGGCCGGCACGGTCACGATCGGTCCGATCGCGACACAGTTCTACACCACGAACTACACCGGCGGCACGATCCAGGTGTTCGCGGATCCGTCACCGGACGCCGTGTTCGCGCCCAATCCACCCAACGCGCTGGTGCCGTCGTCGTTCCTGGACCTGGGCCTGCCCATCCTGACCGGCACGTTCACGCGCTTCACCGTGGCCACGAACAACTTCACGACGTTCCAGGTCGGCAACATCGAAGGCGACATCAACTGGAACGGAGGCACCCTCATCGAACGCTTCCGCGGCACGAACAATTCCATCTGCCCAGGCTTGTTCACGGGTGGGGCGACCTGGAACACGGCCCCGAACATCGGCATCCCGGGCTACCTGTTCCGTCACGACGGCAAGATCGACCTGCAGTGCCCGGTACCCACCCGCAAGGACAGCTGGAGCAAGCTCAAGCAGCTGTATCGGTAGTCCCGCAGCCAGGAATCCCCCACCGGAGCCCCGCCCGTATGGCGGGGCTTCGGGCTTTCCGGGCGGCACCGCACCCGCTATGCTGCCGAAACCCAGTTCGCAGGTCTTCAGAAGGAGCCCGCAATGACGCCACCGTTCCGCTCGCCGTGGCCGGCCGCCGTGCTCGTGATGTTCGCGTTCGCACACGCGTTCGCACACGCGTCCGCACACGCGTCCGCCGTAGCGGCCGCCACGACCGTCAGTCCAGTTCGATATGAAGCCGACGCCCCGCACTCGCAGGTGGGGTTCACGGCCCGCTACATGGGCGTCGTCGACGTCCATGGCACGTTCAGCGACTTCCGTGGCACGTTGATGTACGTGCCGGAGGACCCGTCGCGCTCGACGGTGTCGGTCGTGATCGATGCGAACAGCATCGGCACCGGCAACAAGCAGCGCGATTCCGACCTGCGCGGCGCTGAGTTCTTCGACGTGGTGCGCTTCCCGAAGCTGCGCTTCACCAGCACGAGCGCGGCAAAGGCCGGCGACGGCCTGCGTGTGACCGGCGATCTCACGGTCCGCAACGTCACCAAGATCGTGGTGCTCTCGGTGCAGCCCATCCACCCCGCGATGCAGGACGCGTTGGGAAGCACGCGCATCGGCTGGGTCGGGCGCACACGCGTCAACCGGCTCGATTTCGGCGTCGTCGGCAGCAAGTTCTGGAACAACGAGTTCGCACCCGGGCGCTTCGCCATCTCCGACTCGGTCGAGATCGAACTGACGCTCGAAGCCAAGGTCGATGATCTGGCCCGCCAGAAACCCGCGGCAGGCCACAAGCGTCCGATCATCGATGCGGTCGCGGCGGCGGCCAAGAACTCGGGCGCTGCAGCAGCCGGCAAGACACTGCGCGATGCGCGTGCTGCGGGCGGCTATGACACGAGTGTCGGCGCACTGGTGTTACTGGGCGGGCAACTGCTGCAGCGCGGCGACGCGGCGAGCGCGGTGGAAGTGCTGAAGCAGGCCAGCGAGCTCTACACCAGCTCGGCCGACGCGCACGCCAAGTACGCCGAGGCCTGCATGGCCGCAGGCCAGCGCGAAGCCGCGATTCAGGCCAGTACGCGGGCCATCGCGCTCGACCCGTACCACACCAGCGCGCGCGAGACGCTGCGCTGGGCGAGCAACCACTAATTTTCGCTTCGGCTGCAGCAGCGCGCCGCCTCAAGCTTTCTCACGCACAAGGACCGTGCACGTGGACGAGCAGCCGATTCGCAGCATCGCGATCAGCACCGGCGGCGGTGACGCCCCCGGCTTGAACGCCGTCATCCGCGCCACCGTGCTCGCCGCCGAGAACCGCGGCTGGGCCGTGTGGGGCATCCGCGATGGCTACCATGGCCTGCTGGCGCCCGAGAAATACGGTGGCGACGGCATCATCCGGCTGACGCGCGCCCGGGTCTCTGGCATCGCGCACTTGGGCGGCACGATCCTCGGCACCACGAACCGCGGCAATCCGCTGCGCTACCCTGTGCAGCAGCCGGACGGCGCCTGGCTCGAGGTCGACCGCGGCGACGAACTGGTGGCAACGCTCAAGGCGCGTGGCATCGACGCGATGGTCGTGGTGGGCGGCGACGGTTCACTCGGCATCGGCTACGAGCTCGCCAAGCGCGGCATCAGAGTGGTCGGTGTCCCCAAGACGATCGACAACGACCTCGAGAAGACGTTCATGACGTTCGGTTTCGACTCCGCCGTGTCGTTCGCCACCGAATGCCTCGACCGCCTGCACTCCACCGCCGCCTCGCACCACCGCATCATGGTCGTCGAAGTCATGGGACGCTACGCCGGCTGGATAGCCCTGCACGCCGGCATCGCCGGTGGTGCCGACGCCATCTTGATTCCCGAGATCCCGTTCGAGATCGAGCACGTCGCTGAGCACATCCGCCGCCGCGAGAAGAAGGGCCGCTTGTACACGCTGGTCGTGATCGCGGAAGGCGCGAAACCTAGAGGCGGCGCGGTGAGCGTGGTCGGCAAGTCGTTGGGCCAGGCCGAACGCCTGGGCGGCGTGGGCGAGAAGGTCGGGCGCGAGCTCGAACAACTGGTCGGTCGCGAGACGCGTGTCGTGGTGCTTGGCCATCTGCTGCGTGGCGGCACGCCCACGAGCTTCGATCGCCTGGTGGCGCTTCGCTTCGGAGCCGCGGCCGTGCGTGCGCTCGAGGCCGGACACTCGAGCGTGATGGTGTCGCTGGAGCCGCCGCACGTGCGTTACCAACCGCTCGAGGCGGCCGTTGGCCGCATGAAGACGGTGTCGCTCGCCAGCGACACGGTGGCCACGGCGCGCGACCTGGGGATCTGCTTCGGGGATTGAGTTGTGGCGGGCGGCGAGGCCGGCGGGGCCTTACGGCAGCCGCTCGAGCACGACCAGTCCGATCCCCGGCAGCTGTGATTCTGGCCAGCGTTGTTCGTAGTGCGCGCGCAGGTTCATCAGTTCACCTCGGTCGCGGAACGGGGCGCCCGTGCCCGCGAACGCCTGCCCCTCGGCGAACATCTCCGGTCGCGCCACGATCCAGCGCGGGCGTTGGGCATTCACGATGTCGGCGTACCATCCCGGACCGGAGCGCCGCATCCGTGTCACGTCCGGTGTCACGAGGCCCACTTCGTCGATCAGCCGAGCCGGGAGTCGCCAGCCGATCATACCGATGGGCTCAAGCAGCACGGAATCGGAACGTCCGACTCGCGGCGCCAGGAAATCATGGACGCTCATGAAGTTCCGATATTCGGTCTGCGCACGCCCCAGATAGAGCGGAAGTGCCTGCACCCACGCACCGGCCAACGCAAGAACCAGCAGCGCCGGGATCAGCCGCCCGCGAACGACGTCCCCGAGCCCGGCGGCCGCAGTCCATGCGAGCGCGGCGAGCGGTACTGTCATGTACCACCAGAAGTACGCCACACCCGTCGCGCAGTAGCAGAGCCAGATCACGAGTCCGGCGGCGCCCACCGCCGCGGTCGCGCTGCGACGAGCGGCCGTCAGTCGTCGAACTCCAGCGATCAGTGCCGCGCCGAACACGAGCGCGAACGGCATGAGCGCGAGCCCTTCGCTCGAAGTCGGGTAGCGGCCCATCGGGAACGGGACCAACCAGTCCCACCAGTGCCGCCCGGCCCACGGGCCTGGTGTACCGTAGATGATCGCTTTCGCCGCGATGCTCTGCGGCACCAGCGAATGGAACTCGAGCCAGAGCCAGACTCCCATGGCCGCGACACACGCGACAGCGGTCAACTGTGCGCGGCGAGCGGCCCGCAGGCCGATCACCAGCGCGGCGATCATACCCTCGGGCCGAACGCACGACAGTGCGCCGAGCACCACGCCAGCAGACACTGAACGGCGCTCGACCAGCACGGCCGAAGCGACGATCAAGAACAGCATCAGGCTCACCTCGAGCCCCGAGACCGCTGAAACGGCGAACACCGGCCAGATCGCGAAGAAGAGCGCAAACGACCAGCCCGCCATGCGTGAAACGAGCGCAGTGATCACCGGAACGGCGAGCCACAGCGTCGCCAAGTCCGCAGCGACCCCGCTGATTTGGGTCCACGGCACGGGGTCGACGTGTAGCCACACCCCAAACGCGACCCACAGAGTCCAAAGCGGCGAGGTGAACCCCATCACGTGCTCGCCCGGATTGAAGACCGGCCCCAGTCCGTTCGCGAGGTTCGCCGCATAGCGGAACGTGATATATGCGTCCTCACTCGCCCACGGGATTGCGAGCGCCATGAAGCCGCGGGTCACGATGAGCAGCAGTGCGGGCACGAGCCAAGGGAAACGGGGGTCACGCCAATGCACTGACGGGGGGGCGGTCCTGGAAGCGCGGCGATTCTCCTCGCTGGATCCACCCGTGGTGGTGCGGGCCGAACGCGGACCGCCGGTCAATCGTCGATTCACGGTCGCGGCCCTCCCCTCCCTTGCAACTGCTGATACCGCGTCCACACGCGCGCCGCCGAGGCATCGTCGCGACGAATTCTGGCAAGTTCGAAGAGCCGCAGCAGGGCCGCACGCTCTTCGTCGGGCCGCTGAAGACTGCGTGCGAGCTCGGCGATCTTCGCCCAAACTAGTTCGTCGGTTGGTCGTGCTGAGGAGAGCCGCGAGTAGAGATCGAGGGCCTCCCGATGCCTACCCTGCACAAGGTACAGGAACGCCAGCGCGTTCGTCGCCTTGAGATCCGCAGGATCATGCGTGAGTTTGTTCTCGAACGCAGGTACAGCCCGGGCCAGGTATCCCACCGCAAACGACGAGTCGAGCACCGCGTTCCAGCGCAACATCGGGGTCCGCGCCGCAACGGATTCTACGCCAGGCGGAAGCACCGCAAGTAGGTACTCGCTGTCACTCACGGCGGCGGCAAACGCCGCTTCCGATCCTTCGGCAGTATGGGTCATGGCGAACAGGAGCCGCTCCGATGTCACCTCCACGACAAGGTCGACAGGATCCACCGCCCACAGCTCGACTCCAAAGCGCCGGGCATCGTCCAGACCGGCGACCTTCTCGTGCGCCATCAGATCGAGTACAGCGGGTTTTTGATGGGCAACGACCTTGTCGGTAAGCCCATGACGGTCGAGCACGAGCAGCCCTGACCGATAGGGAATCGCGCCGATGCAGTCGATCGCCACACGCGTATCGCGCGGGAGGAGTCCTGCGTCCACGAGCGCGCGTAGTCTATGGCCCTGCGTCTCTGCATGGCGCAGGAACCGGGCATGCTCTTCCTGGCGGATCGCCACGAAGTGGCTCGTCAACTCCCGGGTCAACCGCTGGTGGATCCGCGCAATCGCGCGGATCACGGGAAGGCGGAGCAGAGGGTCTCGCTCCGGTGCGAGGTAGTCATCCCGACTCGCGGCATTGCCGACCGCGAGCCCAGGGAAGCCCGACATGTACTCCGATGGAAAGTCCAGATGCGAGCGGCGTGGGATCACCCAGAGGCTGACCAGAATGGCCGCGAACGAGAAGGGGACGAGCCACCGGCCCTTGGGCATCTCCCGCAGCGCGGCCAGTCCGTCGCCCACCCACAGGTACGAGAGCGGGAACATCAAGCCGAGAATGCGGTACTCGAAGTGGTCCCCCCCGATGGCGACGATGTAGCCGACCCACGGTCCGAGCGCAGCTGCGAACAGGAGTGGAATATGAGTGCGCCCTGCTCTCCGTGCATGCATCAGTGCAACGGCAATGAGCGGCAGCCAGAACGCGACCCCGTACTCGATGGCCCATGCCGCGAGGTAGCGAGCCCCCCAACTCCAGCGCGCTCGACCTGCAACTTTCGCGTAGTAGGTGTTGGGCAGCCAGTCCCCGAAATAGCTCCAGCGGAACAGGATATGCAGACCCACGATGATCACCAGCGGCACGAACGTCGCACGGACCCAACCCTTCACTCCCCGCAGACGGCGAAGGTACCAGGCTGCCGCGAGCAGCACAGGAAGGCCAACCACGAGGGCGTCCGGACGCATGAGTTCCGCGATTGCGAACAGCCAGCCGCCCACTGCGCGGCGCGGCTCGCCGCCGGAGGCGAAGGCCTCGCACTCGTAGCAGACCCGAAGGACGCCCGCGACCACCAGAAGCTCGAACGCCCGAGTCTCGAGGCCGCTGGTGGACCAGACCGCGACACTGCGCGTCGAGGCGAGGAGCAGTGCCGGAGTGAGCCACACCCAGGAACGGCCCCCAGCCCCCCGGCGCGCCCACCACGCCACCAAGCCGAAAAGGCCGACCGAGGCGACGAAAGACAGAACCAATGCTGCCCGCTCGGGGACAACGCCGAATCGGTCGAAAACGGCCAGCAGAAGTACCCAGAGGAAGTTGGTGAAGCCCTCGACTCGCCCGAGCCCGGGATTGAACACAAGGCCGGCACCGTGACTCAGATTCCGGGCATACCGGAACGAGATAAATGCATCGTCGCATAGGAATCGGTAGGACCACGCGTGCCAGATACCGAGCGCAGTGATGACCCCCATGGCGATCGCCCCGACACGAACCGTGATCTGCCCTTCCCCTTGCTGCCCTCGCGAGCGCACGCCCCCTACCCCCGCCATTGATCAGAGCCTGTCGCACTCGATTGTCACGAAGGCCGCCACGAGCGGGCAGGTTCACGAGCCCGCCGCGCACCTCCCTTCGTGCAGTCATTGGTCAGAATGCCACCATATCAGGCTTCGGAAGCTCTCGTGTACACCGCGAGTAGCACCTCGCACACGAGTGTTGGCTCGGAGCCTGACCGCGAAAAGGGAATCCTCTTCCCGGCCCCGTCGACGGAGTCCTGTCGCTGTTCACACTTGCTCGAGGATCGAGTGCTCCGCGGAGTCTGGGTGAATTTGCCCTTTCGTGCCGGGGACCCATGGACATCCTTGAACACGCGGTCGCGGCTCTCTGGACTGATCCGCTGCCCATCACGGTCAGGAGCCTACTATAGCCAAGCGCGTAGCATGGTACCATAGAGTACTATTGCTATCATTTGAGACTTGGACCAGGCTTCGACTCATCTGCCCGTGAGCCTGAAGACCGAAGGACGGGGACGCTGTGAGCGCTCGCTCTTACTACTACTAGCCGGAGCATAAATACTTGACGTGACTATGGGCGCTGTTATCTTTCGCGCCCATGACGACAACGACCCGTGATGCCCGCTCGCTTCCTGCCGTCGCGCAGGAGGATCTGCGCCGGAAGGTGGTCAATGCCGTGGCTGAAGGGATGAGCCAGTCGATCGCCAGCGCTTCGAACATCGCCGTGAACCGCGAACCCACCTCCGTCCACGGCACCGGCAGTTGCTTGATCCCGTGCGTCGGACACTTCAATCGCGGCACGCGCGCATGCACGATCGTCGGGAACTGGCAGGTGTCCAGATGCCGCCAGCGGCGCTCCTGATGGTCGTGGATCGGCGCCGCGCTGTG
>JANNWR010000423.1:0-2896 GCA_031408715.1 bacterium
TATCTCCACTGGCTCGAGAACATCCGCGATTGGTGCATCTCACGGCAGCTGTGGTGGGGACATCGCATCCCGGTGTGGTATCGCGGCGAGGAGATGGTCGTCTCGATCGAACGCCCGGAGGGTGACGGTTGGGTGCAGGACGAAGACGTCCTCGACACGTGGTTCAGTTCGTGGCTGTGGCCGTTCGCCACTTTGGGCTGGCCGAACCAGACCACCGACCTGGCGCGCTACTACCCCAACAGCCTCATGGTCACCGGCAGCGACATCATCTTCTTCTGGGTCGCGCGCATGGTCATGGCCGGCTACCACTTCATGGGCGAAGCCCCGTTCGCGCACATCTATTTCACCAGCATCGTGCGCGACGCGCAGGGTCGCAAGATGAGCAAGTCGCTCGGCAACTCGCCCGACCCGCTCGCCATGATGGAGAAGTACGGCGCCGACAGCGTGCGCTTCTGCATGGTGCAGACGCCGACGGGTCAGGACCTGCTGTTCGACGAGAAGCGGCTGGAGAGCGGCAAGTTCTTCGCGAACAAGCTGTGGAACGCGACCAAGCTGGTGAACATGCGCATGGGCGACGAGGACCTCTCGGGTGTGAAGGAGTCGCAACTGCGGCTCACGCTCGCCGATCGCTGGATCCTGTCGCGCTTCGCGAACGCCGTGAAGGACGTCACGCGCAACCTGAAAACCTACCGCTTCGCCGAGTCCGCGCAGGCGGTGTATCACTTCGCGTGGAACGAGTACTGCGACTGGTACCTCGAGATGGCCAAGCCGCGCTGGGCGCTCGCCGACCTGGGCGCCGAGATGACCGACGAGCAGAAGGCCGACCTGCGCACCGCGCGCTGGGTGAGCTGGAAGGTGCTGGACGGCATCCTGCGGTTGCTGCACCCGTTCATGCCGTTCGTCACGGAAGAGCTGTGGCAGGCGCTGCCGCATGACGGCGACACGCTGGCGACCGCGGCGTGGCCCAAGGCCAAAAAGACCTGGTTCGACGCGACGTCCGAGCGCGAGGTGGAGTTCCTGCAGGCCGTGGTGGTGGCGGTCCGCAACCTGCGTATCGAGTCGAAGATCGCGCCCGGCAAGCCCGTGCCGGTGTTCGTGCGTGGTGACACCGCCCAGTTGGACCTGCTCGAGAAGCTGGCGAGCCAGATCACTCCGCTGGCGCGCATCGAGAAACTCACGGTCTCTCGTGACGGCTCGCGGCCCCAGGTCGCCGCTTCAGCTGTGGTCGAGGGCGCCGAGATCTTCCTGCCGTTGGACGGCCTGATCGACCTCGATGAAGAGCGCGCGCGTCTGGCGCGTGAGGCCGAGAAGTTGCTCACGGATCTGGAAGGCGTGAAGAAGAAGCTCCGCAATCAGGACTTCCTGCGCAAGGCCAAGCCCGAGATCGTGGCCCGGGAGAACGAGCGGCTGGTGCAACTGGAGGAGACGCTCGACAAACTGAAGCGCGCGCAGCAGAGCCTGAGCTCGGTGCGAGAGTAACGCTTGATCCCGACGTTCCGGGTCGCGCGGCCGACCGATCGGTTGGCGGAGGTGACGACGTTCTACTGTGAGGCGCTCGGGTTCGAGCGCCTCGCGTCGTTCCAGGACCACGACGGGTTCGACGGTGAGGTGGTGGGATACCCGGGCGCACCATGGCATCTGGAGTTCGTGCACGAGTGCGGCGGCGCCCCAGCCGGCGTGGCACCTTCCGGCGAGCACCTGCTGGCGCTCTACTGCGCCATGCCGTCCGAGTACGACGCTGCCGTGGCCCGCGCCGAAGCCGCGGGAGCGAAGGCTTTGCCCGCGCACAACCCGTACTGGGACCGCATCGGCCGCACCTACGCCGACCCCGACGGCTACCGCGTCGTGCTGGTCAACAGCCCGTGGCCGCGGCGCACATGAGCGCTGCGCCGTTCCCGCCGGAACAGCTCGCAATCTTGCGCTCGCGTTATCCCGCGCTCGCCACGCCGTGGGCGCTGTTCGACAACGCCGGCGGGAGCGTCCCGCTGGGTGGCGTCATCGATCGTGTCACGGACTACATGCGCCGGTACGGCGTGCAGTTGGGCGCGACGTATGAGCTGTCGCAGCAGGCGGGGAAGCTCATCGCGGACGGACATCGCGCGGCGGAGCAGCTCATGGGAGCGGAGCCGGGTGAGGTCTTCCTCGGGGCCTCGACCACCGCGAACATCCGATTGCTCGCGCGCGCGCTGCGACCGCTGTGGACTGCAGGCGATGAGATCGTCGTCACGAACCTGGACCACGAGGCGAACGTCAGTCCCTGGCGCTGGCTGGAGCTCGAGGGGCTGGTGGTGCGCGAGTGGCGCATGCGGCCCGGGACACAGGCGCTGCATGCCGAGGATCTCGACGCATTGCTGAACAAGCGCACTCGGCTCGTGGCGTTCACGCACTGCGCCAACGTCGTGGGCACGATCCACGACGCCGCGGGCATCGTCGCGCGCGTGCATGCCGCCGGCGCGCTCGCGTGCATCGATGGCGTGGCGTTCGCGCCCCACCGGCTCGTGGACGTGAAGGCCATCGGCGCCGACTTCTACGGCATCTCGCTCTACAAGCTCTACGGTCCGCACATCGGCATGATGTACGGCCGGCACGAGCTGCTCGAAGCCGCGCGCGGTCAGTATCACTGCTTCCACGGCGAGTCCGAGTTGCCGTACAAGCTCGAGCCCGGGGGAGTGGTACACGAGTTGGCGGCCTCGCTGCCGGGCATCATCGAGTACCTGCTGGAGCTGGAAGCGTCACTCCCCGGCGCTGCCGTGACCACGCCGGCCCGCGCGCGACTCGCGCTTGCGTTCGGCGCCATCGCGCAGCAGGAGAGCGCTCTGGTCGCGCCGTTGCTGGAGTTCCTGCACGCACGCCGCGGCGTGCGCGTGCTGGGTGAACCGTCGGCGGACCCGGCGCG
>JANNWR010000424.1:0-22275 GCA_031408715.1 bacterium
GAACGCTGACCGTCCCGCCGCGACCGCCGGATTTACGCCGCCGAGCTTTGGTCACGAGAGTTTCGCGGTCACTTGCCCGCTCACCCTGCTCGACACCGCCTCATATCCGATTTCTGTTCGTAGGCCCGTCGGTTCGTTTCCCGCTTCCTTCAGACGGTCGCTCGCGCTTCCGCCTTTGCGGTTCCCTTGAGTCCCTGTGACCAAGTCCTCGGAGGACTTCCACCTCCAAGTCAGCGCCCATGCTGGGCGTACAAGCGAGACGCCCCGGAGAAGTGATTCCCCGGGGCGTCTCGTCACTTCTCAACCGCACGCTACCGGCGATCGGCCTCGGCCGCCGTGCCGCGAACCGCCGCCTGGGCTGCCGCCAGGCGCGCGATCGGCACACGGAACGGTGAGCAGGATACATAGTCGAGCCCGATGCGATGGCAGAACTCGACACTCGCCGGATCGCCACCGTGCTCGCCGCAGATGCCGAGCTTCAGCTTGGTGCGTGCCTTGCGGCCGCCCTTGGCCGCCATCTCCATGAGTGCACCGACGCCATCCTGGTCGATCGACACGAACGGGTCGTTCGCCAGAACCTTCTTCTCGACGTACTCGGGCAGGAACTTGCCGGCGTCGTCGCGTGAGAAGCCGAACGCCATCTGCGTCAGGTCGTTGGTGCCGAACGAGAAGAACTCGGCGACCCCGGCAATGCGCTCGGCGGTCACGGCCGCGCGCGGCACTTCGATCATCGTGCCGACCAGATAGGCGAACTTCACACCCTTCTTGGCCATCGTCGCTTCGGCCACACGACGCACGATCGCGGCCTGGTTCTCGAGTTCCTCCACCGTGCCGACCAGCGGGATCATGACCTCGGGCATCACCTTGCCGCCCTTGGCCACGACTTCACTGGCGGCTTCGAAGATCGCCCGCGCCTGCATCTCGGTGATGGCCGGGTACGTGATGCCCAGGCGGCAACCACGGTGACCGAGCATCGGATTGAACTCGTGCAGGTCCTCGACACGCAGCAGCAACTCGGGCATGCCCTTCTTGAGACCAGCCACGGTCAGGCGATAACGCTTGGCCATATCCTTCTTCTGCGCCGCCGTCGCACGCGGGAAACGGGCGATGTCGACCATCAGCTCTTCACGCTTCGGCAGGAACTCGTGCAGTGGCGGATCGAGCGTGCGAATGGTCACCGGGTACCCATTCATCGCCTTGAACAGCCCACGGAAGTCGGCGCGCTGGAACGGCAGCAGCTTGGCGAGCGCGCCCAGGTAGTCCTTGAGCGGCCCAGCCAGCTGCTTCTTGAGCAAGGCCACTTCCGACTTCAACTGCTTGACTTCGCTCGGCGAAGCGCCCTCGAGCGCCTTGGTCGCGGCATCCAGCTTGTCCTGCAGAGCCTTGGTGCGCGGTGCGGCCATGATCATGCGCACGACCTGCGGCAGACGGTCCTCGGCGAAGAACATGTGCTCGGTGCGGCACAGGCCGATGCCCTCGGCGCCGAACTCGCGCGCCTTCAGGGCATCGCGCGGGATGTCGGCATTCGCGCGCACGCCGAGCTTCCGGTGCTTGTCGACTACGCCCATGAACTCCCCGAACTCGCCCGAGACCACGGCGTCGATCGTGGGCACCGCACCCTGATACACGCGGCCGGTCGAGCCGTCGAGCGTGATCCAGTCGCCGGCCTTGATCACGACCCCGTCGACCGTCATGCGCTGTGCATGCTCATCGACGTGCACCGCGCCCGCGCCCGAAACGCACGGCTTGCCCATGCCACGCGCCACGACGGCTGCGTGCGAGGTCATGCCGCCCGTGGCGGTGAGGATGCCCTGTGCGGCGTCCATACCGTGGATGTCGTCCGGCGTGGTCTCCTTGCGCACCAGGATGACTCGCTCTTTCCTGGCACCGCGCTCCGCAGCGGTATCGGCATCGAACACTGCCTGACCGACGGCGGCACCCGGCGAAGCGGCAAGGCCGGTGGTCAGCAGCTTGGCCTTGTGCTTGGGGTCCAGACGCGGATGCAGCAGGTGATCCAGGGACGCGGGCTCGACGCGCAGGATGGCCTCGGCCTCGGTGATGAGGCCCTCCTTCACCATCTCGAGTGCGATGCGGACCGCGGCCTGCGCGGTGCGCTTGCCGTTGCGCGTCTGCAGCAGGAAGAGCTTGCCTTCCTGGATCGTGAACTCGAAATCTTGAATATCGCGATAGTGCTGTTCGAGCTTCGTCGTGATCTCGCGCAGCTGCCGGTAGACGTCCGGCATCTCGTTCTCGAGCTTGGCGATCGGCTGCGGCGTGCGCACGCCGGCGACGACGTCTTCCCCTTGCGCGTTCGTCAGGTACTCACCATAGAACAGGTGCTCGCCCGTGGACGGGTTGCGCGTGAAGCCGACGCCGGTGCCGCTGGTGTCGCCCATGTTGCCGAACACCATCGCCTGCACGTTCACGGCGGTGCCGATGTCGTCGGGGATGCCGTTCTGCTTGCGGTAGTAGTTGGCGCGGTCGTTGTTCCACGACCGGAACACGGCGTCACGCGCCATCGCCAACTGTTCGCGCGCGTCCTGCGGAAAGTCGCGGTTGGCGCGCTTGCGGATGTGGCGCTTGAACTCGAGCGTCAACTGCTCGAGGTCGGCGGCCGTGAGGTCGGTGTCGAGCTTGGCCTTGCGGCGCTTCTTGGCGGCGCTCAGGAGTTCCTCGAACTCGTGCTTCTGGAAGTCCATCACGACCGAAGCGAACATCTGGATGAAGCGTCGGTAGCAATCCCATGCGAACCGCGGGTTCCCGGTCTTGGTCGCCAGTCCCTGCACCGAACGGTCGTTGAGTCCGAGGTTCAGGATGGTGTCCATCATCCCCGGCATCGAGAACTTGGCACCCGAGCGCACCGAGACGAGCAGCGGGTCGCTGGCATCACCCAGCGGCCGGCCGAACGTGGTCTCGAGACGGGCCAAGGCGGCATCCTGCTGAGCTTGGGCACCGGCCGGCAGCTTGCGGCCATGCGCGTGGTAGTGGCGGCAGACCGAGGTCGTGATCGTGAAGCCTGGCGGCACCGGCACGCCGGCGTTGGTCATCTCGGCCAGACCGGCACCCTTGCCACCCAGGATGTCCTTCATGTTGCCGTGGCCTTCGGCCGAGCCATCGCCGAAGAAGTAGATCAACTGCTCGTGCTCGGTCGATGTCGGGGAGTGTTGCGCCACGGCGGCATCGTTCTCGGTCGTGCTCATGTGTGTCTCCCTATGTTCAAGATCCCGCGCGTGCCGGGCGCCATGCCCCGCGCGCACAACGAGATCGTTTCATGACCATGCAGACGTTCCGTCCCGGACCGCTATTCGACTCCCCGGATCTGTCCGCGCGCGACGACCGGCCGCCGGAACATCGTGCTGTCGACCGGGTCGTTCACGACGATATGGCGGAGCACCGACTTGGAAACCTGCTCGCCGTCGAGCTCGCGCACTTCCTCGCGGGGCCACCACACCCCTTCCACCTGAACATACTCCGACCAACGGCGCCGGTCGCGCCATACGCCTTGAGGCGTAGGCAGGCTCTCGACCGCCAGCACACGACGCGTCGTGGCATCCAGCGACAAACGGTTCCGGTAGCCGTCCTTCGAGGCGTACTCGACCTGGTCGACCGATTTGTCGCCCAGGCGGGCCTTGCCCGCGGCGTAAGGCGCAGCCGAGGGTGCGGCCGCCGCACGCAGAACGTGCACGATGTCCGCTTCCAAGATGGCGCGGAACGATTGCAGCGAGGTGCTGTCCGCGAGCAGGATCGAAGCGGAATCCCCTGCCGTCGAAAGCGTCCAGCCCCGGGCACGGTCGAGCACCTGACGGTGTTCGAAATCGAGGAAGCGCGTCACGTGCACGAGCCGGTCCGGATCGACACGAAGTGTGCGCACTTCGCCAGACATGCTCTGCCCAGCGACGGAGAGCTGCAGTTCGGCAGACAACTCACTGACCTGAGCAGCGTTCAACTTGGCCAGGCCGCCGTGGGCGGTGACCGCAGCAGCCACGAGTTGGCGCCCGCGTCGGCGCTGTTCGTCCGAGACCTGGACGCCGACTTCCGCGAGCGGGGATCCGCCGAGCGGGGCCTCGACCGAGTCGATGACGCCCAACCCGCCAAGCCGGCCCTTCATCCGCTCGGCCGGACCGGCCAGCAGGAGTGCATAGCCGCCGCGCATGGCGCGAGCGGCACCGTCAGGAGTCGCGGTCGCGATCGCGGCCGGCATGTTCGCCAGATGATCGGCGGTCGCACCCGCGATATCTCCGGCCAGCCATGCGGAGATCCATTGCCCCAGCGTCTCGACCGACAGAGGCCAGGCATCGGTCGCGCGTTGGCGAGCGGCAGCGAGTGTCGCGGCTGGCAACGGGGCCGAGAGTGCCTGCAAGGCACGTTGCACCCGTCCGGCGACGACCGCCGCCGACTCGGGGCGAGCGGCCGCGCTCACGAGCAGGAGACTCGCTTCACGAGACGGCTGTAGAACGGCGTGCGCACCCGCGGGCAACAGCCCGCCTTCGAGCGCCTCGCGTGCGACGAGCCAGCCCGGGTAGCTCGGGTCTCCCCGGCCCGGACCGAGCACGGCCGCACGAACTTCGGTCGAGGGGCTGCCCGGCAGGTCGTACAGGAACGTGCCTTTGCGTGTCGCAGGGGCGCTGTGCGAACTGTCTGCCACGCTCTTGCCGTTCCAGCGGCCGAACCACTCCGACACCGATGCGAACGCGCGCTCGGGATCGATGTCGCCGGCGATGACCAGAACCGCACGATCGGGGCGCCAGTGGTCGCGATGGAAGGCGCGAACCTGCTCGCGCGTCGAACCCAGCAGGGACTCGAACGTGCCACGTCCGACGTGGGCGTATGGGTGAGTCCCGAATGCGAGCGCGACCGCGCGCTCATCCGCCAACCCGGCGGGAGTCTGCGCTTGCGCCCCCAGCTGGCCGGCGATCTGCCGGCGCGCACCCTGGAAGGCATCGTCCTCGAACAACGGATTGATGACCGCGTCACTCATGAGTTCGAGCAAGCCCTCGAACTCACTGGTGCGACAGCCCGCGGCGACCTGGCCCACATCACGCGTCACGGACATCGCCATGGTGCCCCCGAGCGTGTCGAGTTCGGTGACCAGGTCCAGACCCGAGCGCGACGTGGTCCCCTGCCGCAGGAGTTGGGACGTCAGGAACGCGAGACCATCATGGCCGCGACCTTCGGCCGCGAGCCCGGCCGGGACCTGCAGCTGCATCTGCACGATGGGCAGCCCGGGACGTTCGAACACCGCGACGCGCAGCCCATTCGGCAGCGTGCGCACACGCGGGGACGGGTAGCGCACCGCGGCGGTCAGAGCCAGGACCGCCAACACGAGCATCGCCGCACGCACCCAGCCGGAGCGCAACGCAAGTTCGCGGACCGGCTTCATCGTGCACCTCCGGAGTTCGACGGCAATATCCAGACGACCGCCCGGTTGGGTTCGGTCATCAGACGGGCCGCGGCGCGCTGCACATCGGCGGGCGTCACGTTGCGGAGCGCTTCGAGCCGCCGGGCCGCAGTACTCGCGTCTCCCGTGAGCAACTCGGCCTCACCCAGCGACTGCGCGCGTTGCCGTGCGGTCTGCAGCGCGAACAACAGGCTGGACTCCAGCTGACGCCGCGTTCGCTCGAGCTCGAAGTTCTCGGGCGCCTTGCGCACCGCGGCGGTCGCAGCATCGAGCAACGTGGTCTCGACCGCGGACGAGTCCGCATCCGGTGCCGCTGCAGCGAACGACCACAGTAACGAACCGTCCTTCTGCGCGGCGAATCCCGCCTGGGCAGCGACCGCGACCTTCCAGTCCGTGACGAGCGAGCGCGACAGCCGGGCTTCCGGACTGCCCCCCAGCCAAGCGGCGAGCAGTTCGAATGCCGCCGCGTCGGGGTCCCCGGCTCCCGGGCCCCGCCAGCCCATCATGCAAAGTCGCAACGGCACCTCGAGCCGCTCGGTCGTGCGCAGGGCCGTGCGCGGCGCGCTCACTGCGGCGGTCGTGGCGCGCACGCGCGGCCGGCCGCCGAAGTACCGGCGCACAGCAACCAGCGCACTGTCGCGATCGAACGCGCCCGAGAGCACGAGCACGCCACCGGCCGGCGCGAGTTGCATCCGGCGCCAGCCATCGACATCCGCGCTCGTCAGCGATTCAAGGCTCGCCGGCGGGACGGCACCGGTGGATGCATAAGGATGCCCCGGCCAGGCCGCGGCCCACAGCCGGGCGATCCCGCGTGCGACCGGCGAGCGGTCCAACCGCGAGCGTTCGGCGCGCATCGCGCCGCGATCCGCCGCGAGCACGCCCGGTGTGGTGACCGAGTTCGAGGTCCGGCTGTCCAGGAACGCGAGTGCGTCGCCGAGTCCAGCCGGCGCGACGGTGGCCGAGAAAGTCGTGAGATCGGGAGTGACGAGCATGCCACCACTGCCGCCTCGAGCGGTGATCCCCGCCAGCGGATCGTCCGCGCCGGCACGGAATGCGACACGCGCGGCGAGTTGCGCGAGCCCGGCTTGAGCCGCCTTCTCGTGGCGCGTCCCTGCAGGGAACCACAGCGAGACGTCGAGTGCGGTGGCGAGTGAGTCGCTCGCCAGCACGACACGCATGCCGTTCTCGAGCGTGACACGCGTACTCTCGAGTGGTCCCGCGCCAGGCGCTGCAGCTGCGGACATCACGAGCAGCAACGCCGGAAGTACCGCGCGGACGAGTGCAGACAGCGCGCACCGCGACCTCTGCGGCAGAGTTGCGGAGCACGGTGCGATCGAGGGGCGGGCGGTGAGGCGAAGCTCGGATACACAGGTCATGGCAGTCCGGTCGGGTTCCAGGTCAGGAATGGGGTCAGCGCAACACGACGACGCGAGTGGTCTCGCGCCGGCCGTCGCCGTCGAGGTGCAGCAGGTAAAGGCCCGGCGTGAGGAATCGCCCGCGCGCGTCGTCGCCGCGCCACGGGATCGACAGCGAAGTCCTGGGCTGGATCGTGCCCTGCCCCAGTTCGCGCACGACCCGTCCGGTGGCGTCGTAGACACGCACCCGGTAGTGCCGGGCGGGCTCGCCCGCGCCGAGGCTCAGGCGCACCTGGGCGCCGGGGCCGGCCGCACGCAACGGATTGGGGCCGGCGAATGCCAGATGCGGTCCGCCACTGCTTTCGGGCACGCCGAGCGTGTCGGGCACGTAGCGCAGTGCGGCGAGCGCATTGGGAATCCCCCAGCCCGTCAGCGTGTCGGGCAGAGCGGCGCGCGATGCCGTGCGCTTGAGCGCTTGGATGATCCACACCGGCGGCCACGACGGCCGTGCTTGCATGAGGCAGGCGGCGATACCCGCCACGAGCGGGGCGGCGAACGACGTGCCACTCCCGGTCGTGTACGTGTTCGGGTTCCCATCCGCCGAAGCGAGCCACACCTTGACGCCCTGAGCCGCCAGGTCGGGCTTGATGCGGCCGTCGAATGTCGGGCCCTTGGACGAGAAACTGGCGCGCACGCCGAAGGAATCGACCGCCGCGATGGCGATCACGCTGTCGCCGTTCGCATCGGCGGGTGCGGAGATCTTGCGCCCGACGCGGGCATTATTGCCATCGTTGCCCGCGGAGTTCACCACGAGGATGCCCTTGGCCGCGGCGATCTCGGCGGCCCGCGTCACGATGGTCGTGTGGCCGTTCAGCATCGGGTACGTGATGTCGGTACCCGCGCTGTCGGGGAACAGGTTGTACCCGAGCGACGAGGTGATGATGTCGCAACCGAGCGAGTCGGCCCATTCCGCCCCCATGCCCCAGTACACCATCTCGATCGGCTTCTCGCTGCCGGTGTCCTCGGTGCGCCCGAGCGCGACGATACAGCCATAGGCAGGCGCCAGGTAGACCCCGCTCTTGCGGCCAGCGACCGCACTCAGTGTGGCCGTGCCGTGCTCGAAGTAGAATGGCGTGACCACCGTGTCCTGCACGTCCGTGCCTCCGCGAACGAAGTCGCGCGTGCGCCCGACGCCGACGGGGATCGTGCGCAACGCTTCGTGCTTGCGAAACCAATTGAAACCTTCGTCGAGCACGCACACGCTGATGCCCGTGCCGATGTAGCCCGAGTCGTGCACAGCGGGGACGTTCAGTCGCTGGAGCTGCCCCAACGTCTGCCCGTAGAGCGCCTGCACCGCAGCGGGCAGCGCGCCGCGGCCGGGAGCGATGGCGCCGCCACCGCCTTCGCTCGTCGCCGGCAGCATCTCCTCGCGTTCACGCGGTTGCGCCAGTTCGACAGGACTCAGCCGGCGGACGAAGGGCTGTGCGGCCAGCGCGAACAACTGATCTCCAGCAGCATGCACCGCGACGCGATTGAACCAGCGCGACTGGCCGTACACCGCGAACCCCTGGGTTCTGAGTGCGCTCAGGTAATCGGATGAGACCGGCAGGTCCAGGTAGTCCACGAGCGGCGTGACACGCGCCCGTTCGCGACGACGGCGAGACTCCGGGGTGAGTGCGGCTGCGGCCGCGGCGAGCCGCTGTGCCAGGTCGTCGGGGCCCTGTTCACCCTTGTCCGTGAACTCGACCCAGACCGCGACCGGCGAAGCGAGCGATTCGGTCGCCCGGAGCAGGCGCGCATCCAGCTTCGCAGCGGTCGGACCCTGCATCGGACCCGAGATCGCGGGACGTGCTGTCGCGACCGAGGCTGTCACGAGTGCTGCGATCACCATGAGCCAGCCGGATGATCTCCCGCGCCAGCGGGGCGGCGTGGCGGGTGGCGGCGGAGTGGGCAAGGCCGGACGGCCGCGCGTGGCAGGCTGCGAGGTGACTGGGCGCATGGACTGGATTCTACACCTGTCGGGGGGCGAGTTCAGGCGTGCACATCCCCGGCGACCTCGACTTTGACATGCCCTTGCAACCAGCCCACCTCGACCCCGGCTGCATTCGTGACCGGAGGGCGCCGATGGGCGGCCAACTGTTCGGATGCGGCGGTATCGAGCAACCCCAGCAACCCCAGAAGCTCCACTGCGGCAGGGTCCAGCGCCCGCATGGCGCCATCCTCGCACTTGATCGCGACCCCCAGCCCGCGGGCAGGCTCCGCGACCAGCAGCAGCCCTTCCGCACCGCTCTTGGCCAGCAGTCGACCGCCGGTCGCCAGCATGAGGTCCGTGGCCAGGCGGCCCTCTCCCTCGACCGTCACCGGGTGGGCGACCATGGCCCTGCCGATCCGTTGGAGGGCAGCAGCACGGGGGTCGCCACCCTGTGCGATCGCCAGACCGATCTGAGCGTAGCCATGCGCCATGCGCACCAGCGGCAATCCGAACACGGGCAGGCCGCAACCGTCGATCCCCAGGAGCACGCTTTCGCTGGTGACGCCGCAGCACTCCGCGACCGTACGGAGCATGAGCAGCTGCAACGGATGCTCGGGGCGTTCGTAACCCTCCACCGGCCAGCCTTCCGCCTGGCACATCGCGAGCATGCCGGCGTGTTTACCGGAGCAGTTGTTGTAAGCGGGGCTGCACCGGCTGGGATCGCGACGCACGTCGTCGAGCGACTGCGCATCCTGCGGGTCGTGGTAGCCACAGGCCAGCTGACGCTCGTCGAGGCCGATTCGGGCGAGCAGCCCGCGCACCAGCGCCAGATGCGCACGACTGCCGGAGTGCGATGCCGCCATGATGGCGACCTCTGCCTCGCTGCAGCCCAGCGCGTCGGCATGACCGCGCTCGATGAATGGCAGCAGTTGGAACGGCTTGGCCGCCGAACGGAACGAAGTCACTCGTTCGCTGTGGGCAGTCGAGGCCCGCACCCCACCCGCCGCGTCGACCATGATGCACTGCACACGATGGCGCGACTCCGCGATGTCACCGCGAAGAACGTGCACTTCGGCTTGCAGGCGCATGCGGGGGACCGCTCCCGGAACGAGGACGACGCGGGCCCGCGCCAGGCGCGGGCCCGCGCGGGTCAGCGGATGACGACCAAGCGGTTCTGGAAGTGGAACGTGCCGGCCACGACCCGGTACATGTAGATGCCGGAGGCCACCGGCTTCCCGGAAGCATTGTTGAGATCCCAGCGCTCGAAGTCGCGCACACTGCTCGAATGCTCGATCTCCCGCACCAGATCACCGGCCAGCGTATAGACCTTGATCGTGGACTGCTGCGGCAGGTTGATGAAATGCACCTCACCCTGACCGGGCTGGTCCCAGACCTCGTTGCCGCGATACGGATTGGGCACGGCGAGCACGCGTTCCAGATCCACCGTCGGCCCGCCGGTCGGCTCCACCGGTCCGGCGAGGTTGCGCAGCTTGCCGTTGAGGTTCGGGCACGTGCCACGCTGGTTCCGATCGGTGCAACGCGCGAAGTTATCGAGCGTGTCCGGGAGGAACAGGTCTTCGTAATCCGTGTCGGTGGTGTTGCGGCGTTCGTAGGTGATCGAGTACCAGGTCAGGAAACCATCGTGCGGACCCGGCGGGGCCGACAGGATGAAGATGGAATCACCCGGCGACTGGCAGCGGCCCGTCAGCGTTCCCGGACGGCGGCAGACCTTCACGAACTGGCCGTTCGAATCCGGATCGACGAACGTCACGATACTGTCGTGCACGACGCCGCCGTTGCAGATGTAATTCATGGTCGCCGGGTTCAGCCGTGAGAAGTTCCAGGTCAGCTCGCTGCCCGCATTCGTGGAGAAACGCCGGATGAGTGTGGCGTTCGAACTATCGGGGGCGTTCGTCATCCGGTAGACGCGGTAACCTCCGAAATCCGGGCGCGCTTCGGCAGTGCGGTCGCGCAGGAAGCGCACCGTGATCACACGCGGCAGCACCGCCAGACTTTCGGCCAGCGGACCCTTGAAGCCGCCGACGCAGCGGCTGCGGAAGCGGATGTTCCCCAGCTCGTCGCGCAGCAGAGTGCTGTCCTGCCAGGCGCCTGGATTGGCCCACACCGGGATCTCGGGAAAGTTGGAGGCAGCACGGGCAGCGGAAGCCCACGTGCCGGCCGCGATGGCCAGCACGAGGGCGCACACGGCGGCGCGGATCGCGCCGCCGATCGCGTTATTGGACATGGATCACTCCCGCGTGGTGCCGGAAGCAGGCACACGCGCGCTGACGGTTCTCTGGGCAGGCGTCACGATCCGCGCAGGCGAGGAGCCACCGTTCCGGATGGAAGGCGCGATCGAACCGCGGTCGATGCTCGTGTTCCGGGTGAGGCCCCAGATGTCCTGGAGCACGAAGTCCACCAAGCCGATGGCGTCGGAACGCACGTAGTTCCAGAACGCGAACCCGGTGAACACGAACTGGTTCGCCTGATTGCCATGGTAGTACGTCATGGTGGGAGCTCGAGGCAGAGTGCGAGGCGGAACCGCCGTCGTGAGCAAGACAACACCCTGCGCCTCGTACAACGTGTCCAGCACCGAAGCCAGCGTGACGGCATCAGCGTCCGGATTGATATCCTCGAGAATGGAATTGTTCTGAAGCAGGTACTCGCACGGGAAGCTGCCCTGGTAGAACAGCCCCGCTTGGCTCGACAATCGTGTCGGCGGCAGCGGCTCGAGGTCCGGCGTCGGGTAACGCATCTCGGCCGGAAGGCGGCTGTAGTTCGGCGAGCCGAGCGTCGTCCCCGTGAATGGATTGAAGTGCGACCACGCCGGCCTGACGACATGGGTCACCGGGTTCGTGTTCGACGGGCCGCTGAACACGGTGAACTCGTAGCGGAACGTGTTGATGCTGCCCTTGGTGACGGCGATCGCCGACTGCCAGTGCGCGCCGTCGAACATGATGCGGCTCGCAGCGAGCTCGCCCAACTGGGGTGGAGTGCTGGAGAACACCGTGGTCTGGCCCTGGTCGTTCGCCTTCTTGTTGAACTGGATCAGCGACGCGTACGCACCACCGCCGCCCGCCAGCCACACGCGCCCGCCCAACTGGACATAGGCCGCCAGCGTGCTGGCACGACCCGGCCCACTCATCGAGAACAGCGCCGTGACCGGCTGGATGCCCTGGTCCGAATCACCGCTGAACTGAGCACCGCGGGCGTCGACCAGCCAGACCAGGTTCCGGTAGCGTCCGATGGTCGACAACAACGCGCTGTTCGCCGCGTTCTCGAGTCCCAGGCGGGTCCCGAGCGTGTCATACGAGTAGCCCGCGAACAGGCCCGGGCGGGTGACCACACCCGTCGTGGGGTTCTTCGTGCAGCGCCAGGGAAAGTTTCCCTTCGCGAACAGCAGCGTATCGAACTCGGAACGCGCCGGCCACGACAGCGTGTACACGCCCGGACAGCCGCCCGCCGAGAACTTGTCCACCTCGAGCCGCGTGTCATCGAGAACCAGCAGCTCACGATTGAACGACGGCGTGACGACGATCATGTGCAGCACACCGAGACTCTTCTGCCCGTTGTTGTCCGAGCACTCCAGGTAGAAGAAGTGGTCGCCATCCCGCATGCCGGGCAGCGTCGTCAAGTTGGGCATCGTCGGGCTGGATTGGCTCCAGTGGATGAGATCCGTGTTCTCGTCCGACCTCGGGGTCTCGTCATTGACGTTGCCGTCCAGCATCCAGCGGAAGCCCTGGATGCGGGACCCCGCCGTCGGGAAAGCTTCCCAGCCGACGCTGATGGGGATCCGGCTGGGAACCTCGATGTTGATCCAGCGCAATGGATCGGTGCTGTAACCACCGCTCTGGTAGACGAAGTCGATGTACTGGTTGAAGATGTGGATTTTCGGGCCGTTCGCACTGGCGAACCCGGCCGTCAACTGCAGCATGTTCGAGTTTAGGCTGAACACCGGCGAGTAAGCCCCCGCCTCGTCGAACCCGATGACCACGAACAGGTAGCTCTTGCCGGGGGTCAGGTTCGTGAACTGGACGAACTGGGTGTCGGCACTCGTCGAGTCCCAGCCGGCCCAGTTGGTCGCCACTTCACGCCGCCGCAATGAGTCGGGCACCGACAGGAAGATCTGGTTGTCCGGATCGCTCAGGTCGATCATGCGGTACTTGTACTGGACCGGCTTCTGCGAGAACTGGCCATCCGGATCCGAGCCGGTCCAGTCGATGCGCACCGAGGGCGTGACCTGCGCGCGAAGCAGGGCGCTCGGGAGCGGATTCAGGATCGCCACGGTCGGTGCGATCGTGAACGAATAGAACGCACGGTCCTTGCGAGGCGATTCGGCGCCTACCGGCTTATTGTCGTCCACGGCCTTGATGACGAACACGTGGAAGTCCGACGCCGTCGGCAGGCCACGTCCGGTGACCGGGTCGGGCTGCGAGGCCCGGAAGAAGATGATCTCCTCGTTCTTCTTCGTGCTGACCCAGACGCTATCGCCCGGCGCCGGATCGATGCAGTACTCGTAGTGATCGATCTTGCCGTCGGGGTCGTTGCCGGACCAGTTCACACGGTAAGCGTAGAAGTAGGGATTGCTACGGTCTGCCTGCACCGGCGCGTTGGTCAGTTCGACCGTCGGACGCTGGTTCGGGAACAGGATGCCACCGGCCTTCTTGCCGCAGCCGGTGAGCGCGAGGCCGGCCAACAAGAGCAACATGCCGGCCACCGAGCCGGCGCGCAGGGATCTGTGTGTCATTGCCGCCTCCTGCCACTATCCGACGAGGACCCCGGTCGTTGGGTCGTATCGTTGCTAACTCCAGAAGTCAGACTCGCCGGTTCTCCTGGCGAGGGGCCGATCGTCACATTCAATCGGATCTCGATGCAGCGTCCGGAACCCGGGTTCGGTTCGATGTTCGTGAACGGGCACCGGTCCTCGGACGTCCGGTCGATGGGCAGAGTCTTCTTCGGCCACTTGAGATCATCGCACTCGAGACAGTCACACAGTCGCACGATCGCGGTGACCGCCCCGCCAGCGATGTAGTTCGGGACCCGGACCTGGATGCCGTTGCCTTGCGGGCCCGTGAATGTGTTCGGTTCCACGTAGCACGTGTCATACGGCGTCACGCTGCCGTTGAACTTCCCGAGAATCGCGATCTTGCGGCGCAGGATCGGTGACGTCCCGGCTGGCGTGCCGCCGACCCGGTTGAAGGACGCCTTCGGGTCCAAGGGATCGACGTCGTCGGCCGGCAGGTTGAAGTTGATGGCCCGGCCCGGAATCGGGGTACCAGGCACGAGCGCCGTCACACCCGGAAGGAAGCGCGGGGCGCGATCGACGAAGAACTTGATGACCTTGGAGCGCAGCAGCTTGTCCTCGGCAGATCCACCCGTCATGACGCCGGTATTGGGATTGACATTGACTCGCTCCGCCACTCCGGCCGCGCCGCCTTCCAACTGATCGATGCGGCGGTCGACGGTGCCGTCGCCGTCCTCGGCATAGACGACACCATAGGCCGTACCGGCGGTCGTCTGGCCCCAATAGCCGTTCATGACCGGGTTGTGGAACACCGAGGCCGGATCGATGACCGGATAGGTCGTGGTCTCCGACGGCTGGCCCACCGAGTTCGCAATGTCCGTACCGCCGCGAACGCGCACGATGACTCGGAAGCCGATCGGCGAGCCGTTGGGCCCGGTCGGCGTGAGCACCGTATAGCTCGGGTCCTTGAGCTCCGGCGGCAGCAGGGCCGTGTTGATCCGGGCGCGGTACGGTGAATCGCGGTCGAAACCTCCGCTCGGGAAGATGACCCAGGAATTCAGGTGCACGGTGTCGCCTTCCTGATGCACCCAGACGCGGTCGTTATAGACCTCGAAGAACGTCTTTCGCTCGGTGCGTTCCGCCGGCAACTTCGTCAGAGAATCGCTACTCAGCATGCTGTTCGCCAAGCCAGGGAAGCGGTCCCAGCTGGCCGGGAACGCGTTGTCGTAGAACCAATAGCGCTTGGCTCCGGCATTGGAGGTGAACGTCTGCCAGCCGGCCGGCAGCGCGTTCACATCGGGTCCTGCGAACCACGTGTCCGGGGCGAAGTTCATCTGGAACCAGCGCGTGGACTCGCCGCGCCAGCCGGACTGACCGATGGCGCGCAGCGTGAAGACCTTCTGGCCGGTGTTGATCCGGTCCAAGCCGACGCCGGTGTTGTACTCGGCCGAGCGGACCGACGAATCCGCGACGTTGAATGAAGTCTCGTCGAGCTTGTAGCGATAGCCCATGATCACCGTGCTGGGAATCGTCGGCTCGCCGTGCCAGCGCACGCTGATGCGGGCATTGGCCGGGATGGTGTCGCGGGGCACGACGTGCGTCGGACTGAGCTCGAAGGAGTCCGTGACGAAGTACGTGCGCTCCACCGGCCGCACGCCGCCGCCCGGCTGAAGCTCGTAGATGGTCCCGACGGCCTTCAGTTCGTCGATGATCGCCAGCGGCGGGAACCGGTCGTACGAACTGAAGATGAAGCGCGCGGGCGTGGCATCGGCCCGGCCCTTGTTGTCGACCGCATAGATGAAGAACGCGTGCTGACGTTCGTTCAGCTCTTCCGAGGCACGGAAGACGAAGATGCTGTCGGACTTGGTCGTGAACTGGTAGTCGCGCGCCTTCGGTCCGGGCAGACCGGGGACCGAACTCAGCCCCTCGGGCGGCACCGCCAAGGTCTCGACCACGGCGAAGTAGTACCCCGCGACAGCTCCGTCGCGGTCGGCACCCGCCCAATAGAGATGGAAGCGCACCGGAATACGGCCGACATTGGGCCGGATCGGTCCGCTGTTGTCTCGGATGGTGATGGTGTCCTGCGGCGCGGCGACGATCCACGTCTCTGGCGCCTGATTATCGAGTGAGGGTGCAACCGCCTTGCGACAGCCAGCAGCCCAGACAGCAAGAAAAAGACAAAGAACAGCCCCGACACGTAAGCGCATTAGCGCCCCCCAGCACGCCCAGTCGATGATGAAGGAAGTGGCCGGAGGCTACGCTCGGGGGCCGGGGGCGTCAAGCCAAAATCCGCCTATGAGTTGGCCGATTCCTGCTGACGCTGATCCCGGGCTCCGGACGCACCACTCCTGGTGCTTCCACGGGTCGCCCGGTCGGCGGATCGCCAGTGCTGAGGCGACAGAGAGAGCCTCGGTCGAATGACACCTTGCTGGAGTGTCCGCTCGTCTCGGAGCAAAGCTTACTCCTACGAGAGAACAAATCCAAGCGCTTCCGTCCTGACCGGCCCCGCCAGCCGGGGGCCGACAAAAAACCGAAGGGCGGGGATCGCTCCCCGCCCTTCGGCGAACTTCGGACTACAGGCTTCGACTAGTTGTTCAGCACGATGATGCGGCCGGCGTCCTTCTGCACGCTGCTGCGCACGAAGTACACGCCACGCGCCACCTTGCTGCCAGCATCGTCGCTGCCGTCCCACTGGATGGTGTGCTCGCCAGCCGGGAAGACGCGATCGGACAGGTTACGGACCTTACGACCAGTGACGTCGTAGATCGAAACCTGGACACGACCAGCCTTCGCGACCGAGAAGTGCACGAGCGACACACCCTGCTTCATGACCGAGTTGCCGATCTTCATGAAGTTGGTGAACGCGCGCCCACCCTGCGGCGTATCCAGCGTGAGGCCTGCCGCACCGCTGATCGGGCAGATCGTCCCGAACACACGGTTCAGCATGTAGTAGTAGTACGCCAGACGGCCATTGTCGGAATCGCAGTAACGAGCGAGCAGGTGCTCGATCTCGTAACCACTGGTCGCCGTGATCCAGGGACGCAGAGGCACGTTGCCCTTGACGACATCCGAGACATACGGACCGTTCAGACCCACGTTCTCGTACCGGCCACCCTCGGTCGCTTCCGCGATCGCCGGGTTGCGGTTGTACACGTCGTTCGACCACGTGCACAGATTCTGGACACCGTACACGTCGCCAGCAGCGGTCAGAGCGGTGGTCGTGACGACGTCCGCGCAGTCGTTCGTGTTGCCCGACAGCGACTGGTAGGACGCGTTACGGAACACGACACCCAGCTTGTCCGTGAGGAACAGCGTGTGCGCGGGATCGATGCCGCCCGTCTGCTTCTCGGACTGCGCGAACCCGTCGCCCTGGAAGAACATGCCACGCGGCTGAGCCGAACCAGCGGCCGCCGTGAGGAAGTCATTGAACAGGGCGATGTCGTTCTGGCTACGGTTGGTGAACGGCCCGAGCACGCCCGAGGCCAGGTCACCGGAGAGCACTGCCACGATGCGGTAATACGCACGCAGCATTTCCGGCGTCGGGCCCGAACGAGCTTCCTTGTTGGCGAGGAAGCCCATGTTGGCGCGGTTCGCGAGACGTGCACCCGGGGCGCCGGCGCTCGTGGTGAGCGATTCGGACGCCTTGACGCCGTACATGTCCCACGTCGTGCCAGGCTGCGAGTTCTGGTTGCTGACCCGCACAGACGGGACGTTGGCAGCGACCGCGATGTTGGTCGTACCCGGAGCCGTCCAGCCGTTGTGCGCGCCACGCTTCGCAGCCGCGGTGCCACCGATCGAGTCCATCACCGCCACGAAGCGACCTTCGTTACCACGACGGTCGTTCAGGTCGATGTAGAGCATGCACGCAGAGCCGGCGCCACCGAACGGATTGTGCTTCCACCGATCCGGGAGCACCGCGAACTGCTGCCAGCGATGCTGATCCGACGAACCTTCACTGTTCTGAGGCGTGATGAGGTTGGTGTCGGGGCACATCGCGAAGCGGACCAGCGGATCGATCGCGTGCGACTTGCGATAGAAGTACTGGACGTGCGAGCCCGGGGTCAGCAGACCGTCGGGGATGATCTTCGTGAACTCCAGCGTCGTGGCCGAGCCGTTGAAGCCCGTACGCGACTGCGGCACCGTCGTGATCCACGCCGGAAGGACACCCAGACAGCTCGCGTTGTTGGTCGTCGGCGAGCTGGTGAAGGCCTTGGTCGTGTCGATCACGAAGCACTTGAACTTGCTCACACCGAGTGCGGTGAACTTGGGATCGCTCTCGTGGTACATCGTCATCCAGCCACCCGTGACCAGACCCTGGCCCGTTGGCGTCGCACCACCGACCGGGAACACGTTCGCTTGCGACGTGTCCATGCGGGCGGAGTTCCACGTCAGGTGATCCCAGCTCAAGCCACCGTTGTGGGTGCCGGCAGAGACTTCGCCGGGGTTGGCGATGTACTGGCCCCAGAACGAAGCGTCACCAGGGGTGACGACACCGAGCTGGTTGGTCGGCAACTGTAGCAGTACGCCGGAGGGCGAACCGCCCGGAGGCATGCTGCGGCCAGCAGCGACCTGGTAGTTACCCGGACCCGGGAGGACACGGAAGACGAGGTCCACACGGACCGCCGCCAGAGCCGGATCATCCGGAGCCGACACCGTGGCGTTGCCAGCAACGATCGCGCTGGAGTCGCCAGGGACGTCGAAACGCAACGCATTGCCCGTCGCCGGAGCAAGGTTCAAGCCCGTACGGATGAGTCCCGTCAGGGTATCGAACGCAGCCGTGCCCGGAAGGCCGGCCGTCTCGGTGGCCGGGAACGTGTCGTTCACGAACTGCCAGATATCCGAGGAGATCGAGCCGATCGCGACCGCGGAACCCGCGCTGGCCTGGCCCGGAACACCCGGCAGGTCGACGAAGGCCAGAGCGGCGTTGTCGAAGTAACCACCTTCAGCCGAGTTGCAGCCGAGCGAGATGGCGAAACGGAAGCACTGCTGCTGGTGCGCCAGGAAGAAGCGCAGCGAGTCCGGAATGCCCGACGGGTTCGAGGTGCGCAGCGGCTGACCATTGCCACCGAACGGCTCGAAGTCCGTGAAGCACTGCGGCTCCGGGTTGAAGACGATGAAGCCAGGATAGTTCGGCTGGCCCCAGGCCTTGCCACCGTTGCCGACCTGCGCACCGGGGTAGGACTGCGAACCGAACACCCACGACTCACCCGAGAAGCTCAGGTTGAACATACCGGCGTACATGTCGTACCAGATGATGATGTCATCACTGGCAGCGGCGATGGTCGACGAGATGCCCATCGAGTTCGGCGTCAGGCCACCCGCACCCGTACCGAGCAGGTTGATGGTCGGCGACATGATGTTCTGCGAGATCTCGCGGAACGCCGTGAACCGCGAGTCGCCGGCGCCTTCACCGTCGTCGTGGTTACCAGCCGTGATCACGAGGCCGCCGATATTGCAAGCGCGGGCTGCCGACGTCGGCGGGCCGCACAGGTCGTTATACGTCAGACCCGACAGGGCCTCGATGTGCAGGTATTCGCCCGGCGGCTTGCCGGTGGAACGCCAGTTGTTGACCGTGTTGACGCCCGGAGGAGCTGCGGCATCGAAACGGTTGTCGACGGAGTTCACACCGCTCTGCTCTGCACCTTCGAAGTTACCGATGACCGTGGGCAGACCAGCGCCCACCGTGACGGTGACATCGTCCAAGAGCACAGCGCCGTATCCGAACGACGTGTAGCCCGAGTTGCGCGAATCGGAATCCGCGAACGTGCGGTTCGTCTTGCAGCGGAACACGAGACGCACGTTACCCGAGGTCGCGGGCGACAGGATGCTCGCGATCTGGGTGGCCGGGATCACGATCGGAACCGCAGCCGGCGTGGCATCCAGCGTATCCACCGGATTGTTGCCAGCCTTGTTGAGGATCTCGAAGTACGTGTTGCCGGCGCCGAAGGTCTTCAGGACCTCCGAGAACCAGCGACGCTGCTTGTCGTACACCGGGCGCGTGGTGCCGTCCGAGTACACACAGGCCGCATCGTTCACCGGAGCGCCGACGTACACCATGAACGAGTCCTGCGGAGCATTCGCACCGGCAGCGGAGCTGCTGATGAAGTTGCCCAGCGTGACCGCCAGCGGGTCGCCATGGAACCAGCCCGTACGCGTGTTCGCGGCCGTGCCGATCGCCGTGGACATGCGCGTTCGGTAGAGGAACGAGACCGTCAGGGCCTGGCTGCTCGTGATCGCGATGTCGCGATAGAGCATCTGGTCCATCTGGTCGATGTAGCCCGGGAAGCGGTTCACGTTGCCCGTGGAAGCGGCATCGTGCAGCGAGTGGACGATGTTCTGGTTGAACGCCTGACCCGTCACCGCGTCCAGCACCGTGTTGTCGCCATGCTGACGGATACCGCACCACGCCGACTTCAGACCGCTCAGCGGGGTCCACGGCACCGAGCCGGCGGGATTGACCAGCTTACCGGGGTCGCCGTGCCAGACACCCACGACGCCGAACGTACGCTTGGCCGATGACTGCTGGCTGATGACGTAGTTCGCGAGGTTACCGTGATCGATCGCCCACCACGGACGCTGATCGTCCGGAAGGGTCAGACCACCAGCGGAGTTGTACTGGCGGTGCAGAGGCCACCAGCCCTGGAGCGAGTCCGCGGCCTGGATGCCGACCGAGTTGTCCCAGTCCCAGAACGCATTGCCGGCCGAGACGATGCCGGGCAGGTACGTACCGGTGTGGATGTTCCAGTAGTTATCGGGGGCCGTGAAATTGGTGAAGGACTTGCCGACGTACACCGTGTCGGGATCCGGCCCCGCGGACACGCTCAGACGAGCGGCGCGCGACTGCAGGAGCTCCTTCGCCATCTTGGCGTTCACCAGCTTGATACCGAGGTCTTCGGTCTGGGCGAACGCGCTTGTGGCCAACATCGCGGCTGCACCGATCAGGCACAGGAGCGCGACGAACGGCTTCTTCATGTGACTACCTCCATCGTCGCAATGCATGGGCAATGCGAAGTCTTCCGAAGTGAGGATTGCGAGCGAGGTGTCGCCAATAACAGATCGCCGACGGACGCTCGAGATTTGGGAGCATTCCGACGGCATGGCTGCACGACCGAGTCCCGTCCCCCCTTTCCGCTGTCCGGTACACTCTTTAGGCAGTTCAGAGTGGTGCGGACCCGTGGTGTGTGATTCTCGATTTTGAGTGCATCGTGCGAGCGGCTGCTGCCAGCCGACACGCGAGACGACGCACCGCGGATATCGATGAGATGCGATGTGGGGCGGAGGGAACGATCCCCGGACCCCTACACGAGACAAAGGCTAGGCCGGGTTCATGCCTCTGTCAATCCGTTTTTTGCTCCGTGACAACTCTTCGTGCGCGAGCCAACGCACGGATTCGCAACGCTCTGCCGCCGCGAGCGTGGTCCGTCGGTCGTGCTTCAGCACGCTCCGGACCCGGCTTCGAACGCTCGCACCGCCGCAGTCGAGACCTCCCGCAGGGTGACGCGCGCTTGTTCAGCCACATCAAACACGGAGTCGAACTCCGGCATGGCACGCTCGGTCCCTTCCGGGAGAACGGCTACCTTCACGCGCACTGGCCCGTACGGTGTGACAACCTCCATGATACGACGCGGCAACTCGATACGGCGTTCCTCGCGCACGCGTACACCCAGCGTGGACGTGTCGCGCAGCACCAGTTCGGCGAGCCGCCTGGCGTCGGCCGGTTCGGCCACCACGACGAGCCAGCACCCACTCCGGCCCTTCTTCATAGTGACCGGAGCCACCATCGCGTCGAGCGCCCCGGCCGCCAGCAGGCGCTGGACCGTGGCCGACACGAACTGCGGGTTGTCATCGTCGAGCGCGGTCTCGAGCACGGCAACAGTGCGGTCGAGGGTCGCCGCTCCCGAGCGCTCGCCGATCAACAACCGGACGATATTGGGGTGCGCGGGGAAATCCCTGGTGCCAGCCCCGGTCCCCACGGCCTCCAGCCGGAGGGCCGGCGGGTCGCCCCACTGGCTCACGAGCGTCATGAGCAGCGCCGCCCCGGTCGGCGTCACCAGTTCGCCCTCCACCGGCCCGCCATACACCGGGGCTCCACGCAGCAGCAGTGCAGTGGCCGGTGCCGGCACGGGAATACGCCCGTGCTGCGAATCGACCCACCCGCTTCCGAGTGGCAGCGCCGAGGCGCTCACCGAAGTGATCCCGAGTTCCTCGAGGCCGAGCAGCGAGCCCGCGATATCAACGATGGCGTCGACCGCGCCCACTTCATGGAAGTGCACCTTGGCGACCGTGCTGCCATGCACTTCGGCTTCCGCTTCGGCGAGCTTCCGGAATACCGCTTTGGCCTGGTCGCGCACACGCGTGGGAAGCTCGGCGGCATCGAGGATGGCCTCGATGTGATGCAGGTGGCGATGGGGCTGCTTCTCGGTCGTGCGCACATCCACGTGCACCGCGGCGAACGGCCCGCGCCGCGTGCGCGTGACCACGATCTCGACGCCCTCGAGCTTGAGCCGCGCCGGGAGTGCCTGCAGCCCGGCCTCGGGCCAGCCCGCCGAGATCAGTGCGGCCAGCGTCATGTCGCCGGCGATGCCGGACACACAATCGAAGTGCGCGTGCTTCATGACTTCCTCCCGGCTCCCACATTGATGAGGTGCGCGGCGTAACCCGCACCGAACCCATTGTCGATGTTGACCACCGTCACGCCAGCCGCGCAGGAGTTGAGCATCGCCAGCAGCGGCGCCAGCCCCCGCATGTGGCTGCCGTAGCCGATGCTCGTCGGCACCGCGATCAACGGCCGGTCGGTGAGCCCGCC
>JANNWR010000425.1:0-6430 GCA_031408715.1 bacterium
CCGCCCGATTTCACGCCCCCTGCACCACCGCACCCCCTACCCCAACCCCCGCTCGATCGCCTCCGCAAGCTGCACAAGCTGCCGATCGAAGAAGTGTCCCGCGCCCTCGATCTCGACGAACACCTTCGGATCCGCCCAGGTCGGGAACACGCGCGCGATGTTCTCCGGCTTGCACACTTCATCCGCGGTGCCCTGCAGCACCAGCTTGGGCACCGGCGAGCCGCGCATCTCGTCGAACGTCTGCGTGTGTACGCCCGGGGCCACCATGATCAATTGCTCGACCGAGCTCTCGGACACCGCAACGCGCGATGCGACCCACGAGCCGAACGAGAAGCCGGCCACCCAGACGCGTGCGGCCGGATGACGGCGGCGAAGTGTGTCGAGCACGACCAACGCGTCTTGCAGTTCGCCGCGGCCACGGTCGTGCACGCCTTCGCTCTTGCCCACACCGCGGAAGTTGAAGCGCATCACGGCACCACCGCGTGCGAACAGCGTGGATGCCACACGATGCGCGACCTTGTTGTGCATGGTGCCGCCATACAAAGGGTGCGGGTGGCACACCACGGCCACGAAGGGCGGTTCTTCGTGCTCGCGCTCCTGCAGCAGCGCCTCGATGCGACCGGCGGGGCCCTGCAGCTCCAGTGGCAGCAGCCGCGATACGGCTTCGGGCGTCTCGCTCACCGGCGCGCGGGCGCGAACCGTTTCGACAGGCGCTCGTGCAAGTCGAGCGACGTGGTGGCGTAGTTGAGCCCGCCGCCATCGCCGACCACCAGCACGCACTGCGTCTCGATCATCCAGTCGTGCAATCCCAGCGGAAGGGCTTCGCGGAAGTCCGCCAGATCACCCGATATGCGGCCGGGGAACGGCTCGAACTCGTCGTTCCACTCGACCGCGAAGTACACCTCGTCACTGCCCGACAACATGCCGGCAGTGGACAGGCGCTCCAGCTCGCCGGGTTCGACCAACAACGCGCCGCGGTTCTCGCGCGGCCGGATCCCTTCGGCGCGCAGGCGGCGGCGTACCGCTGGCTCCTCGCCCGGGCGCTCCTGTCCTTCGAACACGGCGATCGCGGCCAGCTCGTAGTGCGGCAGGAACTCGCTGACGTCGACGACTTCGGAGACCGTGGCGTGCAGACGGCCGTGATAGATGGGTTCGCTCACGTTGGGCGGGGTGCCGGCGCGGCCGACGCGAAGGAGAAGAGCCCCGAGCAGGACACGGCCGCGGCCGCATCCTCGCATCTGGACGCGCTTCCGCACCGAGGCTCGGTTCGAGAGCGAGTCGCGATCCGGAGATGAAACCCGGACCGGGACGTGCAGTCTAGCCCTTCGACTTCAAAGAGTGCCAGCGGGTGTTGTGCTGTCCGCCTCGGCGGTCACCGGGATCGGCGGGCTGGCCACCGCTCGGGGCTCCCGCACGAACACGCGCAATGGGCCGCTTGCCGCCGTGCCGGGCAGTTCGCGGGTGACTTCGCGCAGGTCACGCACGAGCCATGCCAACGTCGCGTCATCAGGCCAACCGCCATAAAAGGTACGCGAAGTGTCGACCACGAACACCTGGAGCCGCATGTCGGCCTGCACCTGTTCCAGCCGCACGGCGTTCCACGGCCGGTCGGGGGTGGCCCAGTACTGACCAGTACGAAACAAGTGGTAGGCGAACACCGGGGCCTCGGGCGCCACGTAGCAGGCGGACGCGGGATCGACCCGCGCCAAGCGCGGGGCGATGAGTGCCGCGACCGCTTGATAGCCCGGCGTATGGAAACGCGCGTGCATCCGCTGCGCGCTGCGCGCCGTGCCGATCGTGAGCGCCAGCACCGCGCACGCGATGACCAATCGGCGGCCCGATCCATGGAACATGCGCGCGAACAGCGTGACGAAGACCGCACTCCCCCACACGACCGCCCATGCCGGCCACGGCAGGCTGTTCGCTCCGATCAACGCCAGCACCGGCGAGGTGAGCAACGCTCCCAGTGCCAGCAGCCGGATGCCCGGCATGCGGCCCGCGGCCGCCTCCGAGATCCCGAGTGCGGCGAGCCCGGCCCACGCTGGCATGACCACGAACGCGTAGCCGCCGGACTTGACGCCGAACGACGACAACAAGAACAGTCCGCAAGCCCACACCAGCAGTGCACGCGGCATGGGCTCGCTCCTGCGTCGCCATGCCGCGGCGATCCCGTTCGCGATCCACGGCAGCACGAGCCCGAACGCTCGCGTCATGATCGCCCAGTAAGTGCCCGGAGGTTTCCGCCAATAGTCCGCGTAGCCCTCGCCCTGCACGCGTTCGACCAGCGAACGGCCGAGGTAGATGTATCGCCAGTGTTCCAGGTCGGCGGGCTGCGCGATCGCGACCAGCAGCAGGTGCGATGCGGCGACCAGCAACGCGGTGAGCGTGAGCAGCACCAGGTTGAGCACTCCGCGACGATCGCGCGCGGCGACCAATGCCGCGGCCGCCAGCGCGGCGGGGGCCACGAGCCACAACTTGCACAGGAACGCCAGGCCCAGGAGTGCGCCTGCCATCACTGCACGCGAGCGCGAGCGCGGCGCGCCCGCGAGCAGCACGAGTGCCAACAGCGTGAACGCGGTGAGCGGCAGTTCGGCGGCGGCGGTGCGGGTGGCATCGGCGAACCATGGGAGCGTCGCGAGCAGGAGCGTCGCGAAGAGTGCAGCGCCTGCACCCTCCACTGGGACGAGCCATATGCCGAGCGCTGCAGTCACGACCGCGGCGAATACCGCCGAGGGTGCACGCACGGCCGCCGGCACCGCGCCCCACACGCGGACGAGTGGCGCGAGCAACAACGGATAGAGCGGTGGCTTATCGCCGGGCGGCCCGAGTGGCGACAGCGATGGCGACACGAGCTGCTGCGGTGAAGCGAGCACATTGCGCGCCATGGTGCCGTAGTAGCCTTCGTCACCACCGACCAGGTCGTCCGCGCCGGGAGGCGAGACGACTGCCCACAGCGCTGCCGCAAGCATGGCAGCGGTCACCAGCGTGACCGTGACCCTGCGCCCCTCGCGGAGAAAGCCCAGACGCGGCAAGTTACTCGGGCCGCCGGCGCGGCGGCACGGTGAGGATCGGGCAGGTCACCAGATGGCGCACGCTCGAGACCGTGGCACCGAACATGACGTCGGACAGGCCCTTGTGGCCGTGCGAGCCGGTGATGAGCAGGTCGGCGCGTTCTTCCTTCACGATGCGCGCGATCTCACGCGCCGGATCCCCGTGCCCCAGCCGGACGGTCGTTGGCGTGCCGGTGTCCACGAACTCCCGCCCCAACTTCTCGAGCGCCTGCAGGTCTTCCCGGCTCTCGCTGTCGTGGCTCTGTTCACCCAGCCAGCGACTCGCCGCACTCTCGGCCACGTGGACGAACACCAGTTCCGTCGCGGGTGTCAGTTGGGCCCGGCGCAGGAACTGCAGGACGTTCTCGTCGGCATCCGCCAGTTCGACCGCCACGGCGATGCGACGGTAACTGCCCGAGTGCCAGCGCAACGGCTCCGGATCGAGTTCGAGTCCGGAGGGGCGCACGCCACGTGAGCCGGCCGAGGCGATCGCGGGCTCGGGTGCGGTCGGGACCATTCGCGGCCAGCCGCGCACGAGCAGTGGCGCCATGATCAGGTACAGCAGCATCACCGCAAGCCCGACCGTCATCGGGATGACCAGCGCCCACACCCACCACGCACCGTTCGAGCTCGCGACCCAACCCGTGATGGCGTCGACGGCGAGCTTGCCGTTCAGGAACACGATGATGCCACTGACGAGCAGCGCCAGAGCCTGCACCCACCACGAGTTCGTGAACGTCCCCATGAGGCGGCGATCGCTCGTGAACGTGATGAGCGGGATGACCGCGAACGACAGTTGCAGGCTCAACACGACTTGCGAGAGCACGAGCAGCTTGTCGACCCCGGATTCGCCCATCCACATGATCACCAGGACCGCGGGGATGATGGCCAGACCACGGCTCGCCATGCGGCGCAGCCACGGCTTCACGCGCACGCGCAGGAAGCCCTCCATGACGATCTGCCCGGCCAGCGTACCGGTGATCGTGCTGGCCTGGCCCGCGCACAGCAGTGCGACGGCGAACAGCGTCGGCGCGACACTGTTGCCGACCAGTGGCGACAACAGACGGTGCGCATCGCGCAGGCTGGCGACTTCGGTGAAGCCATAGCGGTGGAACGCGGCAGCCGCGAGCACCAGGATGCCGCCGTTCACGAACAGCGCCGCATTGAGCGCCACCACCGAGTCGACCAGATTGAGCTTGCAGGCATCGCGCTTGCCCTTGACCGTGTTCTCGATGTCGCGACTCTGCACCAGTGCGCTGTGCAGATACAGGTTGTGCGGCATGACGGTGGCGCCGAGGATGCCCATGGCGATGTACAGGGACTGGCCGTGCAGGCCGAGCACACTGACGTGGCCGTCGCCCGTGCGCGCCAGCAACGACACCACGCCGCTCGCGTCGCGCGGCAGGAACGCCGCGAAGATCGCGCCGTAGTCGGGATTCGAAAGCAGCATCTGCACGGCGAAGCAGCCGCCGATGGTGACGACGAGCGCGATGATGAACGCCTCGAGCCGGCGCACGCCGTAGTGCGACAATGCCAACAGCAGGAGCACGTCGAGCGCGGTGATCGACACGCCCACCAGCAGCGGCAGTCCGAACAGAAGCTGTAGCCCGATGGCGGCGCCCAGCACCTCGGCGAGATCGCACGCCACGATGGCCAGCTCGCACAGGATCCACAGCGGCCACACCATGAAGCGTGGATAGTAGTCACGGCACGCCTGCGCGAGGTCGCGCCCGGTGACCACGCCGAGCCGCGCCGACAGTGTCTGTAGCAATACCGCCATGAGGTTGCTCATGAGCAGCACCCAGACCAACTGGTAGCCGAACTTGGAACCGCCCGCGATATCGGTGGCCCAGTTGCCCGGGTCCATGTAACCAACGCTCACCAGATAGGCCGGCCCCGCGACGGCGAACATGCGGCGCAGCCAGCTGCGCGTACGCGGTATGTGCACAGTCTGGTGGATCTCGGAGAGTGACTTGTCCTGCTCGGTCACGTGTTCCCCCTCGTACGTCGGTCGATCAGGACGCCTTCCAGCCCGTCGCGACCGCTCACCAGCCGGCGGCCCGCGATCTCGAGCGTGTAGACGCCATCTTCGGTATTGGCTTCCAGCATGCGCACCGGGGCACCCGGTACGAGTCCACTGCGCTTCCACCTCGCCATGCGCGCACGGTCGTCCCCGCCCCGCACTTCGCGCACGCGGGCGCGCGCGCCCGCCGGCAGCGTGGCAAGCGGCGCCAGGGCACGGCGCTCGAGCTTGCCGTGACGATCGGGGATCGGGTGCCCGTGCGGATCGTCGGTCGGATGCCCCATGAATCGGTCGAGCGCATCGAGCACGCGTTCGCTGACGTGATGCTCGAGCTCCTCCGCATCCTCGTGCACATCGCTCCAGTCCAACTCGAGCACGCGTACCAGGAACGTCTCGAGCAGCCGGTGGCGGCGCAGGACGTGCAGCGCCGCCCGTTCGCCCGCACTCGACAGCTGCGCCGCGCCGCGCGCACCCAGCGACACCAGGCGTTCCTCGGCCAGGCGCGCCAGCATGTTCGTCACGCTCGGGGCGGAGACACGCAGATGCCGCGCCAGCACCGTGACGGTGACCGGCTCACCGGCGCCAAGCTGGAGCAGGGCCTTCAGGTAGTTCTCGCGCGAACGGCTCGCGGGCATGGGTGCAGGCGGCATCGGACTCCCGGATGAAGAGAACGGCTTATTAGTTACGACTAATGTCGAGCTTTGTCCAGACTAATATCGGCCGGGTCCCTCCTGAGCGTGAGGCCGCTCGCCCGGCTTGAGCGCGGGGCCGTCACGAGCGCACCCTTGGCCGGGCCCCGGAAATCCCGTCCAGGGTGCGGTTTGCCGCCACCGTCGAGCCTCGGCTAGGCTCGCTCATCCGCTACCGATCCCCATCGACGGAGTGCCCCTGATGCCGCAGATGACCATGGTCCAGGCCATCACCGACGCGCTGCGCGTCTCACTGCGCGACGACTCGCGCGTGGTGGTGCTGGGTGAGGACGTGGGCAAGAACGGTGGCGTGTTCCGAGTCACCGAGGGATTGCAGGCCGAGTTCGGGCCCGAGCGCGTACTCGACACGCCGCTGGCCGAGAACGGCATCATCGGCGGTGCGATCGGCATGGCCCTGTATGGGCTCAAGCCCGTGGCCGAGATCCAGTTCGTCGACTTCATCTATCCTGCCTTCGACCAGATCGTCTCGGAGTTGGCCAAGTTCCGCTGGCGTTCCGCCGGGCAGTACAACTGCCCCGTGGTCGTGCGCGCTCCTTATGGAGGCGGTATCCGCGGCGGGCTCTACCACTCGCAGAGCCCCGAGGCGTACTTCTGCCATACGACCGGGCTGCAAGTGGTCATCCCCTCGACGCCGTCGGACGCGAAAG
>JANNWR010000426.1:0-4187 GCA_031408715.1 bacterium
ACGAACGTCGGCCTGATGCGGCCCCTCTGCAGGGCAGCTTCCTCTAGGAGTGCCCACTCGCGACTCATGGCCTACACGCAATAGGTTGAGCGCCACTCGGTTGAACGCCTATCGATGACAGTACCCACTCTGGGTGTTATCGTACCCGTTATGGGAATCATCACGCGCCGCCGTCGCGCCTTCCGCCAACGACCCGCGATTGGCCTGGCTGATGCACTGTTCACCAAGGTGCAGCAGCGGGTGATCGGCGTGCTGTTCGGAGACACCAGCCGCAGCTACTACACCAACGAGATCATCCGGCTCGCCAAGACTGGCACCGGTGCCGTGCAACGCGAGTTGTCGAGGCTCGAGTCCAGCGGGCTCGTCACTTCGGAACGCGTCGGGAACCAGAAGCACTACCGCGCCAACATCCACTCGCCCCTGTTCCAGGAACTACGGACCATGGTCCTCAAGACCTTCGGCCTCGCCGACGTCCTGCGGGACGCGCTCCGCAGCGTCGCCGCAGAGATCGTCGTCGCGTTCGTGTACGGCTCGGTGGCCAAGGCCAGCGATCACGCGAGCAGCGACATCGACCTCATGGTGGTCAGCGATGACCTGAGCTACAGCGAGGTCTTCGCCCTGCTGGAGCCTGCGACCGCCAAGCTGGGCCGCAACGTGTCGCCGACGCTCTACACCACATCGGACTATCAAGCGCCCGCGAACCGGCGGAAGTCGTTCCTTGCCCGCGTGCTCGAACAGCCCCGCATCTGGCTGATCGGCGGCGAGCATGAATCCGGCGCTTGATGCCCTGTGCGGCCCCAGCGGGGCGCTGCATCTCGAGCCACCGGACCGGAGTGAGTACGAGGGGCTGATGCACTCCGGCGAAGCCCGACTCGCCGACGCCCGGCGGCCCGAAAACTCGATCGAGAGCCGCTTCGACCTCGCCTACAACGCCGCTCATGCGCTGAGTCTGGCGGCGCTGCGCAGGCTGGGCTATCGGCCGGGTGTAGACCGCCGCCGATTCCCGCGTCTTTCTGGCGCTACGCGCGCGGTATGTCGGGTAGCAGCGGTCCGAGAGAGACTCGCTGCTCAGCTGGGAGCGCCCTTGGCGAACGACAACTAGAACTCCCGCCCGCCAGCCCTGTGCGCGCCGGTGCAGCGGCCGGGCGCGGCATGGAACTCGCTCGGAGTGCATATCGGCTGTCACCTGGGCCGACGGCCTGGCGTGAAGGGAGCCGAGGGCCCATTGGCCGAGGGCTTCTATCAGCCCTCCGGGTTGGCGGGCCGGCCGAGCTGTACAGGACGTCAGTGGTCGAGCCGGAAGTCAGCGGCCTTCAAGTTCAACTTGCAAAAACCCATCTTTACTCTTACCGTAAAGATGGGTTGTTGAACTGCTGATAACCCTGGGAGTGGTGGACGCCATGAAGGTGTCGTTCAGGAGCAGGAGGCTCGAGGCCCTGGAAACGGAGCCGGGCGACGCCGGGTATCCATCCGAGGCGGTCAAGGCCTTCCGGAAGCGCATGCAGTTCCTTCGAGCAGCAGCCGACGAGCGCGATCTCCGCGCGATGAAGTCGATGCGCTTCGAGAAGCTCATGGGAGCCCGGAGCCACCAGTACTCGCTCCGGCTGAACGACCAATGGCGCCTGATGCTTGAGTTCGAGCAACAAGCAGGCGCGAAAACGCTCGTCATTGTTGAGATCGAAGACTACCACTGACTTGGAGCGCGCACGGATGACGAATCGCATGCCCGCCGAGACCGTCGCCCCGGGCGAGTTCCTCCGCGAGGAGATCGAAGCCCGAGGCTGGACGCAGGAGACCTTTGCCGAGGTGCTGGGCAAGTCTGTGCGTCTGGTGAACGAGATCCTGATGGGACGCCGGAGCATCACGCCGGAGACCGCGACCGTACTTGGGCAGGCGCTTGGCACGAGCGCGGAGCTGTGGCTCAACCTCGAGAGCACGTACCAGCTCTCCCGCGTGGCCAGCGGCGGTGACGTCGTCGCACGGCGCTCGAAGCTCTACAGCAAGGCCCCGGTGAAGGACATGATCAAGCGCCACTGGATCGAGCGCTCGAGCAACATCGAGGTGCTGGAGCAGCGGGTCGCTGACTTCTTCGGTGTTCGCAGCATCGACGAAGACATCGAGCCAGTCCCACACGCAGCTCGGAAGTCCGCATCGTACGAATCGACGAGCCCGACGGTCTGTGCGTGGTTGACCATGGCTCGGCGGATGGCCCGCTGCGTCGCGGCAAAGCCTTACACCGAAGCCCGACTGAAGGAAGGGCTCAACAAACTGCGCCCGCTGCTTGGATCCGCGGAAGAGGTCCGGCACGTCCCTGCGATTCTCGCAGAGGCAGGCATCCGCATGGTCATCGTCGAGCACTTGCCGCAGAGCAAGATCGACGGTGCGGCGCTCTGGCTCGACAAGGCCGGCAAGCAGCCGGTGGTGGCGCTTTCGCTTCGGTACGACCGCGTCGACTGCTTCTGGTTCACCCTCGTGCACGAGCTGATGCACATCAGGCACCGCGACGTGCCCGGGCAGAGCGAATACGCCGGCTACGACGTCGAATTGGTGGGCCAGGGCGCGCGCAAGCGCGAATCGCTCCCCAAGATCGAGCAGGCTCGCAATCGCGAAGCCGCTGCCTTCCTCGTCCCGCAGGCCGAGCTCGACGACTTCATCGTACGAGTAGGACCGCTCTACTCGAAGAAGCGCATCGTGGAGTTTGCCGAGGCGCACAACCTCCACCCCGGGCTGGTCGTCGGCCAGCTGCAGTTCCGTGGCGAGCTCGACTGGACACATAGCCGCGAGATGCTGGAACGGGTGCGGGGCGTTATCGCGGGCACCGCACTCACCGACGGCTGGGGGCACACCGCGTAGGCGGGCACCGATTCCCGCGTGTTTCTGATGCACAAGCTAAGCAGGTCAGCGTCTCCAGCCAGTCGGCTTGGGCCCGTTGAGGTACTCCGTCGTCGGCTCGAACACCAGCACCTCGACGCCAGCGAGCGCCCCAAGCGCGCGTTCGATCTCGGCGCGCACCTCGGGCCACGGGAGCTTGCCATGCCCGGCCCCGAGCGGGGGCACAGCGATCGAGGTGATGCCCAGCTCGCCGATCACGCGCACCAGGTCGGCCAGGCCGTCTCGCACCCATTCCAGCCTGGACGGATCGCGCCAGTGCTGCTTGGTCGGGAAGTGGATGATCCAGCGCGGGCCAACCAGCGTGCGCTGCTCGGTCACCAGCACCTTGCCGACCCGGACCTCGCCACTCTTGGCTGCGCGCTCGTACGCGCGGGCGCTCTCGGGGAACGCCTGCTTGAACATCAACGCGATGCCCTTACCCATGACGCCCATCTCGTTGACCGCGTTCACAAGTGCCTCGGTCGGGGCGTCGAGCAGGTTGCCGGTGGTGTAGCGGATCATGGGGAGTACCGGTCTGGCTGGTTCAGTGAGCGTCCGCTCTCGACCGGCCACCCACCAGCTCGGCGAAGAGCTGCTTCAACGAAGCCGCGGGTTCGTCGACTCTCACCGGCCGCGGCGGCACGAGCTGCAGTGCGTTGCCGCGCGTGCGCATGAACTGTTCAAGATCTTCCACCGAACGGAAATCCTGGCCGACCTGTTTGAGCCGGTTGGCAAACGCGGATTTGGCGGCGCTCAAGCGCTCCGAGTCGAAGGTCGCGCCCGTGAACATCCGTCGTGCGTGGTCGTTGTCCAAGGACATCTGCACGTCGAGGAACTTGGCCTCGGGGCAGTACAGCACGACGCCGACGTTCGCGCCCTCGGCCCGGGAGGGTTCGGGGCAGTATTGGATGAGTGCGTAGTAGCCACGCATGGTCCTGTCTCCTCCGAGGCCAGACAGCCGGGAGCATGGCCCACCAAGTCGATACGGCCCCCATAACAACCACGGCCACCTCGAAGGGTGGCCGTGGGATCCGCCGCCTGCCCCTTTCGGGCACAGTTCGGCAATCGATCTCGGGCGTGCAGCTGATTCAAATCGGCTCCATCGGAGCAATCCTGAAAGCCTATGGCGTAGTTGACAAAATAGTACTGCATGCCGATACTGTCAACCAGTCGCGCTGCCGCCCCCCAGCTTCCAGCAGGACGCCCGCCACGCCATGAATCCGACTCGACTCCAGCAGGCACGCCTCGCAGCGGGGCTTTCGCTGCAGGCCGTCGCGGATCAACTCAGCGCGCAGGGGCTGTCCATCTCGCGCGCG
>JANNWR010000427.1:0-2219 GCA_031408715.1 bacterium
CTGGCCGGGCCGACGTGCTGTGTGAGAAAGCGGTCGCCGACTCCGCGCTCGTGGGTGCGGTCGCTCGTGCCGGGAAGGACTATTCGGCAACGGTCGCCTCGCACTGATCCCGAGCGGGCCTCCTTCGGACCGCCGCGCGACCCGTGGTACGCAAGTGCGCCTCAGGTCGTAGCCCGGACGTCCGACTCTTCGCTTCGTAGTATCCTCACAGAAATGACCATGAACCGTCTGTACCATCACGGCACGCACGGTGGCGGCACGCACGTCCCTGACCTGCCCGCCGGACCGGAGCACATGCCCCTGCCGGCCGACGGCGAGGGTTGCCTCGAGATCCTCGCGGACCGCCTGCGCGCGCGCCCCGGCATCGTCGCGATCGAAGCCGACTTCAAGGACAGCACGCTCACGGTGCGCTACCAGCCCACGCGCGTCTCGCCCGAGGAGTTGAACGCGCTCGCCGATGAAGTCGGCGCACTGTTCTCGCAGCGTGTCACCGCATGCGAGAGACGCGAGACGCTCGACGCCTGCGAAGCGTGCGCGCTCCGGCTCGGCCAGCTGGCGCCGGTCGCGGCAGCCGAGTTTCGCGCCTCCGCCACCCGCGGACGCGTGTCGTTGTCGCGCCATCAAGAGCCCGACGACAGCATCGAGGTCGTGCGCCCGCTCACGAACAAGCCCTGGGGCGCACGCCAGACGCACGCCGAACAGGAAGAACGCTCCGAGGGCCGCTCGATGGCCGTGCTCTCGGGCACGTGCCTCGTCCTGTTCGTGGCAGGTCTCGCTGCCGGCAAACTCGGCGCCTCGCACGCGGTCGTCGACGGCATCTACCTGGCATCCGCGGCCAGTGGCGGCTGGTACACCGCGCGCAGCACGTTCGCTGCACTCGCGCGCTTCGAGTTCGACGTCAATCTGCTCATGCTTCTGGCCGCCGCGGGTGCCGCCATCATCGGTTACGCGCCCGAAGCCGCCATGCTGATGTTCCTGTTCTCGCTCAGCAACACGCTCGAGGCCTACACCATGGGCCGCACGCGCCATGCTTTGCGTGCGCTGCTCGAACTGCGCCCCTCGCGCGCATTGGTGCGCCGTCAAGGCCGCGAGGTCGAGGTCGCCGCAGAAGACGTGCTGGTGGGCGAGACGGTCATCGTCAAGCCCGGCGAGGCGATCCCCGTCGATGGCACGGTCACGCTGGGCGAATCCCTGGTCGACCAGTCGAGTCTGACGGGCGAATCGGTGCCGGTGTCGAAGGTGGCCGGCGACAAGGTGTTCGCGGCCACGCTCAACCAACAGGGCGCGATCGAGATGCTGGCGACGCGCGCAGCCGCCAACAGCGCGCTGGCGCGCATCGTGTCGCTGGTGCAGGAAGCGCAACAGAAGAAATCGCGCGCCGAGGAACTCGCTGAGGTCGCGGGGCGCTACTACACCGTCATCGTCATGGTCGGCGCCGGGCTCATGCTGCTGCTGCCGCCGCTGGTGTTCGGCCAAGAATGGAAGGCTTCGCTGTACCGTGCCATGACGCTGCTCGTGGTCGCCTCGCCGTGCGCGCTGGTCATCGCCACACCCGCCACGGTGCTGTCGGCTATTGCTAATGCGGCACGCAACGGCATCTTGTTCAAGGGTGGCGCGTTCTTGGAAGCGCTGGGCCGTGTGCGCATCGTGGCGTTCGACAAGACCGGTACGCTCACGCACGGCCGCTTCGAGGTCACGGATGTACTGGCGGTGGCGGGTGCCGATGAGCGTGCTCTGCTCGACTGGGCCGCGAGCGCCGAGAAGCGGTCGCCCCACCCGCTCGCCCAGGCCGTGGTGCGCGCGGCCGAAGCGCGCGGTATCACCGTGACCCCGGCCGAGTCGCTCACGAATCACCTCGGCAAGGGGCTGTCCGCCGTGACGCGCGGCGTCGCGATCGAAGTCGGAACACCGGATCTGTTCGCGTCGCTCGGCGTGACCCCGCCCGAAGCGGCGCTCGAAGCGGTGCGCCGCTTCGCGAGTGAAGCAAAAACGCCCATGATCGTGCGCTGCGGTACTGCCTGGGGCGTGATCGCCGCCGCCGACCGCGTACGCCCGAATGCCGCCGCCGTGGTGAAGTTGCTGCGCGCCGTGGGCGTGCAGCGCACCGCGCTGCTGTCGGGTGACAGTGTGCAGACCGTACAGGCGATCGGTGCGCAGACCGGCGTCGACGAACTGCACGGCCAGCTGTTGCCCGAGGACAAAGTGCGTGTCATCGCCGA
>JANNWR010000428.1:0-3055 GCA_031408715.1 bacterium
GCAGGACCACGTGAAACCCGGGCTCATGTTCGCGGGCACCGAGTTCGGCGTGTTCTTCACGCTGGACGGCGGAGGTGCGTGGACCAAGCTGAAGGGCAACGTGCCCACGATCCCCTTTAGAGACCTCGCCATCCAGCGCCGCGAGAACGACCTGGTGGCCGCGTCGTTCGGCAGGGGCTTTTACATTCTGGATGACTACACGCCGCTGCGTGAGGCGACGAGCGAGATGCTGGCCAAGGACGCCGTGCTGTTCGCCCCGCGCACGACGCTGCGGTACGTGGAGCGCCGCGTGCTGGGCGGGAGCGAGAAGGCGTTTCAGGGCGACGCGTATTACACCGCGCCCAACCCGCCCTTTGGCGCGGTGTTCACGTACTACCTGAAGGACGAGCTGAGGACGAAGAAGGCCGCGCGGCGCGAGAAGGAGAAAGCGCTTGAGAAGACCGGTGGCGACACGCCCATGCCCGACTGGGATGCGCTGCGCGCCGAGGCGCTGGAAGAAGACCCCACGGTGATCTGCACCGTGCGCGACGCCGATGGCCGCGTGGTGCGCCGCGTGCTGGGCCCGGTGAAGGCCGGATTCCAACGTGTGGCGTGGGACCTGACCTACCCCACGGTGGAGCCCGGCGGCAGCGCACCCGTGAACGACGAAGAAGGTGGCCGAGCGCCCCGCGGCCGACTGGCGGCGCCTGGCACTTACACCGTGAGCCTGGCCAAGCGCGTGGACGGAGTGCTCACCGAGCTCGCCGGCCCGCAGAAGTTTGAGGTGGTGGACATGCGCAAAGGCACGCTGCCCGGCGCGCCCACAGGCGACGTGGCAGCCTACTGGGAGCAGGTGAGCAACCTGGACCGCGCCATGCGCGGCGCCATTGCCGCCATTGCCGCCGCCAACGTGCGTGTGAAGGCCATGAAGGAAGCGCTCGTGCGTTCGACCGCCGGCGACCCCAAGCTGGACAACCGTGTGCGCGCCATTGAACGGAAGCTGGCCGACCTGGACCTGCGCCTGAACGGCGACAGCGAGCGCGAGGACACGTTCAACGAAGGCGGCCCCATTGCGACTGTGAACCGCCTGCGCACCGCACAACGATCCAGCGCGACCTACGGCCCGACCGCGAACCTGCGCGGCAGCTTGGACATCGCGAAGCAGGAGTTCGACGTGCTGCGCGGCAATCTGGACGCCGTGCTGAGCGACGAGCTGCCCGCTCTGGAGAAGGACCTGGATGCGGCCGGCGTGCCGTGGACGCCGGGGCGCGGGGTGGGAGGCGGGGAGTAGGCGGGTGCGTGGGCGGCGGGCTTGATCCGAGGAACCGGGATGCCCGCGCTCATAGCGCTACTTTGCCCCGGCCCCTAGCGCTGCATGCTGTTAACGCGCTGTGCGACCTGGTCTTGCATGAACAGAAGTCGCTCAGTTTGCTACTGCGGGGTTGCCGATACACCGCTTGACACATGGTGTCTCGCGCTCTAGCTTGGAAATGCGGCTGGGAGGACTGCTTTGCGGTCCGCCCTTCGAACTTGACTGCTTTGCGGTCTTTGATTCGGAGGCCCGGCTGCTTTCCTTTTCTAGCCCCCTCGGAGCCGGGATGTACCTGCTCTATCTCGATGAATCGGGGTCGCACCAGGGCAGTTCTGCCTTGGTCGTGGCTGGGCTCGCAGTCCACGAGCAAGATGCATTTCATCTGCAGCAGAAGCTGGATGGAATGCTTCGAAGCCGGCTGCCGCAGGGAACGAACCCGCTTGATTTCGAGCTGCATGCCGCCGAAATCAAGTCACCGGTCAAGAGCGTTCGGAGCAAGAAGGTCACGAGCAAGTGGGCCGGGATCCCACTGCCCAAGCGACTCGGGATCATGTCCGCGACCTTCGGCGCGATCAGGGATTTCGATCCAAAGGATCCGGCCCGCCCCTGCATGCTCTTCGGCGCGGTGGTCGATCGGGTCTATGGCGACCGCGAAGAGCGTGCGTACGAGGAAGTGCTCCACAAGTTCGACGAGATGCTGACGCGTCAAGCGGCGCAATCCGGCACGCACGAACGTGGCATTGTGATTCACGACAGGCGAGTGATCGAGAAGGACGTCCAAGGTTGGGCAGGGATGTGGCGTCACGTTGCCGGTCGCATCGGGAAGCTCACGCACCTCGCGGATGTCCCGCTGTTCGCTGACTCACGGGCGAGTCGCCTGATCCAGGCCGCCGATTTCGTGGCGTGGGGCCTGAATCGCTACTACTCCGAGACGCGCGATGAGAAGTGGATTCGGCCGCTTTGGAACAACTTCGACTCCGCCGACGGCCGCATGCATGGCCTTATCCATGTCTCGCCGCGCTACCACGAGTGCGATTGTCCGCCGTGCAAGAGTCGGCACGCATAGTTCGCGTGGAATCACACCGCAGTTCCCGTGTAGCGCATCCGGTTCACTGAACACCCTGTGGTTGAGATTCGCGTTGGCGGGTCTCCGGCCCGTTGGGCCGCGGAAGCGACTTCACGGTGGAGCCGGGCGGCAGCGCGCCCGTGAATGACGAAGAGGGCGGCCGCCCGCCCCGCGGCCGGCTGGCGCCCCCCGGCACCTAAACCGTGAGCCTGGCCAAGCGCGTGGACGGCGTGCTCACCGAGCTTGCCGGCCCGCAGAAGTTCGAGGTGGTGGACATGCGCAAGGGCGACCTGCCCGGCGCGCCCGCGGGCGACGTGGTGGCGTACTGGGAGCAGGTGAGCAACCTGGACCGCGCCATGCGAGGCGCCATTGCCGCCATTGCCGCCGCCAACGTGCGCGTGAAGGCCATGAAGGAAGCGCTGGTGCGATCGACCGCGGGCGACACCAAGCTGGACGATCGCGTGCGCGCCATTGAACGCAAGCTCGCCGAGCTGGACCTGCGCCTGAACGGCGACACCGAACGCGAGGACACGTTCAACGAGGGCGGGCCGATTGAGATCGTGAACCGGCTGCGCACCGCACAACGATCGAGCGCGACCTACGGCCCGACCGCGAACCTGCGCGGGAGCCTGGACATCTCAAAGCAGGACTTCGACGTGCTGCGTGGCGATCTGGACGCGCTGCTGAGCGGCGAGCTG
>JANNWR010000429.1:0-4089 GCA_031408715.1 bacterium
GACGTGATGAGTGCACGCTGACCCTTGCCGATGGGTGAAATCAGGTCGATGATGCGCGTCTCGAGGCAGCGGTCCTTGGTCTCGAGGTTCAGTTTCTCGATCGGGTGGAACGGCGTCAGGTTGTCGAACAGGATCTTGCCCTTGGACGTCTCGGGACTCTCGAGGTTGATGGCCTCGACGCGCAGCAGCGCGAAGTAGCGCTCGCCTTCCTTGGGCGGGCGCACCTGGCCGCTCACGGTGTCGCCGGTGTGCAGGTCGAAGCGCTTGATCTGGGATGGCGACACGTAGATGTCGTCCGGACCCGGCAGGTAGTTGTAGGCCGCCGAGCGCAGGAAGCCGTAGCCCTCGGGCAGGATCTCCAGCACGCCTTCCGCGAAGATCAGGCCGTTCTTCTCGGTCTGGGCTTCGAGCACCTTGAAGATCAGCTCCTGCTTGCGCAGTCCGCTCGTGCTCTGGATCTGGAGCTCGGTCGCGAGCGCCAGTAGCTCGGCCATGGTCTTGGCCTTCAACCGCTGCAGGTCGAGCGTCTCGGTCTCCGGAGCCGCGATATCGGCAGGAGCGATGGCTGCTGGCGTCTCGGTGATCTCTTCCATGTCGGGATCGCCTCGTGGCGGCGGCGGGAGAGTCGCGCGCGGTACCGCTCGAAGAGCAGTCCGTGGCGGCGCGTGGCGGGATCGAATGTGAGCGGTGGGATCGGGATTGCCGCGGCCGGTGGTGGAGCCGGGCGAAGTGTCGGAGCGCAGCACGGCGCGGGCGAGGCCGCGTGCTCGACCCATGAAATTTAGGTTCCAGTCAGGGGGGGTGTCAAGACCCGGAATCGTTTCACGTCGATTTGGCCCCGAGGCGGCCCCTTCGTGGGCAGCCCGGTCGAACGAAGTGCAACACCGGCGTGCAGATGCGACATTCTCGACTCTGGGTTCGCAGGCGGCATGCGCCCACCCGGCGCCGGGAGCCGGCCCGCCTCCGCCGATCGCGTGCGATCTCCCGCGAGCTCCGCGAATCCCACGGCACCTGCAGCTCTGTCCCCGGTGGGCGGTTCGCGGGGCAGGCGCTGTCGGCCCCAGGAGTTCAGTCTCAGGAAACGCCGGATAGATACCTACAAACTTGGAAAGCCTGGTGAACACTTCGGGCACGATGTGGTCGTGAAAAACCTCCCGGCCGATGTATTTACAGAACACCCAGCCCACCTGTCCATGTGAAGGGAATGCTCGCGCGGACCTGCGACCTGCGGGAGTGGATCTTTCGAAGGGCCCTCGGGGCGCGATGAGCGCCCCCGGGTCGCCCGGACGGAGTCGAGGAAGTCTGGAGTCCTCGAAGAAGCCGGATGTCGCCGCTGCCCCATCCGCGGGCCGGGAGATCCGGGGGAATCGACACCCTGGTGGACCAAGACGCGTCGAGCATCGAGCTACGGTCATCTTCCTGCGAGGATGACCGTTCGGCTTTTCCCCCCGCGCGCACTGCCTGGCAGGACGACGGCCAGGCAGGTGCTCGACTCAGCGCCTGCGACGTGCGAGCGGCAAGCGCACCTTGATCTCGGCGGGCTCGGAACGGCACCAATCGGGCAGATGCTCGGGGCCGGCCATCGCGGTGACCGTGTCGCGCTTGCCATCGAGCCGCACCGGCACCAGCGCCACGGAATCCAGCGTGAGCAATACCTTCTCGGGCCCGGTCACGCGAAAGGTGACCGGATCGAGCAGGGCATCGCCGTTCCAGTGAAATCCGGACGCCGGTTGTCCTTGGACCTGCAACTTCACGGGCAGGTCGCGGTGGGCCTTGCGGTCGATCTCGAGCGTGACCACGCGCGGCCCGACCAGGTTCTCGACCGTGATACCGGCATCCACGGGAAGCGGCAGGTCCGAAGCCGACAGCGCCCGCTCGAAGCGGCCCTGACGCGCTCCCGACAACGACAGTTTCATGCGCGGTTCCTTCACGCGCATCAGGATGAGCTGCTTGCCCGTGCCGCGCAGGTCCGCCTGCACCACCGACGGCGACGGACCGGACACGCTCAGGGAGTCATCCAGGTCCACGAACTCGAGCGGGAACGACACCAGCATCGTGGTGGGCCGGTCGGTATAGACGTTCAAGTAAACGAGCACCGCGAGCAGCAGTGCCGTGAACTTGAGACCGAGGTTGTCGAACAGCATCGAGCGCAGGAAGCCCATGGGTCCGGGAGCATACACCAGTGCCGCCCCGGCGCGCCTGCCTTGCAGCGCGCCTCGCCCGGCCCGCTCGCTACCGAGCCGCGCGAGCCACGAGCAGGCTCTTGCGGCACGATCCGCTACTCGGCGTCGGGCTCGGTGTCTTCGCTCTCACCAGCCACGCGCAGGCCGTGCTTCTCCATGCGCGAGTACAGGGTGCGGCGCGTCAATCCGAGCAGCCGCGCGGCAGCGCTCTTGTTGCCCGCGGCGCGCTCGAGCGACTGCAGGATGAGTTCCCTCTCGAGTGCTTCGAGCGACAGTCCTGCGGGCGGGATGCGCGGCACCCACGACGGCTCGGCACTCACCGGCGACTGCGCGAACGACAGGTGTGCGGTGGTGATGGCATCCGCTCCCGCCAGGATCAGCGCGCGTTCGATCGTATGCTCGAGCTCGCGCACGTTGCCGGGAAACGCGTAGCCCTCGAGCGCGCGCAACGCCGCGGGCTCCACCTTGTCGACCGGTGCGCCCTGCCGGCGTAGCACGTGCTCGACCAGGCGGGCGATGTCGCCGGGTCGTTCGCGCAGCGGCGGCAGCACGATCGGGAAGACATTGAGGCGGAAGAACAGATCCTCGCGAAACGTGCGCGCCTGGACCATGTCCTCGAGCGGACGATTGGTCGCTGCGATGATGCGCGCATCGACCGTGACCGGCTTGTTGCCGCCGACCCGCATGAACGTCTTCTCTTCGATGGCCTGCAGCAGCTTGACCTGCAAGGACAGTGGCATCTCGCCGATCTCGTCCAGGAAGATGGTGCCGCCGTGAGCGTCCTCGAACCGGCCTGATTTCTGCTTGATCGCTCCGGTGAACGCGCCCTTCTCATGACCAAAGAGCTCCGACTCGAGCAGCGCCTCGGGCAGCGCGCCACAGTTGACCTTGACCCACGGTCCGCCGGCGCGCCTGGACAGCGCATGCAGCGTGCGCGCGAACAGGTCCTTGCCCGTACCGCTCTCGCCGCGCAGCAGGACCGTGCTGTCGGTGACCGCGACCTTCCTCGCGAGGTCGAGTGCCACGCGCGTCGCGGGCGCTTCGCCGACCACGGGCAGGGTGTCGCGGCGCAGCGACTCGACGCTCGCCGACAACGTGCGGTTCGATTGCTGCAGGTCGCGCTTCTCGGCGGCCTCACGCAGCACGCGCGCCACCACCTCGACGTAATCGCCTTCCTTCTCGACGTAGTCGTGCGCACCGAGTTTGAGGGCCTGGCGTGCGGTCTCGAGTGCGGCGAACGCGGTCATCATCACCACCACGACATCGGGCCAGCGCCTGCGCACCTCGGCCAGGAGCGCCATGCCATCGGGTGGCTTCATGCGCAGGTCGGTGACCAGCGCATCGATGCCGCCGGCTTCGAGCTGCTGGAGTGCCGCGGCCCCGCCGCCCACGTGTGCGGTATGGAAGCCGGCATCGCGCAGTTCGGCCGCGACCAGCTCGGCGTTCTTCAGTTCGTCATCGACGACGAGCACGTTCATGCGCCGGCCCCTCCGTGGCGGTGCGGCTTCCCGGCGTGCGTCAGCGGCAGATCTCGGCGGTGCCGAGCGGCACCGCGCTCTCGGCCCATGCACCATCGTCGATGCGCACGCGGACGAATCCCACAGTGTCGCGATTGGTGACCGCGACACAATGGATCTCTCCTGCGACCCGGAAGTTCTGGTTGCCAGAGTCACTCGTCACGGCACCGAGATCCTTGTCGATGACCGCGATCCAGCAACTGTCGGACTGGATGCTTCCCCTCTGCGCGCTGGCCATCCTCGCGTTCGCCGGCATCGGGTGCTCCAAGCGCCACCGCATCAGCATCCAGTCCGACAGCTGCTGGATCGTGGTCATCGACAAGGATCTCGGTGCCGTGACGAGTGACTGTGGCAACCAGAACTTCCGGGTCGCAGGAGAGATCCATTGT